>JBBDYI010000054.1:0-45550 GCA_040901705.1 Pirellulales bacterium | reverse complement strand
TTTTTTATCACATTTTGGTCGGGGTGTCAGTTGGTCGGCACCGAGTACCGAGTACCGAGTGCCGGGCACCATAGATGGCTTGCCCAGCAGTGGCCCCCAGAGTTGGGCCAGCGAAGAGAGAATCGAAGAAAGGACCAATCGGCAACTACCGCTGCACCGGCGGCATGTTGGCCGCCGCTTGCTTGATCGGCGTGCCTTTGGGCGTTTGGTCGCGATTGGGGGTGACGTCGGAGATGATCACCGTTTCGCCTTGCGACTGGTCGGCGGCTTGCGCGACTTGCGCGACGGCCGCCGTGTGTTTGAGGAATTCGTCGCGGACTTTGGGGTCGATCTTGGTCAGCTTCGCGGACAGGCGTTGGATGCCGGGGCTGTTGCGTTCGGCGGCTCGGGAGAGGGTGCCGAAGAATCCGGACGTTTCGGTGAAGTTGTGGTCGGCGGCTTTGCCCACCAGAGGCTGGACCGTTTTGGCGAACAGTTCCAGGCCCACGCTGTCGAGATCGATGAACGTGTCCATGCGGCTGGTGACGTAGTGCCGGCCGTCGGTTTCTTTGACGTAGGCCGACTTGAGCACGAGCACGCAGCGGGCCTTGACCGGACGCAAAAACAGCGGGCCGGAGTACGCCCCGTCGGCGAGGATGACGTGGGTGTCGGGGCTGCTGTGGACGAATTGGATGTTGCAGGCCGTGCCCGCGCCGTCGGTGGCTCGGTACACGCCCGGCTTGACCCGCTCGGTCGAGACCGTGGTGACGTTCATCGCCTGCCAGATGTTGACGACAACTTCCGGGTTGCGGACGAGAAACAGGTAGAGGTTCGGATCGCAATCGACGACCGAGATCGGCATGCGGCGAAAGACGCCGGCCTTTTTGACGACGTCGCTGACCGTTGCCCGCGATTGGGCGTCGAGTTGGTCGAGCGGTATCGCCTTGACCGCGTCGGCGCGGGCGGCGGCGCTGGTGCTGGCTTTGGTGGCGTCTTCGGCGGCGCGGGCGTGGGGCGGGGCGGCGACAATTGCGGCGGCGGCAAGCGTCGAAGCGAGCACGATTTGCAGCGGTCGAATCATCGGCGTCGCGCCTCCGACGGATGAGCTGATGGCGTGATGTAGCGGCGGAGCGATCGCGCGCTCTGCGTGTCGCGGCGGCGGTCGGTGGTTTGTGCCGATACGGCAAAATCCGCCGGTGGCGTCGCCTTAAATGGTTATTCGGCCGCTCGGGCGGTGCAGGAATAATCATTTCGCGCCGGAATGGCGACGGCCGATGCGAACCAGGGCGACGCGGGCGAACTGCGTCGCAAGGCGGGTAAGATGCGCGGCACGGTGTGGTGGATTGGCGGTGGATTGGCGGTGGATTGGCGGTGGATTGGCGTTGCGTTGACCGGCCTTGGCGTGGGAACGATACTGGTGTTGCAGCCGAACGCCCGTCGCGATGATCTCGTCTGCTTTTGCTAGATTGCCCAGTTTCGGCCCAACTTTCAGGAACGATCGCCATGCGACTTGCGGCGGGATCGACGAATTGGCGGAGTGGTTTCATCGTGGCGACGGTGCGCGTCGTTGCGGCGGCGTTCGCGGTGCTGATGATTGGCGTCACGGCAAGCGCGGTCGGGGCAGATAAGGCCAGAGATACGACGCGTGAAAAATCCCGTGCGCCCAACATCGTGTTCATCTACGCCGACGACCTCGGCTACGGCGAACTCGGCTGCTTCGGCCAGAAGAAAATCCGCACGCCGAACATCGACCGGATGGCCGCGGAAGGGATGCGACTGACCGACTATTACGCGGCCAGCGCGGTTTGCGCGCCGTCTCGGTGCATGTTGATGACCGGCAAGCACGCCGGGCATGCGTTCGTCCGCGACAATCGCGAGGTGCAGCCGGAAGGGCAACATCCGCTCTCCGACGGCGAAACGACGATCGGCGAAGTTCTGAAATCGCGAGGTTATGCTACAGCGGCGATCGGCAAATGGGGTCTCGGTCCGCCGGGCAGTAGCGGCGATCCGCTCGCCCAGGGCTTCGACTTCTTCTACGGCTACAATTGCCAGCGGCATGCCCACAATCATTATCCGGCGTACTTGTATCGCAACGACAAGCGGGAAATGCTCGCAGGGAATGATCGCGGCTTGACCGGCAAGCAGTATTCGCACGATCTGTTCGAGCGCGAGGCGTTGACGTTCATCGACAAGCACAAGGCCGGGCCGTTTTTCTTGTATCTGGCCGCGGCGATTCCGCATCTGGCGATCCAAGTGCCGGAGGATTCGCTCGCCGAGTACAAGGACAAGTGGGACGATCCGGCGTACGAAGGCGGCAAGGGCTATTTGCCGCATCCGCATCCGCGCGCCGGCTATGCGGCGATGATCACGCGGCTCGACCGCACGGTCGGCCGGATTCTCGATCGGCTCAAGCAGCACGGTATCGACGAGCAGACGCTGGTCATCTTCACCAGCGACAATGGGCCAACCTACGATCGGCTCGGCGGTTCGGACTCGGCGTTCTTCGAGTCGGCCGGGCCGTTTCGCGGGCTTAAGGGAAGCTTGTACGAAGGGGGCATTCGCGTGCCGCTGGTCGTTCGCTGGCCGGGAAAGATCGCCGCCAACAGCGAAAGCAAATTTCCCTGCGCCGGTTACGATTGGATGCCGACGCTGTGTGAAGTGGCCGGCGCGGAAGCGCCCGCGGGCGTCGACGGGACGAGTCTCGCCGGAGTTTTCGCCGGCAAGACGCCGCCGCAGCGCGACTATCTGTATTGGGAGTTTCCGTCGTACACCGGTCAGCAAGCGGTGCGCTGGAAAAACTGGAAAGGCATCCGCCGCAACCTCGCCAAGGGCAAGGTCGAGACGCAGCTATACGATCTCGCCGCCGATCCGGGCGAGTCGAAGAACATGGCGAGCCAGCATCCGGACATCGTCGCCACGATCGAGCGGATCATGCACGAGCAACACGCGCCGTCGAAAGATTTCCCGCTACAAACGATCGACGGTCCCGCCAAAGGCAATAACAAGTAGCCCCAAACCCCGCGCCCCGAACCCCGCGCCCAGCATGTCCGCCCCAGCCCCCAGTCCCCAGCCTCCAGCCCCGGTTTACGACTACGACGTCATCGTTGTCGGCGCCGGGCACGCTGGAACGGAAGCGGCGCTGGCCGCGGCACGCATCGGCGCGCGCGTGGCGCTGCTCACCACGAATCTCGACACGGTTGGCCAGATGAGCTGCAATCCGGCCATCGGCGGCGTGGCCAAGGGGCAAATCGTCCGCGAGATCGACGCCCTCGGCGGAGCGATGGGCCTGGCGATTGACCGCACCGGCATTCAGTTCCGCATGCTCAACCGCCGCAAAGGCCCGGCGATGCACAGCCCGCGTGCGCAGGCCGACAAGAAGGAGTATCAGCACGAAATCAAGCGGATCATCGAGGAACAGCCGCAGGTCGATCTGCGGCAAGAGATCGTCGTCGATCTGCTGGTGGAATCCGCTAGCCATAACGGCTCGAACCGCACGTTGCACGGTCGCGTCGTAGGTGTCTCTGTGGCCGGCGGCGCGGAATATCGCGCGAGCGCCGTCGTGCTGACCACCGGCACCTTCCTCTCTGCGATCATGCACACCGGCGAGAATAAAACGGCCGGGGGACGTGCGGGCGAAGGCACGACGACCGGCATCAGCGCTGCGCTCGCCCGGCTTGGGTTTAAACTCGCTCGGTTCAAGACTGGCACGCCGCCGCGGCTCAACGGCCGGACGATCGACTACGATCGCGCGGAGCTTCAGCCCGGCGACGACGATCCGCAGCCGTTCTCATACTTGCACGACCGACTCGACGTCGAGCAGTTGCCCTGCTGGATCGCGTACACAAACGAGCAAGTCCACGAGTTGATCCGCGCGAATCTGGCCCGCGCGCCGATGTACTCGGGCCAGATTCAGTCGAGCGGGCCGCGGTATTGCCCGTCGATCGAAGACAAGGTGGTGCGGTTCGCGGACAAGGACAAGCACCAGTTGTTTCTCGAACCGGAAGGCCGCCACACGCGCGAAGTGTACGTCAACGGCGTGTCGACGAGCCTGCCGCGCGACGTGCAGGACGCGATGTTTCGGCTGATACCGGGTCTGGAAAACGCGCAAATCATGCGCTACGGCTATGCGGTCGAGTACGACTATGCCCCGCCGGACCAGTTGCAGCCGACGCTGGAAACGAAATCCGTCGCCGGGCTGTACTTCGCCGGGCAACTTAACGGCACCACGGGCTACGAAGAAGCGGGGGCGCAAGGATTGATCGCCGGAGCGAACGCGGCTCTGGCGCTGGCCGGAAAATCGCCACTCGTGCTGCAGCGCGACGAAGCCTACATCGGCGTATTGATCGACGACCTGGTCACCAAGGGTGTCGACGAGCCGTACCGCATGTTCACGTCGCGGGCGGAATTTCGATTGTCGCTGCGGCAAGACAACGCCGACCGGCGACTAACGGCGAAGGCGCATGAACTCGGACTGGCCGACGAACAGCGTTTCAACCGTGTGCAAGCCAAAGAGGCCGGCATCGCGGCGGCGCTGGCCATTCTCGAAGTGACGCGGCACGGCGACACGACGTTGCTCAAGTGGCTGCGCCAAAGCGAAACGACGTGGGATCATATTGCGGACGCCGCACCAGCTTTGGCCGACGTGTCCGCCGACGTTGCTCGGCAAGTGGTCTACGACGTGAAATACGCCGGCTACGTGGCCCGGCAATCGCTGGAAGTCGACCGTCAACGCCGGCTGGCGGAAAAGCGCATTCCAGCGGCGTTCGACTATCTCTCGATTCGGCAGCTTCGCATGGAAGCCCGCGAAAAGCTGCAAAAGATTCGCCCGGTGAGCCTCGCCCAAGCCAGCCGAATCAGCGGCATCACGCCGGCGGACATCGCGCTGGTGCTGGCGTATATCAAGGACTAAAAACGAATGACGGTCGTCAGCACTCTCAACCGCTTCAACATCCGCGGCGCGCTTGCCTTCGTTTGTGCAACGTGCCTGCTCGTCGTCGTGTGGTCGCCGCCGACCTTCTCGCAGACTCGCGAGGAAGTGATCGCCGACATGAAGCCGTTCGCCGGCAAGTCGCGCTCCGGCGTCGATGCGTCGAGCCTCCAGGGCAAAGTAATGTGCGGCTATCAGGGCTGGTTCACCGCCGAGGGCGACGGCTCCGGCCGCGGCTGGACGCATTATGGCCACGGCGGACGATTCGAGCCGGGGGCGTGTACGATCGATCTTTGGCCCGACCTGAGCGAACTCGACGACGACGAGAAGTTCGCCACGGCTTTCCGCCACGCCGACGGCAGCGCGGCCCAGGTGTTCAGCTCGATTCATCCCAAAACGGTCGCTCGCCACTTTGAATGGATGCAGCAATACGGCATCGACGGCGTGTTCGTGCAGCGGTTCGCCGTCGAGACGTTCGGCGCGAAGAATCTGCGGCACTGCAACACGGTGCTCGCGCATTGCCGCGACGCCGCCAATCGCCACGGCCGCGCGTATGCCGTGATGTACGATCTGTCCGGCCTCCGCGGCGGGCAAATGCAACGCGTCATCGACGATTGGAAACTGCTCGTCGACCGGATGAAGATTGCCCACGATGAGAAGGACAAAGCGTACCTGCACGAGAACGGCAAGCCGGTCGTGGCCGTGTGGGGCATCGGCTTCAACGACGACCGGTCGTACACGCTCGACGAATGCCTGGAGTTGGTGCGGTTCCTCAAAGACGACGCGAAGTACGGCGGCGCGACGGTGATGATCGGCGTGCCGACCGGCTGGCGAACGCTCGACGCCGACAGCGTGCGCGACGAGCGGCTGCACGACGTGGTGCTGGCGGCCGACATCGTCAGTCCGTGGACGGTGGGCCGATACATCTCGCCCAAGACGGCGGCGGATCACGCCCAGCGGCGCTGGAAGGCCGACATCGCCTGGTGCCGCGAGCACGGCAAGGAGTATCTGCCGGTGGCGTTTCCGGGCTTCAGTTGGCACAACCTCCGCCGCGACGCCCCGCTCGATCAGATACCGCGGCTCAAGGGTCAATTCCTCTGGACGCAGTACGCCGAGGCCAAAAAACTCGGCGCAACGATGATCTATCAGGCAATGTTCGACGAGGTGGACGAGGGGACCGCGATCTTCAAATGCACGAACGACCCACCGGTGGGCGAGAGCCGGTTTCTGACCTACGAGGGATTGCCGACGGACCATTATCTCTGGCTCACCGGCATGGGCGGAAAACTCCTCCGCGGCGAAATCGAACCGACCGAAGCGCCGCCGCCGCGCGAAAACGCACGCGACAAATAGGCGGCGCGACGCCGGTTTGCCATGCCGTCGCGGAGAGTTTCCCGGTGACGACGTTCGGCGGCGTCGGTTAGAATAGAGGCAGTCGAGTCGCGACCGCCGTTGCGGCGTTTGCCGCGTATGTTGGTCGAGGCGGCTCGGCGTTCCCGCCCCACGACCCCGCCAACCCATTCGTGTCGCTTTCACGCGGCGCGTCGCAACTCACTCACCGAGGAGCCTGAAACGATGAAACGCTCCACGTATTTACTCTGTGGAATTCTGGCTGCCATGGTCGCTCTGGCCGCGACGGTCCGGGCCGACGACGAACAGGTCAACTTCAGCCGGCAGATTCGGCCGCTGCTCGCCGAAAACTGCTTCCATTGCCACGGCCTGGACGAAAAATCGCGCGAGGCCGATCTGCGGCTCGATACGCGCGACGGTCTGTTTGCGAAGACCGAGGCAGGCGACGTCGTCATCGCGCCCGGCGATGCCGATAAGAGTTTGATATTCCAAAAAATCTCGGCATCGGACCCGGCCGATCGCATGCCGCCGGAAGATTTCGAGAAGAAGCTGACGCCGGAGCAAATCGCCACCGTCAAAAAATGGATCGAGCAAGGGGCCAGGTGGGATCAACATTGGTCGTTCGTCGCGCCCCAGCGGCCGCCGCTGCCCGAAGTGGCCGACGCGGCTTGGCCGTTGAATGAGATCGACCGGTTCGTGCTGGCGCGGCTGGAAAAAGAAGGTCTCAAGCCTGCCGAGCGAGCGGACAAAGTGACGCTGATTCGCCGCGTGACCTACGACCTCACCGGATTGCCGCCGACGCCGCAGGAAATCGACGCCTTCGTGGCCGACACGTCGGACGAAGCCTTCCCGCGGCTGGTCGACCGGTTGCTCGAATCGCCGCGCTACGGCGAGCACATGGCCCGCTACTGGCTCGACGCGGCCCGCTACGGCGACACGCATGGCTTGCATCTGGACAACTATCGCGAGATGTGGCCGTATCGCGATTGGGTCATTCGCGCACTGAACGACAACATGCCGTTCGATCGATTCACCACCGAACAGCTCGCCGGCGATTTGCTGCCCGACGCGACGACTGATCAGATCGTGGCGACCGGCTTCAACCGCTGCAACGTGACGACCAGCGAGGGCGGCGCGCTCGAAGCCGAATATCTGATTCATTACACGAACGACCGGGTGTCGACCGTCGGCACCGTTTGGATGGGCCTGACCCTGGGCTGCGCGGTGTGTCACGATCACAAGTTCGATCCGATCCGAGCCAAGGACTTCTATCAACTCTCGGCGTTCTTCAACAGCCTCGACGGGCCGGTGATGGACGGCAACGCCAAGAACACCGCGCCGGTGATAAAAGTCGCCAGCGACGAACAGCGTGAGGAAATGACCGCCGTCGATCGGCGAATCGGCGAGTTGGCCAGCTCGCTCGCGGCCGCCAGTCCCGAAGTCGACCGCGCCCAAGCCGAGTGGGAAGCCAGTCTGCGGTCGAACGAAAAAGGCGACGCGACGTGGATCTCGCTCGCTCCGCAGACGTTCACATCGCAGGGCGGCGCGACGCTGTCGAAGCTCGAAGACGATTCGATTCTGGCGAGCGGCGAGAACTCGGCCCGCGAAGTCTACGAAATCACCGCCGCGCTGCCGGCTGGCCGCTTTTCGGCCGTCCGTTTGGAAGGGCTGACAGATCCGTCGCTGACCGAAGGCGGCGCAGGCCGCAGCGCCAACGGCAACGTCGTGCTCAACGAGTTCGAGGCCGAAGTCGCCACCGCCGCCGCACCGGACAAGTTCGAGCGGATCAAGTTCGTCCGCGCCTGGGCCGACTACGAACAGCCCGACGGCGATTTCAAGATCGCCAATGCCATCGACGGCAACGCGGGCACGGGCTGGGCGATCGGCGGACATCTGCGGCGCGAGAACCGCTTGGCGATTTTCCTGACCGACAAGCCGATTGGCGACGGCGACGCGGCGACGACCATTAAGGTTCGCCTGCGGCACGAGTCGGTATTCGCCCAGCACCAGTTCGGCCGCGTTCGGCTTTCGGTCACGGCGAGAGAGTCGATTCCGCAGCTCAACGAGGCGAAGCTCCCGCCAGAAATCGCCAAGATCGTCGCCATCGACGCGGACAAACGCAACGGCGATCAACAAACCAGGCTTCGCGAGCATTACCGCACCACGATCTCCCAAGAAAAGCAAATCGTCGAGGCCCGCGACGAGTTGGCCAAGCTCCGCAAGCGAAGAACCGAAATGGAGAATTCGCTGCCGATCTCGCTGGTCTGGAAGGACGCCGCCAAGCCCCGTCCAGCCCACGTGTTGCATCGTGGCCAGTACGATAAGCCGGGCGAGGAAGTAACTCGCAACACGCCGTCGATGTTGCCGCCACTGGCCGTCGCAGAAGGCCAATCGCCGACGCGGCTCGACTTGGCCCGCTGGCTGCTCTCGCCGGAACATCCGCTGACGGCCCGCGTGACGGTCAATCGGATGTGGCAGCGTTATTTCGGCATCGGTCTGGTCGAGACCGCCGAGGATTTCGGCACGCAGGGAACGCAGCCGTCGCATCCGGAGTTGCTGGATTGGCTGGCCGTCGAATTTCGCGAGAGCGGCTGGGACGTCAAGCGGATGCAGAAGCTGATCGTCATGTCGGCGACGTATCAACAGTCGTCGAAGATCGCGAAGTCCCAGTTCGAACGCGACCCGAAGAATCGGTTGCTCGCCCGCGGGCCGCGATTCCGCATGGACGCGGAAATGGTTCGCGACACCGCCCTGTTCGCCAGCGGACTGCTCGGCTCGACCATCGGCGGGCCAAGCGTGAAAACCTATCAGCCGCCGGGCATCTGGGAGGCGGTCGGCTATTCGGACAGCAACACCAAGAACTTCGAACGCGACGACGGCGCAGCCTTGTACCGCCGCAGCATGTACACGTTCTGGAAGCGGACCGCGCCGCCGCCGGTGATGAGCACGCTCGACGCGCCGTCGCGAGAGACCTGCACGGTTCGCCGCTCGCGCACCAACACGCCGCTGGCGGCGCTGGCGCTGATGAACGACGAGCAGTTCGTCGAGGCATCGCGGCGTCTGGCGGAGCGCGTGCTGCTGGAAAGCGATACGCCGGACGATGCCCGAGCGGCGTATCTGTTCCGCCTGGCGACCGGCCGCATGCCGAACGAAGCCGAAACGGCCGTGCTGCTCGACACGTTTCGCACGCATCTGGCAACGTTCACGGCCGACGAAGAAGCGGCCAAGAAACTGATTCACGTCGGCGAGTCCAAACCGCGCGACGGCCTCGACGCGCGACAAGTCGCCGCCTGGGCGATGGTCGCGAATCTGGTCTTGAATCTGGACGAGGCGATCACCAAGAGCTGATGCCAGATGCAAACGTTGCCTCTCGCACCGAATTCGCTTTGCACGCGACCTGCTACAATTCGTGAGGCGTCCCGGATGGCTGCGACCGTGCGAGCCGACTCCCCGCGAAGATGCAGGACCACATGCCAACGACCAACGCTGGAAAAGACGGTTCGACGGGCGGCCGAATCCCGTCCGCCGCGGTGCAATCGGCGTCCGGCAACTTCTGGCTCGACGTCGCCAAACAATGGTGGAAGGACGATTGCCTGCACTGGGGCGCTGCGCTGGCGTTTCATTCCGTCCTGGCGATGGCGCCGTTGCTCTTCACGCTCGTCTTCGTCGCCGGGCTGTTTCTCGACAAAGGCGAAACGCGCGATCAGATCGCCGCGGCAATCGCCCGCGACTTCGGCGGCGAAGTGTCCGACGTCGCCAAGGTCGTGATGGACTCGATGGAGGGCGCGCCGAAGTCGTCCTGGAGCGCCTGGCTCGCGCTATCAGTCGCCGCCATCAGCGCCTCGGCGTTGTTCGGGCAGTTGCGGCGGACGCTCAACCACGTTTGGAACGTCGATCGCGCCGCGTCCTCCTGGCGAGACACGCTCGTCGGGCGGTTGCTCGCCATCGCGATGGTTGCCCTCGTCGGGTTGGTGATCATCGTGTCGTTCATCCTCTCCGCGCTCACTACGGCGGTCATCCGTCTCGCGGGCGACGCGGTTCCGCAGGCCGGGTCGTTCTTGACCGTTCTCGATTTCGCGCCGTCGTTCGTCGTGGTCGCGCTGGCCGTCGCCTGTGTGTTCAAGTGGCTACCGGACGTCGACATCCGCTGGCGCGTGGCCCTAGTCGGCGGAGTCGCCACCGCCGTGCTGTTCACCGTCGGCAAGCTGTGCGTGGGCTATTACATTCGCACCGCGGAAGTCGGCTCGGCCTACGGCGCGGCAGGCTCGATCGTCGTCGCGCTGGTCTGGATCTACTACACGGCCCAAGCGTTCTTTCTCGGCGCAGAATTCACCGAGGTTTGGGCAAGTCGCCGTGGCTACACCATCGACCGCAATACGAACGAGCAGCGAGAAGCGCCCGGCGGCGCGTGACGCACCACCCCGCCGGGCGACGATACAGTCGGCCCAATAACGACGAAGCCGCCGATCGTCGTTCCCTACACGAAGTGGCACAAAGGTTTAGGTCGCCACGGCCGGTCCTCGGTAGAACGCCGCGGCAATCGCATCCTATTTCTCGGCGAAACTAAGAAGTGCTTGTTCCGAAACCGAATGCGGTGATTGTCTCCTTGCGCCAACACGTAGTCGCCGCCGGCGAGCGACGGGTATCTCCAGGAAGTCCTGCTGGGCAAACAACTTATGTGCAATCGCCCTGCAGCCCACCTCCCTCCTTATTCTTCGACACAATCAAACGCAACTCGCGAAGTGCGACTTCCGCTCTTCCGCCGGGTTGGACTTGACGCGACGACCGTGACTTTGGTAACTACTGCCGCGCGAAAAATCCTTTCTCATCGGCCGAACGCCTCGTTTCACTTGAGGCTCGTTTTGACATTTCTCGGAAAACGCTCCGTCGTAGCGTGTCTGGTCGTGGCCGCGCTCGCCGTGCGCGCCGCGGCGCAGACGGCTCCGCGCGTTCAGTTGCCGATGGCTCAGCCGGCCGCGCCGCTTGCCGCGCCCACGTTGCCGACCGCACCAACCTATCCGCCCGGCTACGCACCCGGTTATGCCGCTCCACCCTACGCAGCGCCGCCCTATGCTGCGCCGCCGGCCGGCGCCGGAGGCGGAATCTTCTCTGTGCCGCCCGGCGCGACGCCGGCCTATGCGCCGCCGCCGGGCTACGGCTCTTACACCGGAGTCGACCCGCGTTTTGCTCAGGGTCCGTCGTCGGTCTTTCCGCCCGCGCCGTACAGCAATCCCTATCCCGGCGGCACGAACTATTACAACACGCCGGACGGAGGCATCTCGCAATACACGAAGTTCATTCAGGGCATCACGCTCGAACATACCTGGCTGGCCGGCGACGACGGCACCGACCTCGACCAAAACGACACCGACATTGCCGTCACGTTTGCGTTGCCAATCTTTCCGAATCCAAAAAATCCGCTGTACGTTTCGCCCGGCTTCGGATTGCATTTGTGGGACGGTCCGACGTTTCCCGATTCGTATCCCGCCGACTTGCCGGCGCAGGCTTACGACGCTTACCTCGACGTCACGTGGCGGCCGCAGTTCAACGAAGTGTTCGGCATGGAACTGGCCATACGTCCCGGCATTTATTCGTCGTTCGACGCGATCAATTCGCATAGCATTCGAATTCAGGGCCGCGGGCTGGGTTTCGTTCGGTTGTCGCCGGCGTGGCAACTGGCGCTCGGCGCCGTCTATCTCGATCGGCTCAACGTCAAGCTCTTGCCGGCCGGCGGCCTGATCTGGACGCCGAACGAGAAAAACCGCTTGGAGTTCTTGTTCCCCAAGCCGAAGTTGTCGCGGTATCTGATGACCGCTTGGACGAACACCGAGTGGTGGATTTACGCGACCGGCGAATACGGCGGCGGTTCGTGGACCATCGAGCGATCTGCCGATACCGATCCCGCGGTCGCAGGCATGGACGATCAGATCGACATCAACGACATTCGCGTCATGCTGGGCCTGGAATTCAAGCCGACGCAGAACGTCGACGGCAACTTGCCGCCGGCGCGGCGAGCCTACGTCGGATACTTCGAAATCGGCTATGCCTTCGAGCGCGAGATCATCTATCGCAGCGAGGTGCCGAGCGAGTTCAATTTGCCGGAAACATTTCTATTTCGCGGCGGCATTCGGTTTTGAGAGGTTCGAGGCTTAAGTGCCTATTCCAGAACTGTAGGAGGCGAATCCTTTAGCCGAAAGAATCGCTCGCCAGTGCTTTCGGCGAAAGGATTCGCCTCCTACAGAATTCGGTTTCGGGACAAGCGATAAGCGACGGTAACACGTTCGTGGCTTAACAGCAGAGAAGCGGAGGTTGACAAACCGTGGGCGGTGCTTACACGTCGACAATGCGAGCGGTCTTGCTGGCGAGCGTCGGCGTTTGGATCACGCTGGCGAATGTCGGGGCCGCCTGCGCTCAAGGCCTGCAACGATTACCTCCTGTCGGCGGCTCGCCGCTCGCGGCGCCGACGTTTTCGCCCATCGCCACGGGAGCAACGCCGAGGATGGTCGAATCGCCCCCGACGGCGCTGCCGGTTTGGGAAGCTCCGGGCGACGTCAGTTCAGTCACCGGACCGGCCGTCGGCTCGATCGAGGCCACGCCCGTCTACGCCGAGCCGTTCGGCGGCGACGCGATATTCAGCAGCGAAGTCCCGTTCGGCGACGACGTGCTGTACCACGACTTGATCACAGGCGCGGGCGACTCGCGCGGCATCGAGCGGATACCCGACTTCAAGAGCGGCTTCTTTCAAAAGGTCGGCTTCACCGGTACGTGGATTCCGTCGTTCGACGACACGGACGTCGGCTTCAGCGACCTCGAAGCGCTGGCCTCGTTCGGCGTTCCGCTGCCGACGACCGAGTGGCCGATGTTGATCACGCCGAAGTTCATGGTCCGCTATCTCGATGGGCCAACGTCGCCGGATCTGCCCGCCAGACTGTACGACACTTCCATCGAATTCCGCTGGCTGCCGAAGCTGACCGATCGGCTGCGATTGGCCATCGCCATCGAGCCGGGCCTGCATACCGATTTCGAGAAAAGCGACGCCGATGCGTTCCGCACACCGGGACATGCCGTGGCGATCTACGATCTTTCGCCGACGCGGCAGTTCGTCTTCGGCGCGATGTATCTCGACCGCGAGGACATCAGCGTTCTGCCGGCCGGCGGATTGATTCTCAAACCCAATGAAGACTGGCAGTTCGACCTGCTGTTTCCGTATCCCAAGATCGCCAGCCGCCTGTGGGCCGATGGCCGCACCGAGTTCTGGCACTATGTGGCCGCCGAATTTGGCAGCGGGCCGTACTCCATCCGCCGCGCCGACGGGCGGCAAGACGTCATCATCCTCAGCGACTACCGCCTGATGTACGGCCTGGAAAAGAAGAAGCTCGGCGGGCTGTGGAGCCGCATCGAAGCCGGCTACGTTTTCGGCCGCGAGATCGAGTTCGTCAGCAATGACCCGCGGTATCAGCCATCGCCCACGTTTCTACTCCGCGCAGGCGTGCAGTATTAGCAGCCCGGTGGTGCGTCACGGGAAGCTTGGTTGGTCTTGCAAGACGAAACGTACTTGCCCGGCGAATAGTTACGATGGCGGAGTGAACCGGCGGCGCGGGTGTCCGACGCACGCTGACCAACTGCTCAACTACAATAGAGCGGCGTCCCACCGGCATTCGCTGTTGTGCCGCGCGATTCGCCGCCGTAAGTTAAAAAGAATCTCGCTTCGAAGAAGGGCGTGCTTGCCGAGCGACGCGATCTTGGATTGCGGATCTCAATCCTCGACCTGAAACGCAGCCCAATCGAATGCCGGAAGGAGTCAATTCATGATTTCGATCGCCGACAATCGCCTGGCTCATTGTTGTGCCGGTTTCTCGAGTCGCGACTTTCTGCGAATCGGGGCGCTCGGCGTCGGCGGTTTGACGCTGGCCGATCTGTTGCGGCTGCGGGCGGAGGCCGCGGCGTCGCCGGGCGCGGAGGTGCGCGACGTGTCCGTCGTGTTGTTGTTTCTCAGCGGTGGCCCGTCGCACATCGAATCGTTCGATCCCAAGATGACCGCGCCGGCGGAGATTTGCGCGATCTTCGGCGAAGTTCCAACTAAGCATCCGGGCGTTACGTTCGGTGCTCACTTCCCGCAAATGGCCCAGCGGGCCGATCGCATTTCGGTCGTGCGATCTTACGGGTCGGGCAACGGCGGCCACACTTACCAGGAGGTCGCCAGCGGCAACAATCCGACCAAGGCCACGATGGGGGCCATGTATTCGCGCGTCGCCGGCACAAACCATCCGCGCACCGGGATACCGACGAACGTGCTGGTGTTGCCCGAAGCGATCGACCCCGCGTTGAAACTGGGGAACAACTTCGAAACGGGCGCACTGCCGACGCTCACGCATCCCGGCGAATTGGGCGAAAGCTACCGGGCGTTCAATCCGCAGGGCGGCGGACAGTTGACCCGCAACATGGAGTTGACGCTGCCTCGCGAACGGTTCGACGATCGGCGGTCTCTGCTGACGCGTCTCGACCGGCTGAAGCGGGACGCCGACGCCGCCGGCCTGGAAGCCACAGACCGCTACCGGCAGCAAGCGTTCGACATCATCACGGGCGGCGTCGCGGATGCGTTCGACCTGGCGAAGGAAGACCCGCGGACGATCGCCCGCTACGACACGAGCCGCATGTTCGATCAAGAAACCGTCTCGCGCTGGTTCGACATGCGGCGGGCATCGAACCTGTTGGGCAAACAGATGTTGCTGGCCCGGCGATTGTGCGAAGCGGGTTGTGGATTCGTTACGGTCAGCGACTGCGGCTGGGATCATCACAGCAACGAAAACAGTCCCAAGGGACTAGGCGGTTTCGCCTGGCTTGGCCCGCAAGTGGACCACGCGGTGTCGGCGTTCATCGACGACGTTCGCGAGCGGGGTCTCGAAGACAAGATTCTATTGGTCGTCACCGGTGAAATGGGCCGCACGCCGCGGATCAACAACAACGGCGGCCGCGACCATTTCGGCGAACTGACGCCGCTGGTGTTTTTCGGCGGCGGTTTGCAGATGGGCCAGGTGATTGGCCAGTCCGACAACCAAGCCAGCCGAGCCCTTACGACGGCGTACCGCCCATCCCACTTGTTCGCTACGGTCATGCACGCGCTGTTCGACGTCGGCGAGCTACGACTCGCTCGCGGCGTTCCGGGCGACGTGCAAAAGGTGATTACCGAAGAGGAACCGATCCGCGAGTTGCTGTAACGGAAGCACGGCTCGACTTGGAAAGATGCGAGAGCCGAGTCCCGCTGACACGTCGGGTACGCCGGCAAGTCACGCGATCGAAAACGTCGGCCCGGTGGTCTTCGCCGATGTGCGGCCTCACGCGCCGCGTGGCTCAATTCGATGGAAATGGCTCGATGACAATGGCTCGATGGTAATGGCGTAAACCGGGTTGCCCGCGTGCCCACGGTGGCGGAGCATAAGCCGCTCGGTTTAGAATTGAAGCTGGCAGGCGCAATCGAGTTTGCAATCTTTCCACAGCAGGCGGCAAAATGATCCATCGACGCGAATTCACGACCGGCTCGTTGGCCGCGACGGCTCTGGCTGGCGTGGCGACAGTGACGAAATCGGCGAGCGCACGTGCCATCGGTCCCAACGACAAGGTGCGGCTCGGTTTCGTCGGTGTCGGCAATCGCGGCTCTCAACTGCTCGCCAGTTTCGTCAAGCACGCCGACGCCGACGTGGCCGTGCTGTGCGACGCCTTCGAGCCGTATCTCGACCGCGGCAAGATGCAGTTCCCTAAAGCGGAAACGAGCGGTGACTTTCGCAAAGTGCTCGACCGCCGCGACCTCGACGCCGTGGTGATCGCGACGCCGGACCATTGGCACGCGATCCAGATGATCGCCGCCTGCCGCGCGGGCAAGGACGTGTACGTCGAAAAGCCGCTGTCGATCACCATCCACGAAGGGCGGCGGATGGTCGAGGTCGCCCGCGAGGAGAAGCGGATCGTGCAAGTCGGCACGCATCGCCGTTCCGCCGGGCTGTACGCCAAGCTGGCCGAATTCGTCGCCGCGGGCAGCATGGGCAAGGTGACGGTTAGCCGGGCCTATCGCATCTCGAACATGGCGCCCGCCGGCATTGGCCACGCCGCCGGTGGCGATCCGCCACCGGGCCTGAATTGGGACATGTGGCTCGGCCCGCGTCCGGCGCGGCCATTTCAAGCGACGATCGCGCCGTACAAATTCCGCTGGTGGGATTTGTATTCGTCGCAGATGGCCAACTGGGGCATCCACTACTTGGACGCGATCCGCTGGATCACCGGCGAAGTGGCCCCGGCGTCGGTCTGTGCGATGGGCGGAAAGTTTGCCGTCGACGACGATCGCACGGTGCCGGACACAATGGAGGCCATATTCGAATTCGCCTCGGGCCGGTTGGCAGTGTTCGGCCAGTACGAAGCCAGCGGCGCGCCGGCGATGTTGCGCGGCGAGTTGGAGTTGCGCGGCACGCTGGGGACCGCTTTCGTCGAGAACAACAGTGTCGACGTCGTGCCAGACGCCGGCGGACAGTTTCAAGATCGCAAGCCACGAATGAAGCCGCAAACGCTGGCCGTCGACGAAGGCGATTGGACCGACCTGCACACGCGAAACTTTTTGGACTGCGTCAAAAGCCGCCAGCGGCCCAACGCCGACGTGGAAGAAGGCCACCGCTCGACGACGATGAGCCTGTTGGGCAACATGTCGCTGGCGCTAAAGCAGCGGCTCGAATGGGACGCCGAAGCAGAGAAGGTGACGAATTGTCCGGCGGCCAATGAGATGCTGCATTACGAGTATCGGCGGCCTTGGGAGTTGGATTAGAGGTTGGGGACTGGGAACCGGGGACGGCGGGGCCGGGTGTGTCGCGGTCTCTCAATCGTGCCGAAGCCACGTGTTCACGAAGGAGAAGACGATGAGTCTGATTTGTCGGCCCATCACATTGCCCCTTGCGTTCGCAGTGTTGTCATTCGGATGTATATCCGCATCGGCGGATTCATCGGATGGCACCGCGAGGTTACGCCGCTCTGATCAAGGGGGCGTCACCGTGTCGATTGACGTTCCGAATGTATCGAAGATCATACGAGATAGCCCGCGGTCCGGCACGAGTCGTGTCATCTTTCCCCACTCTACAAAAAGCTTGGTAATCAAACACAAGGGAGAGGAGTATCGCGGATTGCTTCTTCGCGGCACCGACGAGAAGAAGGACGAGCGAGTGCAGGTTGTCGCTCGTTATGACGATGCTGCTCGTTGCTACAAGGTACTGGTTGAAAGCACGATTCCGTTGGTGATTAGGGGACAGTTTAGAGATAGCATTGACAAAGCGAATGGCGAAGAGGAACCGCCGGACGACGACACGGATGTCGTTAAGAAAATCGACGCCGGCACTCATGCTTTGATGCTCGCGCCTGACATGGAAAAGGACAAAGGGCAGTGAAGCAAGGCAATCCAAACGCAAAGCGTCGCCGTTGCCCGACCGTGACCTAGTTTGGGCGATCAAGCGATGCAACGTCTGTGACAAAGTGGCGCATTTTGGAACAAAGGAGAGAACGCATGGCCCAAGCGATCGTCGATCCCGCTGAATTGCGGCGTTTCGCGTTGTCGCTCAAGCAGTTCAACGGCGAGCTGCAAGACCGCACGACGCAGTTGGTCGCCCAATTACACGCGCTGGGCACGTCGTGGCGCGATCAGGAAAACCAAAAGTTCGCCGAGGAGTTCGAGGACCACGTTCGCACGATCGCCAAGTTCGTCGATCTGTCGAATCGGCATATTCCGTTTTTGCTCCGCAAGGCCGAGCGGGTCGAGGAATACTTGCAGCAGCGGTGATAGGAGGCAGGAGAATGGAGACAGGAGACGGGAGATGTGAGATGTGAAGTTGGATAACATGGCGACGATTCGTTTCTCCGGAATACTGACTCCTGAATACTTCCCCCTGAATACCTCTTCCTTCTCATGTCCCAATCCGCCCACATCACGTCGATCGACGTCCTCGCTCGCTTCAAGCTCGCGATGCAAAAGTTTCGCGACGAGGCGGGCGATTCGCTTGCCGGCGCCGCGATGGTCATCCAGCGGTACCTGGATTGGATCGAGCACGATTGCGTCAAGCATTGGCAGAACCAGGTCCGCATCGGCTGGGAAAAAATCGCCGAGGCGCGGGCCGACCTGGCGCGCTGCCAGGCGCTGGCCATGGACGGCGAGCGCAAGACCTGTCACGAAGAGCAGGAAGCGCTCGACCTGTCCAAGCGTCGCCTCCGCCGCGCCGAGGAAAAGCTGGAGTCCGTGCGGCACTGGCGCAACAAGGTCCAGCACGAAACGGCCGAATATCAGGCCCGCGCGGGCCAACTCGGCGGCTGGCTGGAAACGGATCATTCCAAGTCGATCGCGGTGCTCGAGCGGATGCAAACTGCGCTAGAGGCTTACGTCGCCATGCAAGCACCGACTGGCGAAGCGTCGACTTCCGGACTTTCCGGCGACGCGACCGGCATGGCCCGCGATGCCGACGTAACTTCATCGGCGTCGGCATCGTCTTCGACATCGGCATCGGAACCGTCGCCGGCTGGCGTCGGCGAAGAATCGGCCGCAGTAGGCGAGCCAAAAGCGGCATCGAGTCCGGCGGCCAAGTCGCAGATCGATCCAGATGCCGACGGAGGCGGGAAATGAGAATCGGCGACCTGAGCACCAGCACCGCGAAGCTCAAGATGGCGGTCGACTCGCTGCGAAACGCCTGGCTCGACGTTCAGGCGGAGTGGGACGACCCCGCCGCGCGGAAATTCGAGGACGTGTTCCTCGACCCCCTCGCCCCATCATGCAAGACGGCAATGGAAGCGATGAACCGGCTGGCGATGGTGTTCGCCGAAGCCGAGCGGGCGTTGGCCGACTGAATGGGAATCGCGCCGCGCTGCTCTGCCCGTTGACGCGGACTCTGTCGGCAATACATTGGGGCATTCGACCCCATGTGATTGCCAAGCATGCCGAGACCTTAATATGACCGAGCGCGTCTATAACTTTTCTCCCGGCCCGGCCGTGCTGCCGCTGTCGGTTCTCGAGCAGGTGCAGCGCGAGATGCTCGCCCTGCCCGGCGTGGGCAGTTCGATCCTCGAAATCAGCCACCGCTCGAAGGCGTTTCTGGCCATCCTTGCCGAGGCGGAAGCCAATCTCCGCCGGCTGCTCGGCATCGGCGACAACTACAAGGTGCTGTTCCTGCAGGGCGGCGCGCGGTTGCAGTTTTCGATGATTCCGATGAACCTGCTGCGCGACAGCGGCAAGACGGCGGAGTATGTCGTCTCCGGTTCGTGGGGCGAAAAGGCCGCTCAGGAAGCCACCCTCGAAGGCGAAGCCCGCGTCACGTGGAGCGGCAAAGCGACCAACTACGACCGCCTGCCCGCCTGGAGCGAAGTCCCTCGCGACCCGACCGCCGCCTACGTCCACATCACGTCGAACGAAACGATCCAAGGCGTTCAATTCGCAGCCGACCCCGACGCCGGCGGCGTGCCGCTGGTGTGCGATGCTTCGAGCGATTTTCTTCACCGTCCAGTCGACATCGATCGCTACGGAGTTTTCTACGCCTGCGCTCAAAAGAACGCTGGTCCTTCGGGCGTAACGATCGTCGTCATTCGCGAAGACCTGCTCGATCGCGCCCCCAAGAGCGTGCCGAGCATGTTGAACTATGCCGCCTACGCCAAAGAGAACTCGATGCAGAACACGCCGAACACCTTCGGCATCTATGTGTTTATGTTGATTACCCGCTGGCTGGAGAACGACATCGGCGGCCTGGCAAAGATGCTCGAAGTCAACCGCGCCAAGGCCAGGTTGATCTACGACGCACTCGACGAGAGCGGCGGGTTTTATCGCGGCCACGCGCAGCAGGACTGCCGCTCGCTGATGAACGTCACGTTCAACATGCCGAACGACGAAGTGCAGAAACGGTTCCTCTCCGAGGCCGCCGAGCAAAACCTGTGCGAACTAAAGGGCCATCGCAGCGTCGGCGGCATCCGCGCATCGATCTACAACGCCATGCCGATGGACGGCGCTCGGAAGCTCGCCGAATTCATGCGCGACTTCTGCCGCCGCAACGGATAGATGCCGCGTTGCGCCCGCTTCGTGCGGTTGGAACGCTCGGCATTCCTGTTGCGCAAAGCTGACTCTTACACGAAACCGCGCTGCCCCAGCAAAACCGCATGCACTTCACTGCACTGCGAACGCCTCAAATCTCTCCAGCCTAGGCAGGTTTTTCGGGGAGGGATTGAAACACAAGGCACAGAGACACGGAGAAGATGCATGAGCCGGATCAAGACACGGAATATAAGATTGGGATCACGCAAGCGATCTCGATGAATTCGCCGCCGCTTCTCCTCCGTGTCTCCGTGTTTTCAAGCAATGAATAAAACCTTCTCGGGACGCGAAGATTTGGAGCGTTAGCAGTGCAGGGAGGCACCGAGGCGACGGTCTGGTTTCACGGGTGAGGCGTTACGCCTCGACCTTGCGGATCGCGCATACCGTGTCGAACCACGACTGCATACCGGTGACGGGCGACGGCTGGATCGGCAGGATGGCGTTGACGTTGAAGCCGGGGCCCGCGCCGGCGTCTTCTTTGTCCCACCACAGCGTTTCGGCGAGGTCGCTGTCTTCGGCGATGATCTTTTCGTCGAACGACGGATTCTTGGGTCGCGGGCCGCGGTTGGCCGTGGCGACGCGGCCGCCGTAGCGGTGGCCGAGGCTGTTGCTCATGGCCAGCACGCGCGGGTGGATGCCTTCGGTAACGAAGACGGCGACGCGGAGCGTGCCGAGGGCTTCGCCGGTGGGGCGGTGCGTGTGGCCCTTGGGGCGATACGTGGTGATGTCGACAAGATCGCCCGTGCGAATACCGAGGCGGCGAGCCGTTTCCGCGTTGATCCACAGCGGGTTGTAGTGGACGATCTCGGTGAGGAACTTCTGCGGCGCGGTGCGGCCTTGCGTGTGGACGTTCCACTTGAATGTGGTGAGGATGAAGCGGTCGGCGGGCAAATGGTCGTGAGCGGGGATCTGTACGTAGCGCGGCAGGCCGTCGTCGGGGATGTGTACCTTGGCCGATTGCTCGATCACCGTCGGGCTGTGAATCTCGAATTTGCGCGAGGGCGTCTTGAAACCTTGCCTCGCCCTGCCGGCGATCATCACGCCGATGGCCGTTTCCTTGCCCAGCGCGTCTTTTTGGTAGATTACGCCGGTTTTCTCGTCGGTGCGCGTGTCGGCGAGTTTCTTTTCCGAGAGCGGACGATTGAAGATCTCGTAGCCTTTGGGCTGCGAGGCGTCGAACCACACGCCATGTTTCTTCATGTAGTCGAAACCGCTTTCCGCATCGCCGGCCGGGATGTTCTGGCACTGGTGGCGGACGTAGGCTTCGTGGTCGGCGAAGTCGAAGTATTTCGCCACGTCCGGGCCTAGCCGCTTGCCAAGCTCGATCAATACGTCGGCATAGCTGACGCATTCGGCCGGCGGCGGGACGAGCGGCTGGCGGAGCGTCTTGTACGGAATCAACTCATAGTTATTGCGCGAGTCGAGGCCCCAGCGCTCCAGATACGTCGCGTCGGGCAGGATCATGTCGGCGTAGTGGGCCGTTTCGGAATAGACGATGTCGGAGCAGGCGTGAAACGGAATCAGTTCCTCGCTCTTGAGCACTTCGACGGCGAGCGTGCGGCCCTCGGGCCAAGTGGTCGGCGAGGCGAGCGTGTACGTCAAGTAAACCTGGACCAGCGCGCGCTTGGCGCGGATGTAGTCATAGGCAAGCTGGCCGACCTTCATCTTTTGCCAGAAGTTGCACAGCGGATATTCCGGCGGGTCTTCCAGATCGGTCCGCTTCTTGAGTTTCGGCGGCACCGGCGCGGGCGGCGGGTAGCTGACGGCGTCGGCTTCGCCGTAGCAGTAGCCGCCGGGCTTGCCGATGCTGCCGACCAGCGCGTTGAGCAAAATGACGGCACGGTCGTTGTTGAATCCGTTGTAATGGGCGTGGCTGCCGCGATTGGTGAACGCAGCGCAAACCGGGCGGCAGCGGGCAAATTCGATGGCGATCCGTTCGATGTCCTTGGCCGGAACTCCGCTCGTCTTTTCCGCCCAGGCCGGCGTGTACTCGGCGAGCATGTCGCGGATTTCGGCGATCGACAGGTTCGCCCAGTCGTCGAGAAAGCCGCGGTCCACTTCATTTTCGCGAACGATGACGTGGGCCATCGCCAGCGCGACGGCGCCTTCCGTGCCGGGGAACGGAGCGTACCATTCGTCGCTGCGGCCGGCGGTGTTCGACAGGCGAACGTCGAACGTCACCAGCTTCGCCCCGTTGTCGAAGCGGCCGCGGACGACGCGACGGAGGAAATGCAAATGGCCCTGGTGGGCTTCGTAGAAGTTCGAGCCGAAGTTGAGCAGGTATTTCGTCCGCTCGGCGTCGACGGTTTCCCAATCGGTGTCGCCGAGCGAAGCGTAGTTGGCCGCCCGTTTGTTGAGCGAACAGAGCGCGCGATGATTGATGACCACCGGCGAACCGACGGCCGACATAAAGCGGTCGACGACGTCCGAGATGCGCGAACGGCCGTAGTGGACGGCGACTTGCTCCGGCGTGCCGGCGGCGATGTACTTGCCGATCCGGTCGGCGATTTCGCGATAGGCGTCTTCCCAGGTGATCCGTTTCCAGAGGCCCTCGCCGCGCTTGCCGACGCGGCGCAGCGGATAGAGCAGCCGCTCCGGATAGTCGACGGTCGAGATGCCTGCCTGGCCTTTGGCGCAGAGATGCTTTTCGTTGTTCGGGTCTTCGGGGTTGCCGGCGAGCTTGACGAGCTTGCCGTCGATGACGTAGCCGACGATGCCGCAGACGGTCGAGCAGTTCAGGCAGACGCTGGTTATTTTCGTCGCTTTGCTGTAGTCGTGCGGCGTTTTCGGCTGGCCGGGCTTTCCTTCGCGACGTTTGCGGGTGGGCAATCGCTCGGCGGCGGGCAATTCGCCGGGCGAGAGACGAATCAATTCGCCGACGCCGAGCGACGCCATCGCGGCGATGCCGACCTTGATGAATTCGCGGCGGTTGGTGGTCATGGGGGCGTCCTTTATCGTTGGTTTCGTTCGCTATCCATCAGCCCGTCGAATGTCGCTTGCAACTTGGCCCAATTCTCGATTTCGTAGGACCGCGGGTCGTGGTTGCGGCCTTTGGGGATTTTCTTTTCGAGCGCGCGGTCGAGGCCGCGATATTGCACCTGCGGCTGCGTTTGCTCTTCGTTCTTGAGCACGACGAGCGTGTCGCCATGTTTGGCGCGGAACCGCGATATCCGGCTGTCGGGATCGTTCAAGTCACCGAACACGATCGTCTCGCCGGGACACGTCTCGACACAGGCCGGCTCCATGCCGACGGCCAGCCGATGTTCGCAGAAGTTGCACTTGTCGGCGATGTTCCGCACCGGATCGACGTAGATCGCGTCATAGGGACAAGCGTCCTCGCACTTGCCGTAGCCTTCGCACGTGCTGGTGTTGATGCGGACGATGCCGTCCTCGCCGCGGGTGATCGATTCCGTCGGGCAGGCCTTCAGACACGGCGCGTCGGCGCACTGCAGGCAAACGACCGGCAAGAACGACCGCCGCACGCTGGGATATTTCCCTTGGTCGTAGTAGTAAACCTTCGTGCGAAAGTTGCCCAGCGGCACGTCGTTTTCGACCTTGCAGGCCACGCTGCACGCATGACAGCCGGTGCAACGCTCCAGATCGAACGCCATCGCGTAGTGGGGTTTGTCGGGCATTGTGAAATCTGGCGGTACGGTGGTGAGAGTTTCGGAGTCGTATTTCGGCGGCATCGCGAGTGCGACGAACGGCGCGGTCGGAGAAACATCCTTCGGCTGCGGCGGAAACACCACGCCGCGGCGGACCCGAATCGGCGCGCGGAACGCTTCGATCGAGGTCATTCGCGGACGGTCACGCCGCCGCTACGCGACGCGCGGTCACGTGAAGCCAAGAAAACTCGTGGAAACAGCGAACGCGGCGCCGCGCGGACTTACGCGGAGAAGCAGCCGAGACCGGCAGTGGTCGAGCGCCAAGTTCACGAATGGCTCGCTAGAGATTGGAGAAGATGGACCAACTCTAGTCGGCGGGCAGGACGCCGTCAATATTTTTCTATCCGCCAGAGGAGATGGTCCAGGTTCCAGGCGGATTCAGAGCACCGCGGCGACATCACGCCGGCACGAGATCGGCGACGATCGCCCCGAACGGGATGTGCCGGGCCGCGGCGAATGTCCCGCCGGTTCCGCCCACCACGCGCTGACAAACGCAGGTAAACTGGAACGAAGCGTCCTTCGTCGGTCGGTCCGTAGCGTTGACGTAGACCGTGACCCAGTTCTTACACGCCGTGCAGCGGGAGTCCGATTGATAGATTGACAATACTGTTCCTCGATGGTTCCCGGCGTCCGAAGCGAATGCCGCTATCTACAAGGCTATCGGCAATCGCCGCCGGCACAAGGGCAAATCACCCTTTTTGGGTCATTTGATCACCCGGTACGGTGCGGATGCGGAGCCGATTTACGCGCCACGCCATACCCGCTCGGAGGTAATTTCCGCTACCATGACGGTCGACGTCCACCCGTGCTTGCAATTCCCGCATCCCAACACGGCTACAAGATCGATGTCCCAGCACAAACCGCTCAAAGTTCATGCCAAGGCGCTGATTGGCTGCTCGCTATTGATCGTCGCCGCGGTGGGATTTTCCTGGGCGTGCCCGTTCGTCTTCGTCGAATGTACGCGCACCGGCCAGCAAGTCGACTGTGTCGTCGAGCAGCGCATGCTGGCGCTGATCCCGTTCGCGTCGACGACGATTCGCGGCCTCGACAAAGCAGACATCGTGCTCGAACCGGGCACCGGAACCGGCAATCGCCGCACGACCGACACCTATTTTCTCGTCCTCACCGACCGGCATGGCAACGCTACCAGGTTCATGCTCGACTCGATGCAGAACCCGACCGCCGCCCATCACGAACCGATCGTCGCCGGCATCAATGATTTCATTGCCTTGACCGATGAACGCCACTCCGACTGGACCGCCCCGCTGCTCGCCTACGCGCCGTTCCTCCCGGCGATCTTGGGGGCGATTTTCCTGTCGCTTGTCGCCTGGGATTTCGTCGCCACGCATTTGCGCAAAACGAGCGCCGCGAGTTAGTGCTTTTTCTTGGTCCCGCGAGAACACGACGCTGGTCACTTGGCGGGAACGGCCATTGAACGTGAGGATTTCCTGGCCGTTGGTCGCGTCCGCATAGCTTGGCCACCAACGCCGACCCAATCGCCACCGCCGATCTTGCGGTTCCGTATCGCCACGACCTACGCCCGTATCTTCGCTCGGCTGGCAAGTCGCACCGGTGGCGCCCGGTATATGGAACAAGTATGAGATGGTAAGATAGGCTTTCGTTTTCGACTAAATCCACCAACCACTGGCAGGGCAACGTGGCACGTAAGAAACCGACCACCGGAAAAGCCGATCGTTCCGATCCGAAGAACAACAAGAGCTTGGCGATTCGCACGGTTCTGAAGAAAATGCCAACGGCCAAAGCAAAACAAGTGGCCGGGGCAGTCAAGAAAGAGTTTGGCCACGACGTCAGCCCGAACATGGTCTACATGGTGAAGACCAAGGCCAACATGTCGGGCGACGGCCGACCGAGGAAGCCGAAGTCGGCGGGCAATGGCAGTCCTATGACGAGCGCGGCATTGTGGGTCGACGCCATCAAGACGGCTCGTCACCTTCTCAAGCAAACTGGCAGCGTTGCGAACGCGACGGCGCTGCTGAAAGCGATCGACGGTTAGGATCGCGGATCGAATCGGGCTAGCTTCCCCGAGGATTGAACTTATGGCTGAAGATACTCCGCAGAACCCGCCCTCGCAGTGCTCGCCTCTGTCGAGCACGGATGACCCGACGCAGGCGCCAGGTGAGCAGCCGCCGTCGCGCGAAACCTTGAAGTCGGCGTACAACGTTTTCAAGAAGCGCTGGAAGTTGACGCGACTGGATCAGGAATCGCAGATTGGCCGCGGACCGATGAGCTCCGGACAAAGGTCGGCGATCACGGGAATCTCGCCGCCGGATCAATATCCGATCGAAATCTGGAACGAACTCGTGAAGCAGGGAAGATTGAAGTACGCGGGCAACGGATGTTACGCGTTGCCGTGAGACGGACATGGAACTCGTGAATGAGTGAGCCGACAAGGCGATTTGCGTTCCCCACGACGAGAGATCCAAGAACGAGGAATTTGCATGACGTACCGAACCAGTCGGCGTCGTTTTCTGCAGACATCCCTTTCCGCGGGCGTGCTGGCCGGGTTCGCCGGGCCGTCCTTCGCCGCTCGCGTCGTGGGAGCCGGCGAACGGCTGAATATCGGCGTGATCGGTGTCGACGGTCGTGGCGCCAGCGACCTGGCGGGTGTGGCGAGCGAGAACATCGTCGCCTTATGCGACGTGGATGAGAATCGTTTGAACGGAGCGGCGGCGAGTCATAAGGCCGCGAAGAAGTATTTCGATTACCGCGAGCTGCTCGATCAGAAGGATCTCGATGCCGTTGTCATCGCCACGCCCGACCATCACCACGCGCCGGCGGCGGTTCGCGCGCTGCGTCGCGGATTGCACGTGTATTGCGAGAAGCCGCTGGCCCATACGGTCGAGGAAGCGCGGCTGATGACGAAGCTTGCGGCGGAGAAGAAAGTCGCCACACAGATGGGGACGCAAAACCACGAGCACCCTGGATATTTGCGGGTCGTAGAATTGATCCAATCGGGAACGATCGGCGATGTCCGAGAGGTCCACGTGATCACGGACCGGCCGGGTCGATGGTGGTCGCAAGGCCTCGACACGCCGACGGGCAAAGAGGCGATCCCGGAGAACCTCAAGTGGGATTTGTGGCTTGGCCCTGCCGAAGCGCGGGAATACCACGCGGCGTATGTGCCGTTCAAATGGCGAGGTTGGTGGGATTTTGGTTGCGGCGCCATCGGCGACATGGCGATCCACCTGATGGATCCGGCATTCTGGGCGCTCGAACTGGGAGGGCCGGTGAAGGTTTCCTCGAAAGGCCCCGAGCCGCATGCCCACAGCGGACCCAAATGGATGGAAACGAAATTCGAATTCGCCGCGCGGGGAAAACTACCGGCCGTGAATGTGTTTTGGTACGAAGGCGAGGCGCGGCCGCCGGAGCGAGTCGCAAGCGAACTGCCGATGAACGGATCGCTGTTCATCGGCGAGCGGGGCCGAATTTCGGTCGAGCACGACAAGATGCCGAAGCTGTTGCCCGCTGAGCAGTTTGCCGATTTCAAAGGGCCGGCGTCCTACTTGCCGAAATCGCCGGGGCACCATCGGCAATGGATCGACGCCTGCAAGACCGGCAGCCGCACGGGCAGCAACTTTGCGTATGCCGGGCCGTTTACCGAAATCGTGCTGCTGGGCAACGTGGCGTATCGGACCGGTGCTGCGATCGAATTCGATCCGGCGACCATGAAGGTTACGAACGTCGAGGCGGCAAATCAATATTTGTCGAAGCCGTATCGCAAGGGTTGGGAAATCTAAGGTTGTTCCGCGGAATTCGCGGTTCGTATCCGCCAACCCCGCGGGCCAACTTCACAGCCGTCGCCGCGCTCTGAGGTGGGCTGGCGCTTTATCGGCCTGCGACGTACTGCGCGGCGTGACCTGCATCATCGCTTCGAGAGTACGATCGGCCAGGTCCGAGACGATTTTGCGCCGCCGAACCGCCACGATTTTTGGCGATGGCCCTGGCTCCCGAGCGATCAACGATGCTTCGCGAGCGTGCGCGACGACCGCGGCTGGAGGTGTCGGCGCGAGCGTGACTGCGCGGCCGAAATTGTGCGCCAGGATCGCGACGTCCGCACGATCGACGCCACCGTCGCCGTTGAGATCGCCCGTGCTTCGCACTGCGCCGCTAGTCGTGCCCATCGCGCCCTGCACGATGGCAAGGTCGATTAGATCGACTCGCAGATCGCCGTTGGCGTCGCCGGCCATCAGTTCGGGGCTGCCGGGCGAACCGCCGAGTTCGAAGCTGGGTCGCCACGACGCGCCGTCGTTCCAGCTTGAGGTCGGCGCTTGCTCGTCGACGATGACCAGCGAATAACCCAAGCCGTCCGTCGTCGGATGCCAGAGCGGGCCGGTGTCGTCGTAGGTGAAATCGAGAATCGTCGCGCCGCGGCCGTCGGCCAGCAGCACGTGCTCGCCGGCGTTGTTGAGACGGCCGCTGTACTGGCCGGCGACGGGAATCGACGTTCCGTAACGCTGGGCAAACGCGGCCGGATCGACGGCCAGCACGATGCGCGCTCCCGGCGGCAGCGTCGTCGCGCCGAACGAATACGAAACCGCGTCGAGTAGCGCCACGCCCGCCAAGTCGAGCGTTTCGGTCGCGCTGACGTTGACGAATTCGATGAATTCGAACTCGTCGGAATCGACGAATCCGGCCGCCAGTTCCGCCGCCGTCGGATCGGCCGGGTGGTACATCAACTCGCTGATTCGCAAGAACTCGACTACCGGCGTCGTCGCCGTGCTCGTCACGTTGATCGTGTCGCTGGCCACGACCGTGCCTTGGAAATCGACGGCCTCCAGCGTGAGAGGATTTTCGCCCTGCGAAAGCGGAATCGTGACCTGCCAACTATCCACGTCGAGCCACTGCACCGCCAGCGGCGTCGCGTTGCCCGCCAGACGAATTTCGCGAACGTTGATCCAGCCGTTGCCTTCGATCGTTGCGGTCGGCTGATCGACGGAGAAATCTGCGCCGCCGTTGGTCGTGATGACAAACGGGACTTGAGCGGGAAGTTGTGATTGCACGTAGGTCGCCCGCTGGTTGATATAGCTCAGCGCACCGCTGAAATCGCGGCCGGCGACCTGGCCGTAATGGTTCGTCCAATAGGCCATGTACGACGTGTTGAACGAACGAGCGATGATGTCTTGCAGATGCCCGTAGAACAGCCGCAAATTCTGCGGGCGGCTGATGATCTTGCCCAGATTCGCTCCGCCGAACAGTGGTCCGGTCGGCGCGTTGAACAGATTGTCCCAATCCCAGGGCAGCGCGAGCAGCTTGCCGTCGTCGGGCCGCGTGTACACGCGCATGTTGTGGTGGTTGTCCCAGTTGTACGCGTCGCGAACGCCGCCGAGCGAGTTGTGGGCGAACACGCGCATCCACTGGTCGACGTCGAGGTATTGCTCGACCGCGGCGTCGAGCGCAGCGCCGCTGAGGCTGAACGTCTGCACCGCCGGGATCAAGTCGCTGTAGTCGTCCTCGGTGCGGTTGTTGGTGAGCAGGAACAGCCAGCGGTAATCTTCCTTGTCTGCGCCGAGATTCTGAAAATCGACGTTGTCGTAGCCGTTGCCCGACTGGGCCGACCGCTTGATGCTTTCAGCATTCCCGTCGACGGTGGTCGTGGCCCAACGCAGCACCTCGAACTCGTACACGTTGCCTTCGCTGCCGTTCTCGAACTGCTCGTCGAGAAAAAGGCTGTCGTATCCGGCCATCCGCAGGTGGGCGATGCTCGTCTGCGCCGAGCGGGGCGCGATGACGTAGATCAAGTCGTCGTAACGGCTCGGCAAGTTTCCGCCGGCCTGGTTGGCGATCTGGAACAGCAGCATCTCGGTCGGACTGATGGCGGTCGCAGTTTGGGATCGATCGACGGAAACCTTGTCGTGTACGCCGCGAAATAGTTGATCGGGATTGAAGGAGATATTGAATCCAACGCGGCCCACGTCGCGGCCTACGAAGCTGCCTTTGAGCCGCACGCCGGTGTCGTAGAAGATTTCGCCTTCGTCGTAGATGATCGTCGCGCCGAGCCGCTCGTTGCTGGTCGTGTTGGTGCTCAAGTGCAGCAGGTCCGTGTCGGCCTGCGTCATCAAGATGCGGAAGTTTGTGGCAAGTCCCGTGCTGGCCTGGCCGTCGTTCCAACGGACCAGCGCCCGCGAGTTGGGACCGGCCGCGGGAAACGTCGAGGTTGCGCCCTGGGCGTCCTGTCCTTCGACGTAGAACTGCACGAGCGCCGATGCCGATTGTCCGGGAATCGTACCCGCGTAACGTCCGTCGGCTTGCAACGTCATCGCCGTCGTGACGAACGGGCCGCCGCCGATCGAATACCGCAGCGTCATGCTCGCGACCGCGTCGGGATCTTCGGCCCGCGCGGAGACCGTCACCGGTTGTCCCGCTTCGGGCACCGCCGGCGCGTGGAGCAAGTCGTCGTAGGTTGGCCCGGCGTTAGCGACGCGCGTCGAATTCGCCGCGCCGGGCGTGCCGCCGCCCGTGGGCACGATGAGCGGCGTGGTCCGCGCCAGACGGTTGAAATAGAGCCGCGTGTTGAGCTGCGACGCGCCGGCGATCCATTTGGCGCGAAACGAGATTTCGTACTCCCGGCCATCGACGATCGTCGCGCCGCCGCCGAGGGTCGTTTCGATCTGGTTGCCTTGATATTCCGTCGCGCCGCTGGCCACCAGCCGCAAGATCGCGTTCGCCGCGTTGCCCGGCTCGGCGACGACCTGGCTTCGCTGATGATTGCCGAGCAGACGCCAGTGGGCCGCTCCGGCGGAAAAATCGCCGTTCTGAATCCGCTCGATCGGCGTCGTGCTCGGGGTTTCGATCACGCTGATATCATCGAGCCAGACTTCGCCTTCGCCGTCGAGCATGCCGAGCGCGAATTCCCGCCACAGCGTCGGCGAGCCGGGGATTGTCGTCTCGGCGATGCCGCGATAGGTGTAGGTGTGCCACTGGCTGAGGGCGGCCTCGTCGCTGGCGGCCCAGGATTCGCCGAATGCATTGTCCGCGTCCGCGTCGCGAAGTTCGAGGCTCGCGCCGCTGCCATCGGCGAGTGCGGGCCAGCGGCCGCCATCGAAATAATGCACTTCATCGGCCGGATTGCCGACGGCGTCGTCCAATAGCACGCGCTCGTTGGAGTTCGACAGCGAACCGCCGAACGGCCCGACGACGGCAACGCCCGGATGCGCGGCCGCAAATGCGGCGACGTCGCTCGCCACGACGAGATACTCGCCCGGCTGAAGCGTCGTGCCGCCGGGAAACTCGTACTGCACGGCTTCCTTCAATTTCCAACCGCCGAGGTCGATCGGCGTCGTGCCGCGGTTGTATATCTCGATCCACTCGTCGGGATTCTCGGCGAACGGCGTGCCGGGGATCGGCGGCGTCAATTGTACGGCGGCGGAAACTTCGACCGCTAACACGATGTCGCTGCTTGTTGCCGTTCCGGCTTGGTGAACTTCGACCGACAGGACGTTCGTGCCGGCCACCAGCAGCGATGGATCGACCGTGATCGGCCCGACGAGCGCGGCTTCGCCCACACCGACCGAGGCGATCGTGGCGTATGGCACGGGATCGCCCGAATTGCCCGGCATGTTGAACCGCAGCGCGTCGACCTCGACGCCGTTGAGATAAAACACCGCCCCGTCGTCGATCATGTGCCGCACGTGCAGCGCATCAATGCTCGACGGGTCGGTAACGTCGAACGTGGTCTGGAAATAATACGTGCGAATGAACGGGTTAGCCGGCGGGCTGGCGGGGTTTGTTACCTCCGTTCGGATTGGAATGGGAATCGAGTCAAGCTCATAGCCGATCGGCGCGGGGCCTTCTTGCCAGCCCGCGTTGGCCGTCGTGTATTGCGTCTGATACCAGTTCGTTCCCAGGTCCGTACCGGTGGCGTTGTAGCGCCAATCGGTCGCTGCGTCGATCGCCAGCAGCGTCGTCGTGGCGAACGTCGCCGGAGTGCCGGGCGTCGGCAGCATGGGCCGCGCGTGGTACATGATTTCGTTGACGACGATCTCGTCGCGGAAATCGAACGAATTGGCCGCGCCGGGTGTGGCGACGTCGGGGAATCGCCATTCGCCCGTTGCTTCCGGAGAGCGGCCGCGGAGTCGATCGTCGACCGCAACCGCATCGGCCACTGCGGCCCGGCCCGGAAAATAAAGCACGAGCCGATCGCCGACGGCGGGCTTGAAGCCGAGTTCGGCGTCGGTAATGACTCGGCGCTGGCCAGCCGGGATGGTCACGCCCGACAGGACGTGCTCCGCGTCAACGGCGCCGAAACTTTGCAGCACGTAGCCATCGAGCGTCGCCGATTGACCGCCGCGGTTGATCAGTTCCAGCCAGAACTCTTGCTCGTTCGATGCGGCCACTTCGTTCATTGATACGCGGACCGTCGCCGCGTCGGGCAGTGTCTCTTGGGTGACGGCCTCGACGCCGAATGCGACGTCGTCGAGCGCCGGTCCGACACCGCCGCCGCTGACGAACGCGGCTTGAAAATGGGCCGTCACTTCCGCCGGCGAGAGTGCGCGATCGTAAATCGCCACCTCGTCGATCTGGCCGTCGAAGTTCAAATCGTAATTGGATGAGTTTTGGTTCTTCCGAGCGCCGATGCTGACGTCGTGCGTCGTGTTGACGATCGTCGCTGGCGGAGTCGTGGCGCCGACTTGCTGACCGTTGACGTACAATCGCATGATGCCGGCGGCCGAATCGAACGTGCCGACGACGTGCTGCCACTGGCCGTTCGGGGACGCGCTGCTTTGAATCACAGACGGCGTGTTCGGCGCGCCGCCGTTCCACAGGAAGAAGCGGTACGCGCCATTGACCAGATCGATGGCGAATTGCTCGCCACCGCCGCCAAGCCCCTTGGCGAGGATCGCGCCACCGCCTTCCTGCGGCGCTCCCTGCGGCGCCTTGACCCACGCTTCGAGCGTGAATCGCCGGTTGGTGGCGAAATTGAGCGAACCGGTGTCGGGAATCAATACGACATCGTTGCCGCCGTCGTTGGCGCCTTGAAAATCCGGAGCGCGATTGTCGGACTCGAAGCCGAGTAGCGGCTGGGCGCCAACGAGGTCCGTTGGACGCGGCCCGGCCGTGCCGAGGTTGGCCGGATTGAAGCCGGCGAACGTGCCGTTTTGCGCGCCCGCTTGCGGCGGTCCCGCGTTGCTGGCCGAGTCGAGGACCGCGCCGCTGGCCGTGCTCGTCTCGCCCAGCCGCCAATACGCGACCGGATTGGCGCCGAGGATCGTTTCGCTGTAGTTCGATCCGCCTTGCGGCCCTTGATGCACTTCGACGGCGAGCACATTTTGGCCGACGACGAGGCTCGGCGCGTCGACGACGAACGGCCCAGCGAACTGCGCATCGCCCACTACGCCGGTCGACAGCGTGTCGTAGCCGATCGGGCCGGCCGGCATGTTCTGGCGATACACCTCTACGCCGTTGAGATAGTAAACGGCGCCATCGTCGACGACCGGCCGCAGTTGCAACTGCGTTTGGCTCGGGTCGCCGCTGAACGCGAACGACGTGCGAAAATAATACGTCGTCTGTCCTGGAGTAAGCGGCGTGTTCTTCGCCGCCGGCAGCGACGCCGTCTCGTCGTAGAATAGCGCGTTGCCGCTGGACCACGCGGTGTCATCAAACGCCGCGTTCTTCCACGACGCGCCTAAGTCGACGCCGTCGTCGCGATAACGCCACGTTCCTTCGATCGCCACGGCCGTCGTCTCGACCACCACCGGAACGGCCGGAGGGAAGTTTTCTTCGCCGGGCGTTCCGCCGCGCTGCCCGCTCCACGTCCAGTTGGCCGCGGCGTCGCTGGCCGCGTTCTCATTGCGTTTGGCGAGCGTGACGCCGGTTCCATCCGCCGCGACGGGCCAAGCACCTTCGTCGCCGTAGTCCAGCCGATTGAGCAGCCGATCGCTGTTGTTCATCAGGTCGATCCGCTCGCCGTCGTTGTCGAGCGAACCGGTCCAAGGACCGAGCGCTCCGGCAAACCCGTGTGCCGCGAGCGCCGCGGGATCGGCGGAGATGACCAGGTATCCTTGCCGCGGGATGATCGTGCCGCTGGGAAAATCGAAATTCACGCCGCCGCGCAGTCGCCACGCCGACAGATCCATGTCGACGGCCATTTGATTGTGCAATTCGATCCATTCCGGCGTGCCGTCGCCGGCCGGATGGTACATCACCTCGTTGAAGACGACGGTGCTGTCGAGGGTGAGCCGCGGTTCGAGTTGTTCTACGCACCGCCGGTTCTTGATCCGCATCGCCAGACTCCTATGCTGCGATCGACGCGACCGCAAAAAACAAGCGCGACGACGGCGATTCCGTCGCCGCGCTTGCGCGGCTGTCGATTGTTATCGTTTGCTGCAGGCTTCGCTAACGCCGCCGCTGCCGCCGGGCGGCGAAGCCACCGACGACGAGGCTCGACAGCAACAGCGCCGTCGAGCCCGGCTCCGGCACGAAAGCCGCGTCGAAATGGCTTCGAATCTGCTGCTGCGACAGGGCGTACCGGTAAATCGCCACCTCGTCGATGAGTCCGTCGAAGTTCAGGTCGTAGTTTGGCGAGTTTGCGTTACGCCGGCCGCCGACGCTGATGGGATCGAGGTTGTCGATCATCGTCGCGGGCGGTGTGATCGACCTGGCTTCCTCGCCATTGACGTACAGCTTCATCAAGCCTTCGGCGGAATCGAACACCGCGGCGACGTGCTGCCATTCGCCGCTGAGTTGCACCGTGGATTGAGCGACAAAGGGAGTATTGGGCATAAGCCCATCCCACAGGTAAAAGCGAAACGCGCCGCCTACGATGTCGAGCGCGAACTGTTCGCCGCCGCCGCCGATTCCTTTGGCGAGGATCGGCCCGCCCGGTTCTTGCTGCGGCGGACCTTTCACCCAAGCTTCGAGCGAGAAGGTCAGGCCCGGCGCCATGTTCAAGTTGCCGTCGTCGGCGAAGAGTGCCACGTCGTCGCCGAAGCCGCCGTTGCCTTGGAAATCGACGGCTTTGTTGTCGGCCGCGAATCCGCGCAGTGGCTGGCCGTTGACGGTGTCCGTCGGGCGCGGACCGGGCTGCGCGAGGTTGAAAATGCTGATGTTCTGATACACGCCGTTTTGTGGGCCGAACTGCGGAAAGCCCGCCGCATCGGCCGAGTCGGTCGGCGGCGCGTCGTTGGTTTCCAGTCGCCAGAACGCCACCGGCGACGAAGCGAGCACGGTCTGTCCGTAGTTGCCCAATGCCGAGGGAACGGCCGTCGGCGGAGGAGGCGAGGCCCCGATCGAATACTCGTTGCGCAAGTAATTCTCGACGGCTTCAACGTCGGGCGACGAAAGCTTGCCGCTGTAGATGATCAGTTCCGCCAGATCGCCGTTATAGAAGCCGTTGCCGCCGTTGTTGATCGTGCCGATGTTTGGACCGCCATTGCCACCGAACACGACGGGGTTCGTATTGCCGGTGGCCGAGGACGAATTCGTGCCCAGCGCGGAAATCTCGCGAACTTCCATCACGCGATTCGTCGTGGCGTTGTCGTACCCGCGCAGCGAAAGCACCGATCCGCTGGCGTTGAGCGATACGGCTAACGCCGGCGACTTATCCCAGAATTCAACGGCATTGTTCGGCGTCGGAAACGGCGCGCCGAACGCGCCGAAGCGAAGCGTGTTCTGGGCCTGCGGCGCGCTGTCGAACAATGCAAAGGGATCGGTCGTGTTGTGTGTCACGGCGAAAAACGTAAACGGCATGGCGTCGCCGATCGCGAGTCCCGCTCCCACGTCGAGCCAGTCACTCGCGCCGTCGAAGCGGATCACGGCGTGGCCGCCGAGCGCGTTGTCGACCCAGACCGGTTGGCGATTGCCGGCGGTCTGAAAGAAGTTATTGCCCAGGCCCGACAGGTCGTTCCACTGAGAAACGGCATTACCCGCGCCGAGGACGACGTTGGCCTGATCGGCTTTCAAATGCACGAGCTGCGTGCCCGAACCAACGACGGGCAAGCCGTCGGCGTATGCCGTGTTGATGATTCCGGCGGCGATGAGACCAAGGCAAATCGCGGCCGACGTCGCGCATCGGTTGAGAAAAGGGACAGAGTTCATGGCATTAGCATCTCCGAGCAGCCTTCGTGGTGCGGCAAGAACCACGCTCAATGTAATCAAAGAATTGGAAATAGTCAAATATTTCGTTACCTCCGACGGCAATCGCTGGGCAAAGCCACCACGCCCCCGGTTAGGGCCGATCGTAGGCTGCTATCACGGCGCAGTTGTCGGACGCGGCGTGGCCGGCCCGCTCGGCGGCGGTTAAGAGTTGCTCGTGGGCGTCGGTGAGCGGCAGCACCAGGTTCGCGGCCGCAGCCGCCTGGCGAATCAAGCGGACGTCTTTATGGTGCTGGGAGAGTTTGGCTTGGGGCGTGAATTCCCGTTGGAGCATTTTCTCGCCTTTGGCGTCCATGACGCGCGAATAGGCTGCTCCGGCGCGGAAAACTTCGAGCGCTTGCGGCAGGTCCAATTCGACCGCGCGGGCAAACGCCAGCCCTTCGGCCAATGCCGCCCGGTTGATTCCGAGCACGAGGTTGACCGCCAGCTTCATCCGGCTCGCCTGACCGAGCGGGCCGACGTGAAAAATCTGGCTGGTGAAATGCGTCACGATGTTCTCCGCACGGGTCCGCGCGGCGTCTTCGCCGCCGAGCATGGCGACCGCGGAAGCCTCGCGAACTTGCTGGCTCGATCCGAGAATCGTCGCTTCGACGAAACGCACGCCCCGCTTCGCGCATAGCCGGCCGCAGTGCTGCGCGTCTTCCGGCGCTCCGGTCGACGTGTCGACGATCAACTGATCGTCGTGCAATGCGTGCGCACAACTCGTGAGCACTTCGACGACGTCGCTTGAACGGGGCAGACTCAGCAGCACTTCGTCGCACGCGGCGACCGCCGCAGCGGCGGATTCGACAACCGTGCCGCCCAGGTTCGCCAGCCGCTCTGTCGCCGCCGGATCGACGTCGAAGCCGACAACCACAAAACCATCGGCAAGCAGCCGTTCCGACACGGCCGTGCCGACCAGACCGATGCCGATAAGCCCCACGCTCGCCATCGTCAATCCTCCAAGCCGTGCTGCGACGTATCTGGCGCGAACAAAATCGCCACCAGGCCGATCGCGTAAATGCCGCTCGTCCAGAGGCCGATTTGCGCGTAGTTCAGGTTGTCGACCGACATGATCGCCGACGCCGTGGCGATTGCGGCTACCGCGGCGACGACGCGGCCGGAATTGAACGTTACGCCCGTGCCGGTGGCGCGAATCCGCGTCGGAAACAACTCAGGCAGATACAGCGGCAACCAGCCGAAATAGGTGACGCCGGCAAAGCCGAGCGCGAAGACGAACCACGAGAAGTGTGGCATGGATGGGTCGAGGCGGCCGTAGAGCGTCGCGCTAATGCCAAGTGACGCCAGGCTAATCAAGAAATAGGCCAGCCGCCTTCCGGCCAGCGTCGCGAGCCAACCGCCAAGCAAACTTCCCAGCGCCGCACCGCTGGACCGCGTAACCTGCGTCCAGGCCGCCCTTGCGCGGGAATCGTCGAAACGCGGCAGCCACGAAGACGACTGAACCGATTTTGGGCGAACGGTGCGCGTGCGATCTTGCGAGGGCCGCGCGACGTCGCATTCCGCTTCGTCGGCGTCGCCTCGATTTGCTCGCTGCGATGAAACGTGATCCGACCACGGCGTCACCCACACGGCGTTCACCGCCGTTCCCACAACCGGCACCGCCGCGAGAACGACGCCGAGGATCGTGCGCCGCAAGTAAGGCGGCCGCAACACCTCGCCCAGCGAGTTTCGCCGCTTCGTCGACGCGGCGCGTCCGGCCAGCCAGCGCGGCGGTTCGCGAACGAGCAGTAGCGTCGCCGCGCCGATCGCCGCCGGAGCCGCGCAAACCAGCATCACCCAACGCCAATCTTCCGGCACGATAAAACGGTATCCGCCCAGCAGCCCCAAAAACACGAAGCCGAAGTTCGCCGCCGTCCCCAACAACCCAGCTAGCAGCGGCCGCGAAAAATCGGACCAGGTCTCCGAAACGAGCGCCACGGCCGTGGGCCATACGCCGCCCACGCCGAGACACGAAATGAACCGCACCGCGAGCAGCGCCTCGGGCGTAGTCGCGAAGTAACCCGCGCCGGCCACAACGGAGTACGTCAGCACGCTGTAGCCCAGTGCGCGGGCGCGTCCGACGCGGTCGCCCAGTGCGCCAAAAACCCAGCCGCCGGCGGCGGCCCCCAACAGAAACGCCGCCTGATACCAAGAGAACCAAACTTTGGCGTCGCGTTCCGCCTCGACTCGACCTGCCGCCGATTGCGGCGCGCGGTCTTCCGACATGCTCAAAATCGCCGGCCGCGTTACGAGCGCAAACGAGGATATTTGCAGTCCGGCGAACATCCATCCCAAAAACGCCGCGGCCAGGGCGAGGTAGCGCTGCTTCGCGGAAATAGCGGCAGAGATTTGCGATACGTTTGCCATTTGATGCTGCATCCTCGCCGTTTCAGCGTTCTGCCGAGGCTGCCGCAATGATCGCATCAATCGTCGCGTGGCTCAACGGCCCGGCCGCGACGTACTGCGCGGCTTGCCGCACTTGCTCGACGCTCGAAAACCCAACGATTGCGCTCGACACGTCGGCATGATGCGCGGCAAACCGCAGCGCGGCTTCGCCAATCGTCAAGTCGGGCGGCAGCGCTGCGGCGATCCGTTCGGCCCGCCGCCGGTCGGACTCGAACGCGGCCAATGGAAAATACGGCGTGCGCTTCGTATGTTCGCTGGGCGGCTGGCCGGTGATCGCGCCGCCGGCAAACACGCGAATCGCCAGCGCGCCGATGCACTGCCGCCGGCAATCCGCGAGGATCCGATCGTAGTCGTCGATCGACGGACCGCGCACGGCGCAGCCGGCGCTTGGTTGCACGATGCTAAACGGAATCTGTGCCGTCGCCAACCGCCCGCTCGACAGCACTTCCCGCAGCGCGGTCGGCGAACCGATGCCGGTGATGCCTAGATGCGAGCAGAGTCCCTCGCGGCGGGCGGCCTCCATCGCGTCGAGCACGCCGCCGGACGAGAGTATGCGCGACGCGCTTATCGACGACGGCATTTCGCCGTCACTCAACGTGATCGCATTATGCAGTTGCAGCAACGCGAGTCGCGGGACGCCCAAGCGTTTCGAACTTGAACGGACGATCGTCAACACCGCTTCACGAAGACCGCCAGCGTGGCTCGGTTCGATGCGGACCTTCGACGCAAGATGCACGTCGCGGGCGTCCAACGTGCGGAGCGCCGCCCCGAGCGATTGTTCGGACGCGCCGTTTCCATAGGTCGGCGCCGTGTCGAACCAGTTGATCCCCGCATCGAGCGCAGCAGCGACGACTTCGATTTGACGCCGCCGGTCGTCGCCAACCAACAGCGTTGGAACCGGTCCAGCCCCGAACGCGACTGCCGATACGCTGAGGCCGGTATTGCCGAGGAGTCGACAGTTCATCGTGGGCTTCGGTAGGCTTCCGTTCGCGGTCGGGTTCCGCTGCGCCATTATTGAAGGGAAACCTCGCCGTGGCGAGCGGGGCCACTCCCGATTCTATTTCGCTGGAATTCCGCGGGCGTTCTCGACCCCGTATGAGGCGAACGTCCTCCGCTTTTCCAACCGGCTATCCGCAACCACGGGCAATTCGCGGCGAAAAAGTGCAGCGGAAGCGCAAAGGTTGTCGCGGACTCTGGCCACGCGCATGGCAAGCGCTTGGATCGACGAAATTCTCCTCGCCCTCGCCTTAGGTGACGCGGCCCATGTTCGCTTCACGAGAAAACGTGGACCGCGACGGTCGGCCCGTCAAATTCGACAAGCGTGTGCGTATTGCCGCTGCCACGCTGTCGAGCGCCTTGCCGGCCGACCATGTGCGATCCGCCTAGCGGGCTTTGCGGCGCGTGGTGTCGCCGGCGGCGGCGGCTTTGCGACGCTTGCCGCTGGCCCCCGCCGAGGCTTTCGCCGCCGTTGCTTTCACTGCCGTTGCTTTCATCGCCGTGGGCTTCGGCTTAGCCGGCGCTTTGCGGCGCGTTTTTGGCGATGCTACCGCGGTCGACTTCGGTTTGGCGGCGACCGGTTTCTTCGCTCCGCGCGTCGTTTTCCGAACCACCGGGCGTTCATCAAGATCGATGCCGAACATCTCGCCCAAATCGCTTCCGGCAAGCGAGTTGTCTTCGTTCGCGTCGAGCGTGCGGTCGAGATTGCCATGCGCTACTGCGTCGCCAACCAACTCCAATTGATCGACGTTACGAAGCGTGAACAGCAACTCAGGCGACGTGTCGAGGCGGTTTCCAATTCCGTACAACACGGCGGCCAGGTGCTTGCATAGTCCCGCCGAGTCGGGGCAACTGCACTTCATCGTGATTTCCTTGGGACGCGGAAACAATCCGTCGGTCGGATGCGCCAGCCGCTGCATCACGCCCGCGTCGAACCGCCCTTGCAGCAAATCGATCAGCGAGGCGATCGACTGCGAACACTCGGCTTTGAGCCGAGTCCACGACGGCTTTGCCAGCGTCGTGATGGAAATCGAAATCGTGTAGATCTGCGAGCCGCTGACGATTGCCGCGATCTTCCCCTGCTTGATTTGCAAGTCGATGACCGAGCCGTTGCGCGCGTAGGTGCGACCGCGGGGGAGACGATTGGCAAAGTCGCTGTAGGCTTCGAGATTGTCGCACCAGGCCTTGCCCCAGTAGGTGGTGGCCATCGCTCGCCCGGCGATGAGTACGGGCGCGAGTTGACGCCCTTCCTGCTTGGCTAGCTTTTGCGCATGCTTGGCCGCGTTGGCCCGCCGCTTGGCGACCGGAACATAGGGGGCAAAGCCGCCGTAACCGTAGCCTCGTCCGTACCTCTCGCGACGTCCATACCACGACATAGCTCGACTCCTTTCAGGGCTTACTTTTCGGCGGTTTAATCGGGGCGAAACTCTTTGCAGTTGGCGTTGCGTCTACCGGCGAATACCAAATCTAACGCGCCTATCGCCCGGCGTACAAGCGGACTTTGCCGGCTACTTCTCCGTACTACGAATCCGGAACTTCTTGCTTGCGCAAATTTGGGTGGGTTCGTTTTTTAACGCAGAGGTCGCGGAGGGCGCGCAGAGAAGACATTTTTTGGGAACTGCGCCAATGCAACGTTACACCTCACTCGTGCTTTTCTCTGCATCCTTTGCGAAACCTCTGCGACCTTCGCGTTAGAAAATCAACCAGCTTGTTTTTCGCTTGCGGCCAGCGGCCGCTCCAAGTTTACCTCCTCGGCATTTACTCCTCGGCGGCGGCCCGGCCGATGTCGAGCGAGACGAACCGCAATAGTTCGTCGTTGGTCAACTCCGTGAGCCGCGTTTCGCCCTCTTCGCTGAGCACCTGATCGGCCAGGGCCTGCTTGCTGGTGAGCATGTCGTCGATTCGCTCCTCAAGCGTGCCGCGGCAGACGAATTTGTGAACCAGTACGTTGCGCTTCTGACCGATGCGAAACGCCCGGTCGGTGGCCTGGTTTTCCACGGCCGGGTTCCACCAGCGGTCGAAATGTATTACGTGCGACGCGGCCGTCAGGTTCAGTCCGCTTCCCCCGGCTTTTAGTGAAATGACGAAGTACGGCGGGCCGGCGTCGTCCTGAAACGTGCGCACGAGCTCGCCCCGTTTGCGAACCGGCGTGCCGCCGTGCAGCACCAGCCCGCTGCGGCCGAACACGGTGGCCAGGTAGTCTGCTAGCGGCTGGGTGAGCGACTGAAACTGAGTGAAAACGAGCGCCTTCTCCTGCCGCTCGGCAATCTGCTGGCAGAGTTGCGCCAGCCGCTCGAATTTACCGCTCTCGTCGCTTTGGTACGTCGTGCCCGACAGGAACTGGTCGGGATGATTGCAAATCTGCTTTAGCTGCATCAGCGTGGACAGCACCAGACCGCGGCGTGCCATTCCCTCGGCCGTATCGAGTCGCTCGGACAGGTCCGCCACGGCCCGCTCGTAGAGCACGGCCTGTTTCTTCGACAACCCGCACTCCGTCCGCATCTCGGTCTTGTCGGGCAGGTCGGGCGCGATGGCGGGATCGGTCTTCATCCGCCGCAGAATGTACGGCCGCACGAGCCGCCGCAGCGAGCCGAAGGCCTGCGAGTCTTGCTGCTTGCCCAGCCGTTTGACGAACTGCTTGAACTGGGCGGCCGTGCCCAAGAGGCCGGGGCTGCAAAAATCGAACAGCGACCACAGATCGCCGAGATGGTTTTCGACCGGCGTGCCGGTGAGGACGATCCGCCCGGTCGCCGCCAGTTTTTTGACGCTCTTGGTTTGTGCCGAACCGGCGTTCTTGATCGCTTGCGCTTCGTCGAGCACCGCCAGCGACCATTTCGTCTTCGCCAGCCAGTCCTGCCGCCGCACCAGGCCGTAGGTGGTAATCACCAGATCGAAGTTCGTCAGCTCGCGCTCGGGATCAGCCGCCACGCGGTCCAGTATCTCGGCGCTCGTTTCGCTGCGATGGGCAATGAACATGGTGAGCGACGGCGCAAAGCGGGCCAACTCTTGCCGCCAGTTGCCGATGAGCGAGGCCGGCACGACCAGCAAACTTGGCCCGCGACTCTTGCCGCCGGCGGCCCGCTTTCGCTGCAACAATAGGTCGATGATCTGAATCGTTTTGCCAAGTCCCATGTCGTCGGCCAGACAGGCGCCCAGACCCAGTTCCATCATGAACCACAGCCAGCGCACGCCGTCTGCTTGATACGGCCGTAGCGTCGCGTGCAGGTCGCGGCCCGGCTTCAACGCGTCGATACTGTCGGGCTGGCGGAGACGTTCGAGCGTGTCGCGCAGCCAATCGCCCGCCGTAATTCGCGACCATGAGGCGACCTCGTCGTCGACGGCTTCCGCGGCGCTCAAATCGGCGCCCGACAGCATCCGCATTCCGGTGATGAAGTCGATGCCCTGGGGATGGTCCGCGGCGACCAGCTTCCAATGATCGAGCGCCTGCTTGAGCTTCGTCTGGTCGACTTCCACCCATTTGCCGCGCAGCAGCACGAGGCCTTCCGCGCCCGCCAATAACTCGCGGTACTCGTCGTCGGTCAGCGGCTCGCCGTCCAGCGAAACGGCCACTCGGAAGTCGAGCAACTCGTCGACACCGAAAGCGCTCGCCGGCCGCCCACCGATGCGGACCTGCACCTGCGGGCGCGGCCGATTGCGGGCGGACCACCAGTCGGGCAGACGCACGACCACGCCGGCCGCCTCGATGGCGGGCGATTCCGTCAGAAAGCGATGGGCTTGCCGCACCGTCCAGGCTTGCGGGGCGAACAGCGATCGTTTGTCGAGAAGTTCCTTCGCCAGTTTGCTGTGCTCGGCCGCCCGGCGAACCGGTTCCAGCAGCGATTCGAGCTTCTGCTGATCCTTGGCGGCGGCGTAGCTCTTCAGCGCGTCGGCCAGCGGCAGGTGTTGCAGCTTTGCCTGGCTCGACAGCTTGTGCGTGTACGTGGCCAGAAACGCAAATGGCCGCTGTGGATCGCGTTTGTTCTCGGCGAGGTGAAAGATCACGCGGCCCAGCATGTGCCACTGCGGATTGACGCTGCGGAGCCAGGCCGCTGGACCTTCGGGAAACGCCGCCGCTCGCGAGTGCGCCAAATCACGCAGTTCGCGCCAGAGTGCTTTCAACAACTCGGCCGTTAGATATTCCAGCCCGCGCATCGGCGGGGCGTCGGCCACCAACCGACTCAATGTTTCCGCGGAAGGCGCTGCGACCGATTGCCACTGCCGGAACCCTCCTTCGCCCAACTGGCAAACCGCCTGAAAGAACTGCCGCGCGAACGATCGCCAAAACACCAGCGCCGCCGGCAAATCCGCGGTCAACTCCTGCGACGCCAACAGCAGCAGTCCCTCGGCGCTCGACTTGCCAAACGCCTCGCTTAGGGCCGCTGCCGCCGCGTCCGAAACGCACGGCAGCGCCTCGGCGTCGTCCACGATGCGCAGAAAGCCGCCGGGCGTAATAAGAAGATTCAGGCTCATGGCCGAGAGGATACTCGAATTTCCCGGTTTCGTGTCCTCTCCGGCGGCGATCTCGATCCTGGCGGGGGAACGGGGGCGCTACGCCCGAAACAAGCAAAGATGGCCCCGTGCCCCAGGCAAGCGGATTCTCGCCCGAAAACACCTACGCGAGAGCAAAGGCCACGAATAATCCGGATCAGTCGTTCACATCCGTCTCCAAAAACCGCGCCAGTTTGTGGAAGTCCGACTCGGGCCTGACGAACCGCACCACCGTCACGAGAGTGTTCGGGTCGATCAATTTCTCGAACGGCTCGTAGTGCAAGTCCAACTGACCGCTGACCGACACCATCACGCCGTCGAGGTTTTCTTCGACCAGCGCCCGAAACGCGCCCACGCCGAGTTGGCTCCCCAGCATCACGTCGAAGGCATGCGGCCGGGCACAGCGGGCTTCGTAACCGAGTTGCAAGCCGGTCACCTTCCGCGAACGGCCGGTCTGCTTCTTGTACTCGCGGGCCACGAGATCGGCGAACATCTTGCCGAGGTTTACGTGTGCCACGGAAATGTGCCCGTGATCGTCGCGCGGAATCCCCGCTAACATCCGCGTCGGGAGCTTCTCGGCCAAACCCTCGGCCATCACGATCACGCCGTAGCTCTTGCCGTGCTTCTCCTCGCGGACGCGCATCATCTTGACGATCCGCTCCACGACTTTGTCGACGTTCATGATGGCGTGCCGCGATGTGCGACCGCTCTCCTCGATGTCTTCCTGCGACAAATACTCGCCGACGATGTCTTCTACGCTGATCACCAGCGAAGCCTCGCCGGCGATGGCCGCCCCGTACGACAGCCAACCGGCGCTGCGGCCCATCGTTTCGGCCAGGAAATAGCTCCGCGACGCCTCGGCGTCGGCCAGCAGATTGCGAATCTCACTGGCCAGCGTCTCGACCGCCGTGAAATAGCCAAACGTGAAGTCGATGCCGTGATAGTCGTTGTCGATCGTCTTGGGGACGTGGACCACGCGAATCCGCCGGCTCCCCGCGGGCAGACAGCGATCCTGGAACAACTTGAACTTGTTGGCCGTCTTGAGTGTGTCGTCGCCGCCGATCGAAACCAGCGCATCGACTTCGATCGAACACAGCGCTTCGTACACGGTGCGCAGCGGCGCCACGCGCTCGGCGTCGTCGAGGTGGTCCGGCGAATCGATGTGCTTGCCAGGATTCGTCCGCGCCGTGCCGATCAGAATCCCCTGCGTGTTGCGGGTCCGCTTGAGCGACGTTTCGTCGATCGCCGTATAGTGCTTGCCCAGCACGAGCGGCGTGTCGGGCGAATAGTTCACCAGGTTCGAGTAGCCGTACAACATGCCGACGACTTCGATGTCGTTGCGGAGAAACGATCCGGCGCACGTCGAAATCACGGCGTTCGCGCTGGGGGCCGGGCCGCCGGAAAACAGCAACGCGGCGCGGCGGATGTCGGTTGGAATCGAGGTAGTGTGGGTCATCGCGCAATCTGGGAATCGGGACGGAAGGGATTGGTTGCCCGAACCGCAGAGCGGCTGTGTTTGATTTCAAGGGGGTGGTTGGTGGTTATTGGGGG
>JBBDYI010000053.1:0-7651 GCA_040901705.1 Pirellulales bacterium | reverse complement strand
GACCTGACCCGCGTCGGCGTGATGCTCGGTACGCCGCTCTACATGAGTCCGGAACAAGTCGAGGGCCGCCCGCTGGACCATCGCAGCGACATCTACTCGCTCGGCGTGACGATGTATCACGTGCTGGCCGGACAAACGCCGTTCACCGGCGACACGGCGCTGGGCGTGGCGGTGCAGCATTTGCAGAAGACGCCGCCGCCGCTTTCCGAAGCGCGTCCCGACTTGCCGCCGGAACTGTGCGCGATCGTCCACCGCATGTTGGCCAAAGATCCCGACGACCGATACGCCACGGCCGCGGCCCTGTTGGCCGACGTGCGGGCCGTGCCGCTCGAAGCGGGCGACGCTTCCGCCCTGCTCGACGATACGAATTTCGATCTTGCTCTCGACCGCACGACGTGGGCGGCGACGATGCGGCTCGACGCGGTGATGAAGACCCGCGCCATGCCCGTCGCGCGGCGCGGGCATCGCTGGATGTGGTTGGCGATCGCCGTATTCGCCGTCGGCATGCTCGGCGGTTGGATGCTGCGGGAACGCAATCTCCTGGCTACGAGGGCGTCGGCATCCGGCGTCGACAAAAAGGATTCGGCCCAGGCGCAATACGATTACGCCCTGCCGATGCTGTTCGCCGATTCGCAGACGGCCGACGCCGACCGCGGCGAACTCGAAGCCCGCCTTCGCGCCGTGGTCGACTACTTTGCCGAGGAAGACCCGAACAACGCCTTGCCGGTCCGCCGGGCCAAGCAGCAACTCGCCCGGTTATGTTTGAATCAGGATCGGTACGCCGAGGCGCTCGCATGGTACGATCAACTTGCCGCGCTCGACGGCGACCCGCAACTCAAGGCCTTCGGCATCGGCGGCCAGTGCGCCGCGCATTTCTACCTCGGCAATACCGCCTCGACGGTCGAAAAGCTCATCGCGCTCAAACGGCTCTGGCCGTCGTCGGAAATCGACAACGATGTCAAGCTGCGGACCATCATTACGAACTCGGTTTATCCAGAGCTGCGCAAGGAGCTTTCGGGAAACGAAGCCGCCGAATGGGACGCGATCATTGAAAAGCGGTCGAACTAGGGCCGTCGATTCCGCAATATGGCTAATGTACCCAATACAATCGACGCGGCCGCGCACCCGGATGCAACCGTCGCCGCATCGGCGGCGCAATACTCGTATTGGACGCAGTTCGCTACGCTTGCCGTTTGCTACTACACGGCGAGCCGGTTGGGCTTGCTGTTGCAGTCGAGCGGCGACTTCGGCAGCCCGTTTTGGCCCGCGGCCGGCATTGCCTTGGCCGGGTTGATCGTCGGGGGACTGCGGTTGTGGCCGGCGATTGCGGTGGCGTCGCTCGTCGAAGCGGTTTGGACGCTTGGCGGGCGAGCGGAACTGTCGGCACAAACAATCGGTTTTGTCGCCGTCGCTTCCAGCGTTGGAAAAGTGCTGGCTAGCGTCGCCGGCGCGTACCTGGTTCGCCAAGGGCGGCCGGAATTCCGGTTCCCGGCGAGCGACGGGCAAATTGTCCGGCTGGTCCTGCTGGCCGGCGTCTTGTGTTCGACGATCAACGCGACGGTCGGAGTCGGCTCGTTGTATGCCATTGGATCGATCGAATTCGACCGGGCGGCTTGGACGTGGACTACGGCGTGGGCTGGCGACGCGGCGGGAGTGTTCCTGATCGCGCCGCTCGCGCTGTTTTGGTTCGCCGCGCCGCGCGAGCAATGTCGGCGACGGCTGGCGACGTTTGGGATTCCGCTGTCCCTGTTCGTCGTCGCCGTGACGATCATTGCCGTTCAAATGCGGGATGCGGCTTTTGCACGCCGGCAAAACCAATTCGAGCGACGTTCGCTGGCGGTGTCGAACGAAGTGCGGGATCAATTCAACGCCGCGTTCGAGGTGCTCTATGGCTTGCGTGGGTTGTTCAACTCCAGCAACGATGTCACCGAATCGGAGTTCGACGGTTTTGTCTCCGTCTATCTGGAACGCAGGCCCGCGCTGATTAGCGTCGGTTGGCTGCCCCGTGTGACGTTCGATGGCCGCGTTGCGTTCGAAGAAAAAGAGAGGGAGGAACACCCCGGATTTCAGATCGTTGAGCACGGCGCCGACAACCGACTATCGCCCGCGGGACGCCGAGGAGAGTATTTTCCACTGCGGTACGTCGTCACGGAGCGGCCGCAACTCAATCTGTACGGCTATGATGTCCTTTCCGTTGGCGCCTGGCGGACGGCCGGCGAATCGGCCCGCGATCGAGGCGAGTTGGTGGCGGCGACGCCGATTTCGATGACGGAAAACTCGCGGGCCGCCAACAACGTGTTGGCTCTCTTGCCCGTGTACGCCACGGCCACGCCGCCTCTGACCGAGCAGCAGCGTCGTGAGTCGCTGGTCGGTTACGTCACGGCGTTTTTAAGTCCCGATGAATTGCTAGCATCGGCGCTCGACGGGGCCGGGTCGACGGAAACGTCTGGATCGACCGCCGAAGCCGCCGGCGCCGATCGCGCCTTTGCGATAAGCATATCGACGGAGGCTCACCGAGGCGAGCGGCCGACGGCGATTGCGCCGCACACGAGTGTCGCCGATTCGTCGGAATTGAGCGGGGAATTCGAGCAATCGTTCGACATCGATGCCGCCGGCCGGAAATGGACGTTGTGCACGGCCTCGACGCCGCGCGTTCCACAAGTCTCTCGCGACCAATGGTGGCTGCTGCTGGGAGGGACGCTGTCGGCGGCGCTGATGGGCACCTTTTCGCTCGTGCTCGCCAGCCGATCGGCCCAAATCGAAGGCAAAGTGGACGAGCGCACGCGCGACCTTGCCCGCGAAGTCGCCGAACGTGGCCGCGCCGAATCGACTGCGCAGGCAAGCCAGGCGTGGCTGGAGTTGACGCAAGACGCTGCCGGCGTGGGCGTCTGGGACTGGGACGTGACGACGGACGAAGTTCGCTCGACGGCGGCAATGGGCCGGCTGTTCGGCGTCGGCGAGGACAATCGCGGCCACCCGGCGGACTACTGGCGGAATCTGTTGCATCCGGACGATCGGCAAGTCGCTCGCGAAATCCGCAACCTCGCCGTCGCCCACGGCGACACGTACTCGGTCGATAGTCGGGTGATTTGGCCGGACGGTTCGCTGCACTGGCTGCGGCACAACGGCCGCGTCGAGCGGGATGCCTCTGGCCGCGCGACGCGGATCGTCGGCGCATCGTGGGACGTGACGGAGTTCAAGGCCCGCAGCCAGCAGGTCGCGGAACAACAACGGCGTTTCTCGGCGCTGACCGAGAGCAGTGAATTCGGCTTCTGGCAAGTGACGCCAAACGGCCATGCGGTGTACCTCAACGATGCGCTTTGTCGAATGCTCGAGGTGGACCGGCCCGAAGACGCGATGGGCATCGACACGAGCGTATTCTTCGCGGAGGATTGCCGAGAAACGCTGCTTCGGGAACGCGAGAAGCGCCGCCGGGGCATGCGATCGACGTACGAGGCGACGATCGTCGGCCGCCGCGGTGGACGGCGTAGCGTGATGATCTCGGCCGCTCCCATTTTCGACGCCGAAGGTAACCTGCAAAGCACCATCGGCTCGTACATGGACATTACGGAGCTGAAAAACGCGGAAAGCCGGCTCAGGGCGAGCGAGAACGAACTGTCGTCGATTTACCACGGCGTGTCGGACGCGGTGTCGCTGTGGAAGGTCGAGCGTTTGGATAACGACGTCGCCTACCGCTGTTTGCGCATCAACCGTTCGGCGCTGGAGACTTTCGGGATTACCGAGAAAGACATTGTCGGCCGACGGTTTTCCGAATTCGCGCCGCAGGCAATCGCCGCACCGCTGCGAGAATTGGCCGGCAACGCCATCGAGTTGCAGAACGCCGTCGCGTTTGTTCGGACGGTCGATACGCCATCGGGACGCCACACGTTCGACGTTCGCTTCACGCCGCTGTTTTGCGACAAGGGAAATTGCACGCATTTGCTCGCTGCCGCCCACGACGTTACCGACCGCGTTGCGGCGGAAGCCGAACTGCGGCGGTCCGCGGAATTTCGCGAGTCGATCATTCAACATGCCGGCGAAGGGCTGTGCGTCAGCGAAACGCTCGACGCGCCGCCGTACGCCCGATTCAGCGTCTGGAACCGACGGCTGGAGGAGATCACGGGCTATACGCTGGCCGAAGTCAATCGCCACGGCTGGCTGCCGCTGCTGTTCCCCGATTCGCAATCGCGGCCCGTGATGGAATCCGTGCGCGATCGAGTCCGCGGCGGCGAGGACATGCGCGATGAGATCGTAAAAGTGACGCGCAAGGACGGCGAACGTCGCACGGTGCAGTTCTCCAACACTCGGCTTACCGGTGCCGAAGGAGAGCCTCTCGTGCTTACGTTCGTCCACGATATGACCGAAAAAGAACGGGCCGTGGACGCCTTGCGATTGAGCGAGGAACGCTACCGCGGCGTCGTCTCCGCGATGGCCGAGGGCGTGCTGCTGGTCGACGACCGGCGGACCGTCGAGGCATGCAACGCCAGCCTGTGCAACATCCTCGGCATCCCCGAGAGCCAAATCGTCGGCCGCGACGTGCTGGATTTGTTCTCCGTGGCTCGCGACGAGTCGGGCAGGCCGTTCGACGAGACAAATTGCGCCATCGCCATTTCTCTTAGGGAGGGTGTTTCGCGCGAACGACGGATTCTGCAAATCCCGTTGCCCGACGGAGAATCTCGTTGGCTCTCGGCGAACACTCGGGCGATCTTCGATCATCATGGCGTGCCTCGCGCGGCGATCGCCACGGTGACCGACATCACCCGCGCCAAACTCACCGCCGAACGGCTTCGCAGTCAGGAGCAGCAACTCGCCCACGTTTCGCGGGTGTCGACGATGGGCGAATTCGTCGCCGGTATCGCTCACGAAATCAACCAACCGCTGCACGCCATCGCCAATTTCGCCAACGCCTGCGAACGCTCGCTCACCGACGACGACGCCGGCGAGTTGCAGGTCAAGAACGCGCTGGCATGGACGCGCCACATCAACACCAGTGTGCGGCAGGCCGGCAGCGTGATTCGCCGGCTGCGCGACTACTTCCGCCGCGACGCGGCTCCCCGCGAGCCGGCTTCGCTCGCGACGACGGTCCGCGAGTCGCTCGATCTCACGCAGTTCCTCGCCAAGCAGCACGACGTGACGATCGACCTCGATCTCGCCAAAGCCGACGAACAATTGGCGATCGATCGAGTGCAGATTCAGCAGGTAATGGTGAACTTGCTTCGCAATGCGATCGAGGCCGTGGCCCCGCTGCCCGCCGAGCGGCGTCGCATCACCGTGCGTGCGGTGCGCCACAAGAACGACGTCGAAATCATCGTCGCCGATGGCGGTCCCGGCGTCCCGCCGGAACGCATCGCCCGGTTGTTCGAGCCGTTCTTTACCACGAAGGCCGACGGCATGGGTATGGGGTTGGCCATCAGCAAGACGATCGTCGAGGCTCACGGCGGCGAGATTTGGTACCAGTCGCACGCCGGTGGCGGTGCCGGAAACGGTGCCGGAAACGGTGCCGAAAGCGGGGCCGGCGGCGAATTCCACTTCACGCTCGCCAATGCGATGGCCGAGGCCGACGAAAGCGGTACGGCCGCCGCCGACGAACAGCTCGCGACGTAGCAGTCCTCCCGCGACGACAAATCGGATGCCGCTTGCCCTGCTCATTCGATTCGCGGCGTCCGAGTCAATCGCCCGATAATGGTACGCGCGTCTTGACGGCGTCGCATCATGCAGCTTACAAGTATTAGGTTTGGGCTTATCCGCGAATCGCGTCAGTTCTGTTTCCCGACGCGCCGGTTGAGAATTCGCCGTTCGACAAATTCGCCGACGCCCACGCAAGAGAGGTGATTCGTGCCGGGTACGTGCGTTATCGGTCTGCAATGGGGCGACGAAGCCAAGGGCAAGCTGGTTGATCTGCTGACCGAGCGGCACGATTTCGTCGTCCGCTATCAAGGCGGCGCGAACGCCGGGCATACCGTCGTCGCCGGCGGTGAGAAGTACAAGCTCTCGCTCATACCCAGCGGAATTTTCAGCCCCTGCGTGCAATGCGTCATCGCCGGCGGCGTGGTCATCAATCCGCCCACGCTGATCCAGGAAATCGACGGCCTGGTCGAGCGCGGCATCAAGATCGACGAGAATCTGCTCGTCAGCGATCGTGCCCACGTCATCCTGCCGTGGCATTTCATCGAAGACCGCGCAATGAACGAAGGCACCGCCGACGGCGAGAGCATCGGCACCACACAACGCGGCATTGGCCCCTGCTACCGCGACAAGGTCGGCCGCTCCTACGCGATTCGCCTCGGCGACCTGTACCGCGATTCGATCGCCCAGCGCATCGAGCGGATCGTCGCCACGAAGCGGCAAGTGCTGGCCGGATTGGCCGACGTGGCGGAGCTCGACGCCGGCAAGATTCTGGCCGAGTATCGCGGCTATGCCGAGCGGTTGCGGCCACACGTCGTCGACACCACCACGCTGCTCCTCGACGCGCTCGAGGCCAACAAGCGAGTGCTCTTCGAGGGCGCACAGGGCGCTCTCCTCGACGTCGATCACGGCACCTTCCCGTTCGTCACCAGCAGCAACAGCAGCGGCGTCGGCGTCTGCAGCGGCGCAGGCGTGCCGGCCCGCTACGTCAATCGCGTGCTCGGCGTCGTCAAGGCCTATTGCACCCGCGTCGGCGGCGGCCCGTTTCCCACCGAGCAGGACAACTCCACGGGCCAGCACATACGCGACCGCGGCAACGAATACGGCACCGTCACCAAGCGTCCGCGGCGGTGTGGCTGGTTCGACGCGGTCGCGGCCCGCTACACGGCCCGGCTCAGCGGCGTCGATTCGCTCGCCGTGATGCTGCTCGACGTGCTCGGAGCACTCGACGAGATCAAGGTTTGCACGGCCTACGAGATCGACGGCCAGCGGACGGTGAATTTCCCCAGCCACGTCGACGACCTGCGTAAGGCGAAGCCCGTATACGAAACGCTGAGCGGCTGGCGGAAGGAAATCACCGAAGTCCGCCGCATCGAAGACCTGCCCTCCGCCGCCAGGGCCTATCTCGACCGCCTCAGCCAACTCGTCGGCCGCCCGGTAGAGGTCGTCTCCGTCGGCCCGGACCGCGCCCAGACGATGTTCGCACCGCAATCCACCGCGTTGAGTTGATTTCACGCGGCTACTTGTTTCCGGCCGGCGAGACGTCCGGCCGCACCTGATAACCATCGGCCAGCGTATTCGTGGCGTTGAACAGCGCCACCACGGCGAACAACTCGCCCAGCGTCGCGTCGTCCACGCCCAGCTTCTTCAGCGCCGCCGTGTGCGAATGCAAACAGTACGAACACCCGTTCGTCGCCGACACGGCCACGGCGATCATCTCTTTGGTCACGAGGTCGATCCGCCCCGGCGTCATCACTGCCTTCAACCGCGACCACGTCTCCTCCAGCAGCGGCGGATACGTGGCCAGCGTCTTCCAAAAGTTCGGCACGAAGTCGATGCCCTTCGTCGCCTTGATGTCGTCAAAAATCTCCCGCACGCGACCCGTCGCGGCGGAATCCTCCACAACGACCACGGTCGCCACACGGTCCGGCCTCTGATTCTCAATTCCCACGGGATTATGCCTCGCATCAAGTAGGGTGCTCTGTGACACCCCTTTCAAGCTGTCATTGCTAGCTTATGGAATTTC
>JBBDYI010000052.1:0-7664 GCA_040901705.1 Pirellulales bacterium | reverse complement strand
AGAGCACGGCGTACAAATACTTCGCCGCGTGGCGCGACGACGGCACGTGGCAGCGGATCCTCGACGCCCTGCGCGGCGAAGTTCGCGTTCGCGATGGTCGCCAGCCCACGCCGAGCGCCGCAAGCATCGACAGCCAGTCGGTGAAAACGACCGAGATCGGCGGTCTGCGCGGCTACGACGGCGGCAAGAAAGTCACCGGCCGCCGGCGTCATATCCTGGTCGATACATTGGGTTTGCTGCTGACGGTCGCGGTCACGCAAGCGAGTGTCGACGACGCGGCCGCCGCGCCGCGGGTGTTCGAGTCGGTGCTGCCGGCGAAGTTTCCGCGGCTGGAGGTTGTGTGGGCTGACAACAAGTATCACAACCACGCGTTGAATGCCTGGCTGGCCCACTGGTCGCCGCCGTGGCGGTTGGAAATCGTCTCGCGTCCACCCGGCGTGCATGGCTTCACACTGCTGCCGCGGCGATGGGTTGTGGAGCGGACGTTGGCGTGGATCGGACGCTGGCGCAGGCATAGCAAGGATTACGAACGACGCACGGACTCCAGCGAAGCGATGGTCAAAATCACCGGCATCGCCATTGCGCTACGAAAGCTACAACCCGCCAGCAACTCGACCGCCCTACAAGTACCGGCTTGCCAAATGCTAGCTGCCGTTTTCCCGAGTAAACTTTGTAGATAGCCTCTGAGGTCGGTGTATTAAATTCCTGTAGCGTGTAGCCCGATCGCAGCCCGTGCGCCGCCGCGATGCATGCCAGGAACGTCGACTTGCCGCTGGAGTTCTCGCCGACGAGCAGCGTGAGCGGCCGGATGGGGATTTGGTTGCGCGAGGCGAAGCTGCGGACCTGGTCGATGATGACTTCGAAGCTCATGGAGAATCTCGCGGGCGAGGTGGACCGCGTGGCGGCGATGGTCGTGCGAGCCACTATAGCGCGTATCTCCTAATTCTAGCCCACGTGGCCCGATCCGTCTTTGCCTGAGTTTCGTCGTTTAACCACGCGGCGGTGCGGATTGGCGTTGCGGTGCGGCTCATAGCGACGAGAGACAGATTGCATTGCCGGATTATCCCGATTTCGCACTGGCGATTTCGGTGCGTTGCCGCGAGAATGGGGGGCGACGTGGACTGCGTGGATTGGCGTTTGGCCCTTGCGGCCTTGCCGAATTCCGATTGCCTTCGAATGGGCGAAGCTGATGTTGACGCTTTTCGATCGAGACTCGCGATCTCTTCGCGGCGGAATGTCGCGGCGGAGTTTTCTACAGATTGGCGGCGTGGGGTTGACCGGGTTGACGTTGCCGTGGTTGTTGGCGGCCGAGGCGGCGAGCGCCGGTGCTGGCGGCGGCGGGTCGCAAAAGTCGCTGATCATGATCTATCTGGTCGGCGGGCCGCCGCATTTGGATATGTGGGACTTGAAGCCGGACGCGCCGGTCGAGGTTCGCGGAGAGTTTCGGCCGATCCGCACGAATGTGCCGGGCATCGAACTGTGCGAGCATCTGCCGCGGATGGCGAAGATGATGGACAAGTTCGCCGTCCTTCGTTCGATCGTGGGCGCTCAGGACGATCACAACGCATTTCAATGCTACACCGGACGCGATCAGCGGCGGGTGATGCCGACCGGGGACTGGCCGCAGTTGGGTTCGGCCGTGGCGAGGGTTCAGGGCGCGGCGAATCCGGCGATGCCGCCGTTTGTGAGCTTGTGTTATCGCTGTTCGCACGGTCCGTACAACGAGCCGGGGCCGGGATATTTGGGCGTCGGTCAGGCGGGCTTCGCGGCGCTGGGGGCGAGCCGCGAGAATATGGTTTTGCAGGGCGTCACTGCGGGGCGAATGAACGACCGGCGACAACTACTCGCGGCAATGGACCGCTTGCGGCGCGACGCGGACGCCAGCGGGCAGATGTCTGGCATGGACCAGTTCACCGCTCAGGCGATGGACATTCTCAGTTCGTCGAAGCTGGCCGACGCGCTCGATCTGTCGAAGGAAGACCCGCGCGTGGTGGCGCGATATGGCACGGGCGATGCGACGGTGTTCATGGACGACAACGGCGCGCCGCGGGTGCCGCAGAATTTCTTGATGGCCCGGCGGCTGATCGAGGCGGGCGTCCGCGTGGTGACGGTGGCGTATAGCAAGTGGGACTGGCACGGCGGGCCGGGCAATTCGATTTTCAAGCGGCAGCGAGAGGACTTGCCGGTTTTCGATCAGGGTATCACCGCGCTGGTCGAGGATTTGCACGCGCGGGGGCTGGACCGCGATGTGAGCGTGATCGCGTGGGGCGAATTCGGCCGCACGCCGACGATCAACGCCGGCGGCGGTCGCGATCATTGGCCGCGCGTGTCGGGGGCGATTCTCGCCGGCGGCGGCATGAAGATGGGCCAGGTGATTGGCGCGACCGATCGCTTGGGGGGCGAAGCGGTGAGCCGGCCGGTGACGTTTCCGGACGTGTTCGCGACGCTGTATCACCGCCTGGGGATCGACCCGGACGCCGTGACGATCGCGGACCTGCAAGGGCGGCCGCAATATCTCGTCGAGCCGGGTGCGACGCGGATCGCCGAGTTGGGTTGAGCGGTTCGAGACGGCGAAATTCCAATCGTGGCAACATCGGACGCGCAATCGCCACGATCGACGAGCCGCTCAAGACTTACCCCAAGTCCGCTCGACGAACGTCGTGTCGATCTGGGCCTCGGCGAAGGCCGTGTGGCTGAGAATCTCGCGGTGGATCGGGATCGTGGTCTTGAGGCCGTCGACGCGGAGTTCGTCGAGGGCGCGGAGCATCGTGCGGACCGCTTCCGCGCGGGTCGGTTGGTGGACGATCAGCTTGCCGATCATCGAATCGTAATGCGGGCTGACCGTGTAGCCCGTGTAGGCGTGCGAATCGAACCGGACGCCGAAGCCGCCGGGCGGAATCAGCAGGTCGATCTTGCCGGGGCAGGGACGAAAGCCGGCCGCCGGGTCTTCGGCGTTGATGCGGCATTCGATCGCCGCGCCGCGATGCTCGATATCGGACTGGGCGAAGGGCAGCTTTTCGCCGGCGGCGATGCGGAACTGCATTTTGATCAGGTCGATGCCCGTGACCATTTCCGTCACTGGGTGTTCGACCTGGATGCGCGTGTTGACTTCGATGAAGTAGAAGTTGCCCTGCTGATCGACGATGAACTCGACCGTGGCGGCGTTGGTGTAATTGACGGCGTGGGCCAGGCGAACGGCGGCGGCGCACATCGCGTCGCGGGTTTCGCTGGTGAGCCGCGGACTGGGGCTTTCTTCGATCAGCTTCTGGTGACGGCGCTGGGTCGAACAATCGCGCTCGTACAAATGCACCACGTTGCCGTAATTGTCGGCCAGCAGTTGGACTTCGACGTGGCGGGGGCGTTCGATGTACTTTTCGAGATAAACGGCGGCGTTGCCGAAGGCGGCTTGGGCTTCGGCGCCGGCTTGCGAGAGGGCCGACTTGAGAGTGAGATCGTTCGAGGCCACGCGCATGCCGCGTCCGCCGCCGCCAGCGGATGCTTTGATCAGCACCGGAAAGCCGATCTGGTGCGCGATTTCGACGGCCTGCGATTCGGTCGTCACGAGGCCGTCGCTGCCGGGGACGACGGGAACGTTCGCCTCGCGAGCCAGCTTGCGGGCGGAGTTTTTATCGCCCAAGAGGCTCATCGCTTCGTGCGGCGGACCGATGAATTCGATGTTGCAACTGCGGCAGATTTCGGCGAAGTGGGCGTTTTCCGCCAGGAATCCGTAGCCGGGATGGATCGCCTGCACGTTGCCGACTTCGGCGGCGCTGATGATGTTGTTGATGCGTAAGTAGCTGTCGGACGCCTTCGCCGGGCCAACGCAATAGACCTCGTCGGCGAGGTCGAGATAGGCGGCGCCGCGGTCGGCCTCGCTATAAACGACGACGGTTTCGACGCCCAACTCGCGGCAGGCGCGGATGATCCGCAGCGCGATTTCTCCCCGGTTGGCGATCAGGATGCGTTTGAACATCGGCGCGGCGAAGGTGCGGGGCTGAAGCGTCGGGATACGGACAACGGTTCGAAGCTTAAGGTTTAGGTTTAAGTATCAAGTATCAAGAATCAAGGTTCAAATAAGGTTTAAGTATTAAGCTTCAAGCGGGGATGTTGAGTTATGTCCGCTGCCGATTCCTTTGAGGAGCCGCGACTATTCTTTGGTTCGCGTGGGAAGCGGGGGCGCGTTGAACCTTAAACATTATGCCTTACTTGAAACTTGAGGCTTGAGACTTGAACCTTCTCACGCTACTTCGGCTCGACTTCGAACAGCGGCTGACCGTATTCGATGGGCGTGCCCGATTCGGCGAGCAGGGCGACGACGCGGCCGCTGGTTTCGGCCGGCAGTTCGTTGAACACTTTCATTGCCTCGATGACGCAGACGACCGTTTCGGGCGCGATCATGTCGCCGACTTTTACGTACGGCGGGGCATCGGGCTTGGGCGAGGAATAGAATGTGCCGACCATCGGGCTTTTTATGAGCACGGTCTTCTTGCCGGCGGATGGCGCGGGAGCATCGGCGGGCCTCGGCGAAGATGCCGCGGGGGGCGGAGCGGCTGGCATGGGAGCGACCGGGGCCGCAACAGGCTCGCCGCCGCGACGCAATCGAACGCGCTGTTCGCCCTGTTTGAGATCGACCAGGCCAAGGTCGAATTCGCGCATCAGTTCGACGAGTTGGCGAACCTTGCGGACGTCGAACACGTCGGTCGGGCCGGGAGGATCGCAATGCGAGAATGTAGGATCGTCGTCCGAGGATTGCGGTCGCTTTTTTGTCGCCACGGTAATGTCCGGAGGAACGGCAGATGCATGCTCGGCCGACGAATCGGTCCTCGTGCTGCTCTGCCAGAAATGCGTGGGAATGGTCGCCGCGGGTCGTTGTGTCGAGCGGCGTTTGATCGCGTCGACACTAGACACAACTCCGTATGGCGTTTCGAGTTTGGGCGAAATTCTAGTCCTGCCCGCACGGACCGTCAAGCAGCATCCTCCCGCGCACCGAAGCATCGCCGATGGCTGCCAGGACGCTCGATGTGTGAGGCGAATCCCTTCGCTGGCGGAGGCGGCTACCGACGTTTCGGCGAAAGGATTCGCCTCCTACAAATTCGGGATACTACCGTTTCGGGAAGAGGCATCAACGATTGGCGGTTTGGGCGCGCAGCGCTGCGATCGTCTCCGCCTCTTTGGCTTTCGCAGCGGCGGCAGCGGCGGCGGCTTGCGCAGTCGCGGCGGCCTCGGAAGCGGCGGCGACGGCTTGAGCCTTCTCGTCGGAGGCAGCTTTGGCCGACGCCACTTCGGCCTTGAGCTTGTCGACCTCGGCCTGAATTGCAGCAAGCCGGGTGGCGGCTTCGTCGGCAGCGGCCTCTTTTGCTTTCATCGCGACGTCGGCGTCGGCTTGAGCGGCCTGAGCTTGTTCGATTGCCACCATTGCGGCGGCGGCCCGATCGGCGGCTTCCTTGGCGGCGATCGGAAGCTGCGCGAGCGACTCCTCGAATCGCTGCTTCTCGGCGACAATTGCCTGTAGCGCCGAGACCGCGGCGCTTTGGGCCTGCTCGGCGGCGGCTACGGCGGCGGCCTTCGGCTCGCGCTGTTTGTCGGCTTCGGCTTTGGTCAGCGCGATAGCATCGAGTTTTGACTTCGCCTCGGCAAGTGCTTTGGCGGCGGCTTGGGCTTCGCCGGCCCGCGCATCGCGGGCCGTTTTCGCTGTGGCGATTGCGGCGGCGGCTTGGACGGCTCCCGCTTCCGCGGCTGCTGCGGCTTCGGCGAGCGATTTGGCGGCAGCCTGCTGCTCGGGCGTTTCGGTCGGAGCTTTGGCCGCTGCGTCTTTGGCCGCAATCGCCGTTTCCGAAGTCGTCTTGGACGCTTGCAGCGCGGCGACCAGCGCATTCTCGGCCGTCGCGGCGGCGGCATGGGCGGTTTCCGTCGCTTTTACCGCGGCTGCGTGCGCCGTCGCGGCTTCGGCAAGCATCGCGGTGCGCTCGTCGACGATTTTCTGCGCCGCGGCGAGTTCGGTCTGCGCCGCGCCGAGCGCCTGTTCCAACGGCGGCAGCGCTGCCTTGGCCGCGGCGATTCGCATGTCGAGCGTCGGCGGGTTGGGCGAAAGTTGGGCGACCTCTTTATTGTCCACGATGCTCCACAAGCGAATACTGCCGGTCCAATCGCCGGCCACCACCCGCGCACCGTCGTGAGCGAACGCCGCTTCGAGGACGATGTCGGTATACCCGCCGAACGCGGCAAGCTGCTTGCCGTCGGCGTCCCAGACTTTGACCGTCTTGTCGCGGCCGCCGGTCACCAGCCGGCCGTCGCGTGCGAAGTCGACCGTCGCCACGCCGCCGCCGTGGGCGTTCCAACTCTTGACCGGCTTGCCGTCGTTCATTTCCCACAGCTTCACGGTCGAGTCTTCGCTGGCACTGGCGAGAATGTTCGAGTCGGCGCGCCAACTGAGGTCGGTCACCGCGGCGCTGTGGCCCTGAAGATTGAGAAACTCGCGGGCGGTTTCAGCTTCCCAGACGAACAGACCGCCCGTGCGGTCGGCCGAGGCCAGCAGCACGCCGTCGGGGCTGAACGCGAGTGCGTAAATCCATTCGGTGTGCTTGCGGATTTCGTTGACGAGCGATCCGTCGGCGGTGTTGTAGATGCGAACGACGCGCTGCGGACCGCCCAGGGCGATGCGGGTGTGGGTGTCGTTGATGTCGGCGGCGAGGACGGTGTCGAGTTCTTCGCCGACGGTGGTCACGCGGCGGCCGGTCTTGACGTCGAACACGGCGACGCGGCCGGTGCGTGCGCCCGCTCCGCCGCCGGCCAACAGCAGCGCGCCGTTGCGGCTGAACTTGAGAATATGCGGCACGCCCTCGAGGAACGGCAACACGCCGAGCAACTCGCCGGTGTCGCTGTGATAGAGCAAGATTTGCTTTTGCCCAGCGACGGCGACAAGCGGCGCCCAGGGACTGGCGGCGAGGGCTGTCGTCGCGCCCAGGTGTTCGGTGCGCACGACCGGCTCTCGGGCCAGACCTTCGGGCATCGGCGGCGGGCCCGCGGGCTTGCTGGCTCCGCCGGATGAGGCGAGCGCCAGGTCGAGCTTCTTTTTTACGGTCGCCTTGGCGCCGGCGTTTTCGAGCGCACCGCCTGCGATCCACTTGCGAATCACGTCGAGCTTGGCGTCGGCCAACTTCGGCTGCATCGGCGGCATTTCCGGCGATTCCTGGTGGCTTACCAACGCCCACAGCCGCGAAGCGTCGAGGTCACCCGGCTCGATGACCGCGCCGCTCGATCCGCCCTGCATGATGCCGGCGAACGTGGTCACGACCAGATCGCTCTTGGCCTTGTCCGGGTTGTGGCACGTCGCGCAATGCTCGCGGAGGATCGGCAGGACGTGCTCATCGAACGTCACCTTCGCCGCCGGCTTGTCCTCGGCAGACGCCGACATTGACGCAAACGACGCAACCGCCATCCATACCACGCACATCGCAGTCGAGTTCATAGCTCGCATGTTATCAATCTCCGATTCGCATATCTCAGATTTCATATCTCATATCTCAGATTTCATATCTCATATCTCAGATTTCATATCTCATATCTCATATCTCATATCTCATATCTCATATCTCAGATCTCAGATCTCATCTGCACTTTCCGAGAAACCGGCGGCAACTGACGTTTCATAAAAAAGGCTCTTC
>JBBDYI010000051.1:0-7695 GCA_040901705.1 Pirellulales bacterium | reverse complement strand
TGCCCACTACCGTCAATAGACCCGATTTTCCACCCACAATCGAGACGCTCACACAAAACCCACCGATTCGGGGGTGTGTCGGTTGCGGGCGGCCCGCATCTCGATTAAACTGAGATTGATCCGTCGCTTCCCTTCGACCGGACCGATATGGGGGAGCGCCGGCGCACAGTACGCCGCGTGCCACGGTTTGCCTTCACGGGCGACCGTCGACGACGTGGTGCCCGCCGCAACTTGAATTCATACCTTTTTGGTTCATCGGGTCAGGGACGGCCGACTCACGCAGCAATCGGCTTGGTCGTTGCCACGCATGTGGTCGACGCCCACGCTAGATCGGAGGTTCGTGCCGTGGTCACTACCGCATCACTTAACTCGCGCACCGCCAAAGACTTGGCCGAAATGGCCAAGAAGCGGGGCGTCTCCGGCTGGCACAGTATGCGGAAGGACCAGTTGGTCCGCGCGCTCGTGCGATTGGCCAAGTCGAAGGCCAAGAAACCGACCGTCAGGGCCGCCGCCAAAAAGACCCGCCCGGCCGCCTCGCCAACGCGCCGCGCCGCCGTGAAGTCGACCACTTCGAAGTCACCGGCCGCAAAATCGAAGCTGGTCAAGCGCGCAAATCCGCCGATCGCCGTGAAGAAATCGAAGTCCAAGCCAAAAAAAGTCGAGACCAAGCCAAATCCCCGCATCCAGAAGCGGATCGCCGAAATCAGGGCCCGGCTGGAACGAGCCCGTGACTTGGCCGCCAAGACGATCGACCAGCACCCGACCGGAGAGCGCCGCGACCGCGTCGTGCTGATGGTCCGCGACGCATTCTGGCTCCACGCCCATTGGGAACTCACCCGACCGACAATCGAGCGCGCCAAAGCCGCGATGGGCCAGGAATGGCACGTCGCCCGTCCGGTCTTGCGGGTGTTGCAAGTCGCCGACACGGGCACGACGAACGCCTCGGAGCGCGTGGTCCGAGATATCGAAATCCACGGCGGCGTGAACAACTGGTACATCGACGTCCGCGATCCGCCGAAGAACTTCCGCGTCGAGATCGGATACCTGGCCGGCGCCAGCGGCCGCTTTCACGCGCTGGGACGAAGCAATCTGGTCACCACGCCCAAGGCCAGCGCCTCGGGGGCGATCGATCAGAACTGGGCCGACATCGCCGCCAACTTCGACAAGGTCTACGCCATGAGCGGCGGCTACGCCGAGACCGGCGACAACACCGAGCTGCGCGAACTGTTCGAGGAACGCCTCCGCCGGCCGATGGGTTCCCCGATGGTCACGCGATTCGGCAACGGCGTCCGCGCGTTGCTGCCCAGCGAGGGCCATTTCGATTTCGAAGTCGACGCCGAAATGATCGTGTTCGGCTCGACGCGGCCCGATGCATACGTGGCCATCAAGGGCGAGCCGATCCGCCTCCGCGACGACGGCACGTTCACGGTCCGCATGTCGATGCCCGAGGCCCGCGAGGTGATCCCGATCGTCGCCAGCACGAGCGACGGCGTCGAACAGCGGACGGTCGTGCTGTCGATCGACCGCAATACGAAGGTCATGGAGCCGGTGATTCGGGATGGGAATCAGTGAACTGGCGCGGGCAGGGATCGGGGGTCAGGGTTCAGGGAGGGCGATACCTTGATCGACCAGGTGGCTGAACTTTCCGCGGTGCGCTTGCGGCTGCTTTCGCTGGTCGAAAGCTTTGGCAGTTGTGCCGTGGCGATGTCGGCCGGCGTCGATAGCGCCGTCGTCGCCAAGGCCGCGCATCTTGCCCTCGGCAATCGGGCCGTGGCCATCACTGGCGTGAGCGCGAGTCTGGCCGCCGGCGAACTCGACGAGGCGCGTGCCGTCGCTCGACAGATCGGCATCCGGCACGAATCGCTCGATACCGACGAGTTCGCATCGCCCAGCTACATCCGCAACGCCCCGGACCGCTGCTACCACTGCAAGACCGAGCTGTACACGCAAATCCGCGCGGCAGCCGACCGCTTGGGCCTCGCCGTCATCGCCAACGGCGCGAACGCCGACGACACGGGCGATTACCGCCCCGGCATGACGGCGGCCAGCGAGCACAACGTCCGCAGCCCGCTGCTGGAACTCGGCATCACCAAGGCCCAGGTCCGCGAACTGGCGGCGTTCTGGGAACTGCCCGTATGGGACAAGCCGGCGTCGCCCTGCCTGTCGAGCCGCGTGGCGTACGGCGAATCGGTGACGCCCGAGCGACTGGCGATGATCGACCAAGCCGAAGCGTGGCTCAAAGAGCAAGGCCTAAGCGTCGTCCGCGTCCGCTACCACACCGGGGACCTGGCCCGCGTCGAAGTTCCACCGGAAGCGATCGGCCGCATCTCGACCCCGCCGATTCGAGACGAACTGGTCGCCCTGCTCAAGTCGCTCGGCTTTAAGTTCATCACGCTCGACCTGGAAGGATTCCGTTCGGGCAGCCAAAATGCGCTTCTTCCGATTCTCGACGCAGCACAACAATAGTCGATGATGACTCAGCCCAGCGATATCCTGCACCGGCTGATGGCCGTCGTTCACGATCGCAAGGCGAATCCGCCGGCGAAGTCGTATACGACTTCGCTATTCGTCGGCGGCGTCGAGAAGATCGGTGCGAAGATCACCGAGGAAGCCGCCGAGGTGGTCGAGGCCGCCGGCGAGTTGGGCGAGGAGGGTCGGCAGCACCTGGTGCGCGAAGCGGCCGATTTGATCTATCACTTGTTCGTGATGCTCGGCCACCGCGACACGGACCTGGCCGAGGTCGAAGCCGAGCTGGCGCGGCGGTTCGGGCTGTCGGGCCTGGACGAAAAAGCGGCCCGCGGTCCGTGATGCGACGTGCGAACCGCCGCCTCACTCTTCGATGACGATCGTCGTGCCCGGCGACATTTCGAGCATCGCTTTCCGCCAGTCGCGTTCGATTTCGTCGAGCGGTTTGCCGAGCAATTCCTCGAGATGCCTGGCGGAATCCTGGTCGCGGCTGGCCAGCAGTTCGATCTTGGCCGGATCGAGCCGAGCCGGCCCGAAGATCAAGTAGTAAGCAAATCCCCAGGCGTGCAGGTAATGCCGCTTGGCCGCTCGATGATCGCTTTGGTGCGAGGCCACGAACGGCGCATCGTCGGCCGAAAGCAAATCCGCCAGCCGCAGCGGCGGTGCTTGGCGAAGATCGGCTTGTAGCAGGGCCAGCGACTTCGGATGCGGCGCGTCGAGCCGTAGCGTATCGGCCTCGAAGATCGCGGCCTCGAACACTTGCGCCAGACCTTCGTTGAGCCAGCGAGGCAATTGCCGCTTGGCCTCGCCGTGGCGAAACGCATAGTTCTCGACGTAGGCATGAAACGCCTCGTGATAGAGCTGCGCCAATAGTCGCTCGGCGAAACGGTTGAACTTGGTCGTGTTCGCCCGTTCGACCGCCCGCACTTGGCGACGGGCGGCGGCGACTTCGTTTTGAAACCGCGTTCGCCAGGCGCGAATTTCCTGTGTCCGCTCGTCGCGCGACATACCTTGGTCGGCGAGTGTGCGGTTGAGCTTCTTCAACTCGCCGCTCAGCGCCGCCGCGGCATCGTCGTACTGCCGCCGCACCGCGTCGTTCTCGCTCCGCGATTGGGACAACTGCTGTCCGAACGCCACCAGGTCGGCGCCGGCCGCGATCCGATTCTCGCGGACGGAATAGAACGCCGGATTGGCCAGGTCGAGGCCCGCGCGCTGCAAGTGCTCCTGATATTCGTCGCTCGTGCCGAACAGCAGCACCGACAGCTTCGACTGCGGCGAAATCCGCGGCGGCAGCGCCCGGCGATAGGCCAAAAACGCCTGTTCAAGCCGCACGACCGATCGCCGCGTCGATTCGTCGTCGGCCGTGCTGGTCAGATCGAACCACGGCCCTTCGTAGCGATAGACGACACGGCCCTCTTCGCGCGACACGCGAAATTGCACGGCGTCCATCCGGCCGGCCTCGATCCACACCCGGTCGCGCGTTTCGGCCACCAGCCGCTCGACCGGCTTGCGCTCGTCGGCCGAGAGCCGCTTCACGCTGGCGATATCCGCGTTCTCCAGCGGCCGAATCCGCAGGTAAGTCTGCTTCCCTTTGGGGCGAAACACCTCAACGAACACCGTCTGCCGCGGTGATTCCGATTCGATCAAACCGCGCAGCGTCACCTCGCTCTTCAGCCGCACTTCCTCCACCGCGATGCGACCGACGTCGACGATGTCCGTGTCGGAACTATTGCCGGCGACCGTCTGAGCGGAGCAGACGGCCGGCGAAAAGGACACTGCGGCGACGATTGCCAAACGCACTGCCAAACAAACCGCCAGACGCGGCAATTGCCCGAACTTCCGCCTGCTGGCGCCTCGTTCGCGACGCATCGACATTGCTCCCATCGTGCGGTGGAAGTCCATTTCAACTGGCCGACGCTTTTTCGCGCGACGGATGGTCATAGATCGAAACACTCGAAACATCGGGCGGGCGAGCACCGTGGCCGATTGCCGGGGGCATTAGGAAGCGCCAGCACCGCCGTCGTGTTTTCCGGCCGATCCCCGTCAATTCTAGCAGTTCGGCCTCGCGGCGGTCGCGAAAAAACGGGCGAATCGGCCGACCTCGCCTTGTCGGCCGGGGGCCGAGACAGCTATCATGCCGCCCGCGCGCTCCGTGCAACGTTGTTTCCGACCCGCACGCGCCAGGACAGCCGCACCGAAACGATAGCACTGTCAGCAAGCCGCCAACCTTTCGCCGGGCAATGCCGAACAAGTCGATTCTGATCCTCCGCGTCGTCGTAACGCTGGCGTGCCTCGTCGGCGTTCCGGCCGTCGCGTTGATGGGCATCCGCAACCCCGCGCCGACCGGCTCTCGGCGAACTTCGGTCGACGCCGAGGGCAGCGCTGCGCAGCGAGCGACGGGCCGCCCTGCGGCGACCCAGCGCGCGGGACCGACGGACTTCGCGCCCAGAAACCCCGCGCCTAGCGCGACGATTCGCGATATCGCCGTCGACACGGCGCCGCGTCTTCCATCGACCGACGTCCACGCCGTCACGTACGTTGCGCCCGAAACCGCCGGCGGCGATCGGTTGGCGATTCAGTTGCAGCGTTTGCAGCAACTCGGCGCGACGTACTATCGTCTGGAAAGCTCGCCCAGCGCCGCCGCGGAATTCCGCTTCCACTGCCGCATCTCCGGCATCGAGCAACCCTTCGAGGCCACCAGCCCAACGGCGGCTGCCGCGGTCGGTCAAGTGTTACACGCGGTCGAGCAGGCGCGGCGAGCAGGCGCGGCGAAAAACGACCAGCCGGTAAGCGTATATGCCAGATAGGCTCCAGCAGGTTCTCCATCACCGCGTTGGGTTCGCGATGCGATGAAATCTGGCGTGGCGTCGGTCGCTCCTGTGACTAGAATTGGGGACGTGTGGCAAACTTGCCGCGTGCGCACAGTGCAACCGGAGACGCCATTCGTTCGGCGAAGGGCGGTCGATGCAACGAAAAGACTTGCAGCTCTTGGCACGGACGAGAATCCGCGAAGCGAAACTGTTGCTTGGCTTGGGTGAATTTGCTGGAGCGTATTACTTGTCCGGACTTGCCGTGGAGTGCGCCATCAAGGCTTGCATCGCGAAACAAACGAGACGGTTCGAATTCCCCGACAAGTCGCGGGCTAACGACGCGTTCGATCACGATCCGGTCAAGCTGGCGAAGCTCGCCGGAATCTACGCCGACGTCGTCAACGACTCTAATGCGTCGCCTTCGTTTGGCGCAAATTGGGCGATTGTGAAGGACTGGAAGGTCGACAGCCGGTACGATAGTAGGTCGAGGCCCGACGCCGAGGCTCTTTATAGGGCAATCGTGGCGAAGAATCTTGGAGTGTTGCCGTGGTTACGACGACGCTGGTAGAAGCGAACGTAAAACTGGGCGAGGAAGTTTATGACGCGATCAAGCGGGACGCTACGCTTGGCGTTCGTGCTGCTCTTTGGTGGTACGATGTGGACGCGTCGGAATGGAGATATATGGTGGCCGCAGAAGACTGCGCGCGGCGCGGTCCGCGCGCGGCTTACTTGCGCGTGCGGAATCTTCTCAAGCGGGCAAACCTCCTCGATCGCCTGCCGCTCGCCAAGGTCGTCGTCGTGCGGCCGGATGACCGAACGCTGGCGACCATAAAAAAGATGTTTGACTTCTCCAAAACGCCCCGGCCGATGCACTTTGCATTGGAGAACATTACGATTCCAGGATTGCATATCGAGGGCGCTTTTCTTTACGACGCATAGAAGTCGACGCTCGTTCAGGCGCAGAAATGTCGCAGCTTTTCGCGCGGTTGTGCGTCGCTTCCTAAACAAGTTGAAATCGCGAGCGTTTTCAACCATACTCGTTTGGTTGCAAACCCCCGCCACGTGCGTACCGCTCTATCGGCGCGTCGTTCGCTGCTTATCGTCGGCGCGTGTTGTCTCGCTAAGAATCCAGGAACCGTTTCCAATGCTCGTGAAATCGATTGCGTTTCGCGTTCCCGTTGCCGTCCTGCTCGCCTTTGCCCTTTGCGCAATCGCCGCGGCCCATCATTCGGACGCCGAGGGCGACGATACGAAATCGGCGCTGCCGGACTTCGCGACGCTTCCGCGGGGTCTGATTCTGCCGGCCGTTGAAGGCCCCGCGCCGTGGACCGACAAGCCGCTGTTCGACGATCCCGAGCGGTTTCAGATCGCGATCATGACCGACAACACCGGCGGCCATCGGCCCGGCGTGTGGATGAAGGCCGTCGAGAAGATCAACCTGATGCGGCCAACGTTCGTGATGTCCGTTGGCGATCTGATCGAGGGCTACTCGACCGACCGCGGCGAAGTCGAAGCCGAATGGAAGGAGTTTCTCGGCTTCATGGACCAGATGAAGATGAAATTCTTCTTCGTGGCCGGCAACCACGACGCAACCAACCCGCTGATGCACCAGATCTGGCGCGAACATTTCGGCCCGCTGTATTACTCGTTCGATTACAACGGCGTGCATTTCGTGTGTCTGAACACCGAAGACCCGACGACCAAGATCGGCGACAAGCAGATGGAGTGGTTGGCCGGCGATTTGGAGAAGAACAATGGTGCCCGCTGGACGCTGGTGTTTCTCCACAAACCGCTGTGGAACGACGTGGATCGAGCGAAGGCCGCCGGCAATCCCGATACCACGAACTGGCAAAAAGCAGAGCAACTTCTCGGCGAACGGCCGCACACGGTGTTCTCCGGGCACGTGCATTACTACGCACAATACGACCGCCACGGCATGAAGTATTATCATCTGGCGACGACCGGCGGCAGTTCGCCGCTGCGGGGATTGCCTTATGGCGAGTTCGATCACGTGGCATGGCTGACGATGGAGAAGGACGGCCCTCACGTGGCGAATCTGCTGCTCGACGGCATTCAGCCGGGCGACGTGGTGACGGAAAAGAGCATCGGCCGGTTTCGCGAGTTTCTGGCCAAGACGCAGTTGGAAGTCGCGCCGATTCTCGTCGACGACGAGTCGGGCTTTTCGCAAGGCCGCATCGATCTGCGGCTGACGAACCGGTTCGATACGCCGGTAGACGTGAGCGCGACGATCGCCGGGTTGCCGCTGCGGGGGCTGACGATCGAACCGGAGACGCTCAAGCTTTCGGCCGCGCCCGGCAAGACCGAGACGTTGGCCGTGACGGTCAAATTCGCGGACAAGATCGAGTTCGCCCATCTGGCGCAGACGCTGATGACGGCGTCGATTCGCACGGCGGAGAAA
>JBBDYI010000050.1:12421-46113 GCA_040901705.1 Pirellulales bacterium | reverse complement strand
CGGCCGATCTCCGCGATCTCGCGCGGGATCGGCCGCGACTCCAGCGCCGCGGCAAGCTCCGCCAGTTCTCCGGCCAGCAATTTCGCGATGCGGATGCGGCGGTCGATCGCGCCCGGCGATGGGCCGCGGCGTGCTGCGACGATTTCAAACGACTCGACCGCGCGGTGAAACCGCGCCAACGTGGACATGGCGGCGTCCAAGCGCCGCTGGCTGGGTTGATTCTGAAAACTTGCTTCGCCGGGAAGCCAGGGCGTCAATTCCCACAAGCGGCCGGCGCGGTGGACGAACGTTTGGCCGTCGAGCGTCGCAATGGGTGTTGGCAACAATCCAAATCCGTGCGCCGCCGCGTGGGCCGCAACTTCGTGAATCCAAGCCAACCGCTGCGGCGAGGGGTGTTCCCGCGGCCACCGACGCAGGGCGAGCACGCCGCAGGGGGTGGTGAGCTTCCAAATCGCCGCCCCGCTGAACCCGCCGGCCGAACCGAGCGACAGACAACTTTCCGGTCGGCACGGCGGCGGAAATCGCTCCAGCACGGATTGGACGTCGTCGTTCATGGCTGGTTGTCGCGCCGGGGGGCGGTCGCGGGGACGTGCGACCGAAATCGATCCGCACGTTGGCGGTTGATCCTCCCGCTCGGCCGCTTTGATTCGGTCGTGCCGGTTCGTGGGCGGCAAACCGCCACGTTTGGCGCTGTTTGCCGATTCCACAAGGCACGAAGATTAGGGTATATTTATGGGATCGTCCGTCCCACCTTGCATTGCATCCCTTGGCCGGTGGTCCATCGCGGTCCGCGGCTCTCCCCATTTTCCCGTTGAGAAGGCGTCTGTCGATGGTTATTCGTCTTGCTTTGCGCGCCCGATTTGTCGCGGCGCTGGCGTTATCGTTTGGACTCGCCGCCGTGGCGATTGGCCAACAGCCTCCGGCGGCGGGTTCCGCTCCGGCAGCGGCCGATGCACCGAGCGGCGACGATAAGGCGGAAGCGGCCAAGCCCGCCGCGGCCCCGTCCGCGCCGACACCGCAGCCGAAACCCTATGAAGCGGTTCTCAAAGACTTCAAGCCCGTCGCCGGCATGATTCCCTTGTACCACAAGGACATCCGCCTGATCGGCGAAATCTCCGACGCCAACCTCAATAAGGATTTGATCGTCATCATCTCGATCGCCAAGGGCATCAGCCAAAAGCCGCTGCTCGGCGGCATGAGTTGGGGATCGGGCGACGATTGGATCTGGCAGTTCCGCAAGGCCGACGATCGGATTCTCGTCGTCCGCCGCAACGTGCGGTTCCGCGCCGACGACAAATCGCCCGAAGCCAGCGCGGTCGAAATGGCGTACACCGACAGCGTGCTGTTCGCGCTGCCGATCATGACCAAGGGCCCTGGCGGCGGCGATCTGGTCGATCTCACGCAAGTATTCATGAGCGACCTGCCGCAAATCGGCGACGTGCTCCGCGGCTTCGCGTTCAACCCGCAAAAGTCCGTGTGGCACGAGGTCAAGGGCTTCAAGGACAATGTCGAATTGCAAGTCGCCGCAACCTATCAGGGCAAGGGCGACCTCGACACGGTGCCCGACTCGCGCGGCACAACGATCCACGTCCACTATTCGATCAGCAAGCTGCCCAGCACCGGCTACGTGCCCCGCCTGGCCGACGATCGGGTCGGCTATTTCCTCACCGCGGTCAAGGATTTCTCCAAGGGCGGCGACGACGAGCAGTTCATCCGCTACATCAACCGCTGGGATCTGCAAAAGGCCGATCCCAAGGCCAAGATTTCGCTGCCCAAGAAGCAAATCGTGTTCCACATCGAAAAGACGATGCCGCTTGTGTATCGCAAGCCGATTCGCGACGGTATCGCCGAGTGGAACAAGGCGTTCGAAAAAGCCGGCTTCTACGACGCCGTCCGCGTCGAGTACCAACCCGACGACGCCACCTGGGACCCGGAAGATATCAACTACAACACGTTCCGCTGGATCACCGCCCAGGCCGCCATGGCGATGGGCCCGTCGCGCGTCAACCCGCTGACCGGGCAAATCCTCGACGCCGACATCATTTTCGACGCCGACTTTGTCCGTTTCTGGAAGACCGAACTCGAAAACTTCACGCCCAAAAGCATCGAGCAAATCTGCGGCGGGCCGGTCGATATGCGACTCCTCCGCCAGCACAACGACAACTCGCCGTTCGGTCCGTTGGACACGTGCGCCAACCCAGCTTGCACGTTCGCCCACGGCATGTCGCACGAACTCGCCTTCGGCGCGGCGGCCCTGATGGAGCGAGCGAACACGCCGGAAGAAGTCGAAAAACTGATCATGCAGGGACTCAAGGAAGTCACCATGCACGAGGTCGGCCACACCCTCGGCCTGCGGCACAACTTCAAGTCCAGCACGATGCTCAGTCTGGAAGACATCAACAATCCGGAGAAGACCAAGGAAACCGGTTTGGGCGGTTCCGTGATGGACTATATGCCGGCGAACTTGCAGCCCAAAGGCTCGCCGCAAGGTGATTACTATTCGCAAACGATCGGTCCCTACGACATGTGGGCGATCGAGTACGGCTACACGCCGATCGGCGGCGGTTCGCCGGAGAAGGAATTGCCGAAGCTCAAGGAAATCGCCTCCCGCAGCGGCGAGCCGCAATTGTCGTATCTCACCGACGAGGACACCAACGCCGTCGATCCCGATCCGCTCTCCAATCGCTTCGACCTCGGCAACGACACCGTCGCCTACGCCAAGCTGCGGGCCAAGCTGATCAGCGATCTGTGGCCCGGCCTGGTCGAGCGCGTCGTCGAAGACGGCGACGGCTATCAACGAGCACGCCAGACATTCAACGTCCTGCTCGCGCAGTACGGCCGGGCGATGGATTTCGCCTCGCGCTACGTCGGCGGCGTATACGTCTCGCGAAGTCACCGCGGCGACAAGGACGCCAAACCGCCGTTCGTCGTCGTCGACGCCGCCAAGCAACGCGAAGCGTTGGCCTTGATCGAAGAAAACGTACTCAGCGACAAACCGTTCGGCTTCACGCCGGAACTCTACAACCAACTCAACATCTCGCGGTGGTATCACTGGGGCACCGATGCGAATATTCGCACGGACTACCCTGTGCATGAGACAATCCTCATGTGGCAGGAGCGGTCGCTCGCGCGGCTGCTCTCGCCGCTCACCCTCGAACGGTTGCACGACTCGGAACTCAAGGTTCCGGCCGATCAGGACGCCTTCACCACGGCCGAACTGATCCAGCGGCTCACCAAGGCCGTGTTCAGCGAAACCGACGAATTGCAAAAGGGCGAGTTCACCAACCGCAAGCCGGCGATCAGCAGCATGCGCCGCAATCTCCAACGCAGCTACCTGCAGCGGCTCACGGCGCTCGCCCTAGGCAACAGCAGCGCCCCGCAAGATTGCCAGACGATCGCCTATTCGGAACTGGGTTCGCTGGCCAAACGGATCGACGTCGTCCTCACCGGCCGGCCCGAACTCAAACTCGACGCCTACACGCGGGCGCACCTCGAAGAAACCGCCGCGCGAATCCGCAAGGTGCTCGACGCCAGAGTCGAAATGAAGGCGGGTTAGTATTACCGACAAAAAGTGAGAATACGACAAAGCGCCCTCGGCCGTTCGCGACGGCCGAGGGTTTTTGCGTAAGCATCCGTCGAAAAGGCTATTTCGATCGCGAAATCGCGGACTTTCGACGAACAGCAACAACCCCAAGCCATCCGGCTCGGCCTTCGTCACCGGATGAACCGCAAGGAATCTTGGCCACCGAAAATGCTAACGAATACGCCCAAGACGACTCCGGAAACGTTCCGCCAGCATCGCGCTAATGCGTCGCACCGGCCGGCGGCGCGATGATGTTCTTTTCACGGAAGCCGATCCAGAAAAACGCACACGTCACGGCCGCCATCGCGGCGGGCCACATCCAAATCTGTTTCCATTCGTGCGCCTGTGCCGTCCGCCATTCCGCCCGCGTCACGTAACCGTCGTCGTCCGCGTCGATCTTCGTGAATGCTTCCCGCAGCGCCTTTCCCTGATACGTTACATCGTCTTCGGACTTAGTCATGTCCTTGCGTTCGATCCAGGTCTCCGGGATTTCGGAGAGTTGCAGCTTGCCGTCTTTGTTCGCGTCGTTCTCGGCGAAAAAGTCCGGCGGCAACTCTTGCTTCGCTTCTTCGCCGACGAACAGCGGTCGCAATTGAGTGGAAAGATCGAGATACCGCCAAACGCTCGCGTCCGCTTCCGTCGCGTGCCAGCCGGGAAGCGGCGCCGTGATCTCTTTGCCCTCGGCGTCCGTCGCCGCTACCGTCACGGGCGGATACTGTCCGACGATCCAGCCGCTCGCCATCGCGCCGACGAACATCCCCACGCCTAGCGTCACGAAAGCGATAAAGCTCTGCGCGCTGGCCCGCATGTCGCGTGGCGCTTTCTTGTCGACGTAGATCTGACTGGCCACGAAGAAAAAGTCGTAGCACACGCCGTGCAGTACGAGACCGATGAGAATCAATCCGAAACTAAGCGAGCCGAAGCACAAGTACCGCGCCGTCCAGGCCAACATACCCACGGCCAACATCCGCTTGACCCCAAGCTTGAGAATAAAGAACGGCATCGCCGCCATGAAGAAGATTTCCGAAATCTGGCCCAGTGTTTGGATCGCCGTGGGCACAGGTTGATCGGTTTCGGTGAGGAACGTATTCGCGAAGTTGTAGTAGAACGCCAGCGGAATGCAGATCAAGAACGATGCGAACACGAACACCGCGAACGATGGTTCCTTGAGCAATTGAACCGCGTGCAATCCAAATGCGTCGCCGCCTTCCTTCGCTCCCTTGGGCGGAGTGTGCGGAAGCGCCAGACAGAACAGTCCCAGCGCGATCGACGCGCCGCCGGCGAGATAGAAGAACGTGTTGTTCGTCCCGCCCAAGGCGCTGCCCACAATGATGCCCGCGGCGATCCAGCCGATCGTGCCGAACACGCGAATGATGGGAAAGTCCTTTTCCGGATCGTTGATGTTCTCGAACGAGATCGAGTTTGTCAGCGCGAGCGTCGGCATGTAGCACAATGCGTACACGATCATAATCGTCATCAACGTGGAAAACTGTGATTGCGTGGCTGCGTAACACAGCAGCGCGCCGCCGATGATGTGCAGAGCGGCCAAGATCCGCTCCGTCGAAAAATAGCGGTCCGCGATATAACCGACGAACAGCGGCGCGATCATCGCGCCGATCGCGGTGGTCGAATAAATCCAGCCGATCTGTTGCGGCTCGAAAGCAAGCGTCACCGCCATATATCCGCCGATCGAAACCCCCCACGATCCCCACACGAAATATTGCAGGAACATCATCATCGACAGTCTAGCGCGGACGGAACCCATTACAGTGCTCCTGCTAAAGGCAAGAAGTTTTGCAGATCGAATCGGCCAATTGGCAGCCGCATTCTAAGCGGCCGCGCGGCAAGAATAAAGCCGCAGAAATCAACGCAGAGGGCCGCACCGAATATGCCGCCACCAGCAAGATCGATCGCGCAATTGGCGCAAACCTTGCCGACGACGGGCCGACCTCGCTTCGCGCCGCTCAACCATGCGCGACGCGCGGCTATTCCGCCGATTCCTCGCCCAATCCATGCTCGGCGATCTTCTTATGCAGCGTGTTGCGGTTGATGCCCAGTCGCTTGGCCGCTTTGATCTGCACGTTGTCGCACTCGGTCATCACTTGGGCGATCACTTCGCGTTCGACGCGGTTGACGATCTTGGTGTACAGCGCGTCTTCCTGCGCCCCGGCCGTCGAGAGTCCGGTGCGAACCAGTTCATAAGTAAGCGTTTCCAAATCGACGGCGTGCCGCAGGCCCACCGGCCGCTTCTCGCGTCCCATCACGGCGTCGGGCAGCAGGTCGACCGTCAACTCGTCGCCGTCGGCCAGCACCACCGCCCGCTCGGTATAGTTCTGCAACTCGCGAACGTTGCCCGGCCAGTGATAGTCCTGCATTGCTTCGAGCGCCTCGCGCTGAATATGCACGACGTACCGATCGTTCTCGTCGTTGTAGTAATTGAGAAAATGGCCGACCAGCGCCGGTATGTCCTCTCGCCGCTCGCGCAGCGGCGGCAGATAAACCGGCACGACGTTGAGCCGCCAGAACAGGTCTTCGCGAAACCGGTCGGCCTCCACCTCGCCTTGCAGATCGCGATTGCTCGCCGCGATCACCCGCGTATCGACGCGAATCGTCTGCGTGTCGCCCACGCGCTCGAATTCCCGTTCTTGCAATACGCGCAGCAGCTTCACTTGCAGCTTGGGCGTGGTCGAATTGATCTCGTCGAGAAAGATGCTTCCGGTATGCGCCGCCTCGAAACGGCCGGTGCGGTTGCCGATCGCGCCGGTGAACGAACCGCGGACGTGGCCGAACAGTTCGCTTTCCAGCAGACTTTCGGTGAGCGCGCCGCAGTTGACGCGGATGAACGGACCGCTCGCCCGAAGGCTAAGCTGGTGAACCGCCCTGGCGATCAACTCCTTGCCCGTGCCCGTTTCGCCAAGCAGCAGAACCGAAGCCTTCGTGCGGGCCACGCGGCGAACCGCGGCGTACACCTCTTGCATCGCTGGCGACGAACCGATGATGCCGGGAATCGGCGGTCCGGTCGACGTGTCGCGAGGGCCGAGCGGGCGGTTCATTGCGCTATACTGCTGAGGGTTCGCCGTCATGGCCGTGAATCGAATTCCTTTCGACCGCGCCGCCACGCGATCTCGCCGTTCTTGTCGCCGCTGGCCGTTACCGTTCGAGCGAGGCGTTCGTCGCCGCTGCCTTTTGCTGCCGGGCCGCTTCACGGGGGGCCTCGATCGTGTCGAGGATCGAGCCGAGCACCTTTTGCGTCGCTTCGTTCAAGTCGCGCGAGGCATTGTATCGGTCGTACTGTTGCACGATCTCATCGCTGGTGAGTTGAATCCCGCGCAGCGGAACGCTCTTGGCGAACGCCACCTCCGCGGCCTGCCGCATCATGATCGGACGCGAACCCTGGCTGGCCAGATCGACCAACGCCCGTTGCGCCGAATGCGTGCCAAGATTAGCGAGGGCTTCGGCCGCCGCCGCGCAATGGTTCTGCGATTGCAGCGCGTCGAGCAGCACGTTCTCGCAGCGGCTCAAGTCGTACACGGCCTGCGACTTGCCCGACAGATTCGCCAGCCACGCCAGCGCCAACTCGGCCTGACGCTGCCGCACCTCGCCACCGACCGCCAACCGCCCGCGCAGCGCCAGCAGATGTCCAGCCTGCTTTTCGATCGTCTCGACGTCGGTCGCTTGCGGAAACGCGATGGTCCGCGCGAACGCCGCCGCCAGGCGCTTCGCCCGCGCAAGTTGCCCGTCGCCAGCCATCACGCCGATCGGCAACCGCGCGGTGCGGGGATCGCGGCGAAGCTGACCGAGCAGGTCGTACACGATTGGGCTGTCGACACCGAGATCGACGAGCACGAACTCGTAATCGGCCGATTGATTGAGCATCACTCGCCCGCCGCGGCCGACCACCGCGGCGTCCCCCTCGAAACCGATCGCCTCGGTGAACGCGGCCAGCGTTTGGGCGCGATATCCGCGCGGATCGACCACCAGCGCACGGCTGCGCCCGTCGGAGGCGGCAAAGTAGCACAGGGCCTCGACCACGCTGCTCGAACCGACATACGGACCGTCCGGCGCAATCTCCATGATTGCCGCCAACGCGGCGAAGCGAACGCGGCGATCGGCATCGCGAACCGCCTGCACCAACGCGGCGGGACGGCCGTCGCCGCGACGCAGCAATGCTCCGTCACCGGTTTTCGCCAATGCTTGCGCCGCACCGACAGCGGCCGCCACACGATGCTGTGCCAGCGCGTCGGCCAACACCGCATTGAGCGTCGCGGCGTCCGCCTTGGGCATTTCCGCCAGCGGCGCGTCAAGCCCGGCAGTGAGTTTCGTCATTTCCAACGATGCGAGCAGGTCCAGCCGGCGATAGGCCTCGTTGCTCGGTTCGGCGGCCGCCAGCTCGCCAGCCAATCGAGCGGCAACGACGGCCAGTGCATCGTCGTGTTGATACTCGTGCGGCACGACTTCGCGCTTGGCCGAGTCCCATTGCCAGAGCGTCACGCGATCTTCGCCGTGCGTCGGCAATCGGACCGAGCGGGCAAGGTGCGACTTGGCTTCGGCGGCCAGGATCGACTTCACTTCCTCGCCCGAAGGCGTTCGTCCAACGATCGCGGCCAGTGCGTCGATCGCCGCCTTGCGACGCGAAGCGTCATCGCCGACCGCCAGTCCAAGCAAATACACGGTAGCGGTGCGATCGCGAATGCGACCCAGGGATTCGATCGCCGCCACAGCAACGGCGTCGTCGTCGGCAACCACGGCGGCCGAGAGTGGCGGAATCGAGATTCGCCCCATCGCGACCAGCGCGTCGCGAATGCCGGCGTGATGGTCTTTGCGATTCTCGTCGGCCAGCGCCGCAATCAGCAGCGCTACGGCGTCGCCTTCGGCCGCCGATAGATCGTAGATCGCCGCACGACGAACTTCCGCCGCGGGATGATTCAACAGTTCGATCAATTCCGCCAATCGCTGCGGATCGTGCGCGTAAGCCCGCGCGCCGTCGAGCACGGTGTCGATCATCTTGCGGCCGTCCGCTCCCAGCGCCTCGACACGCGCAATCCGCCACAGCCGCGCCGAACCATGCTCGCGGAGAATCGCCGCCAGGTCGCGCGGCGTCGGATTGGAAGCGAGAAATCGTTTGACGAACGGATCGGCGGCGTCGGGTCGCCGCAACTCGATCAACAGGTAAACGGCGCGAAACAATTCGATCGGCGCCGTCGGCTTGGAATCGACCACCGCTTGGACGGCCGGATCGTCGCCCAGCGCCGACGCATCGATCGCCGGCATCGGCGCCGGCGCGGCGGCTTCGGCCGGAGCCGGGCCAAATGCATCAGCAAGGTCGTCCTGTCCGTGCGCCGGCGGCGCAAGAAACGCGGCCACGGCCACCAGCACCACGGGCGAAATCTTCAGCAGTAAGTTCATCGCGTCGCCATCTCTTTATTTAGCCCCAGGTGATTCACCGGGGGCAATGCACTCAATTCCAATCGCCGCGCTGGGACTCGCGCACAAGCTAAGTCTTTTCCCGCCCTATCCCCAAACGCCCTTTCCAAACCGCAACCTGTTTGGCGACCTCATTCGGCGCCGTCGAACCATAACTTTTCATCGCCGCCACGGCCCTCTCCGCGCCCAACACGTCGTAAACATTCTCGTCGAGACTCGCATCGACTTCGCGAAACGCCTCGAGCGGCAAATCGGCCAGTCGAGCGTTGCGGCCCTTGCCCTTGGCCACGAGTTGTCCAATCAAACCGTGTGCCGTGCGTTGCGGAACGCCCCGCAGGATCAGGTGCTCCATCAAGGTCGTGGCGTCGAGGTTGCCTTGCCCTAGCCGAGCCGCAATCGAATCGCGGCGCAGCGTCGCGCCCGCCACCACCGGCGCGGCCATTGCCAAACACTTCTCGACGGTGTCGGCCGCGTCGAACAGCGGCGGTTTGTCTTCCTGCAAGTCGCGGTTGTAGGCCAATGGCAATCCCTTGACCAGCACCAGCAACGTCTGCAGCGCACCGACCACTCGACCGGTCTTGCCGCGAATCAGCTCCAATACGTCGGGATTGACCTTCTGCGGCATGATCGACGAGCCGGTGCAATATGCCCGAGGCAGTTCGAGCATGTCGAACTCCGTCGTCGACCACAGAATCCATTCCTCGGCCCAAGTGCTCAAATGCTCGGCGATCATCACCAAGCAGAACACGAATTCGATTACGAAATCGCGATCGCTCGAAACGTCGAGGCTGTTGGCCGCCACGGCGTCGAAGCCAAGCCGTCGCGCCACGTTGTCGCGATCGATCGGAATCGATGTACCGGCCAGCGCGCCGGCCCCCAGGCTGAGCACATTCGCACGGACGCGGCAATCCGCCAATCGCTGCCGATCGCGTTCCAACTTCTCGCAATAGGCGAGGTAATAATGCGCCGCCAGCACGGGCTGCGCGCGTTGCAGGTGCGTGTAGCCGGGCAGAATCACGCCGGCGTCCGTATCGCAGCGGCCAACGAACGTCCGCTGCAAATCGACGATCAGCGACGTGGCGACGTCAATCCGCTCGCGAACCCACAGCCGCAGATCGGTGGAAACCTGATCGTTTCGACTGCGGCCGGTATGAAGTTTGCGTCCCACGTCATCCAAGCGGTCGGTCAGCGCCCGCTCGATATGCATGTGGATATCTTCGAGTTCGATCGTGTAAGCAAACTCGCCCTGCTCGATTTCGCGGCGAATCTGCTCGAGGCTTTGCGTAATTTGCAGGCACTCGTCGGCCGTGAGAATTCCGACGTCGGCCAACATGCTGGCATGGGCGATCGAACCGGCGATGTCGTGGGCGTAGAGACGCCGATCGAAACTGATGCTTTCGGTGAACTGCTGGACGCGAGTGTCGGTCGCCTCGGAGAATACTCCGGCGACGTGACGCGGGCGCGCGGCCGTTGGCATCGTGTCGGTCATTCGCGTACAGTCTCCCCCTCGTTGCCGCGGCGGTCGCCAAACACACCGTTCCTGTTTCTCATCGCATCGCAACAAAAAAACGATGGCGCTGGACGATGCTAGAGATGCGGCAACTCTTTTACTCTAAACACGTTAGGGAAAACTGTCAACGAACGGCTGTCGGCTTCGCGACCCTGCCGCGGCGAGCGACGGGAATAAGAATCGCCACCGACTACGCATTGGTTGACTTGGCGGTCGCTACGACCGTTTCGTCCCCCATGATCGGACTGGCAACCAGCGGAGCCGACCGCCGAACCATCGCAACCGTTGGCGACGCGAGGCCAAGCCTTGCCCCGTTCCAGCCAGCCACCCGTAGCATCACGTAGCGCCAGCCGAAATCTGCCGAGACCGCCTCTTGTTCGTGCCGGACTTCGCGTCTAATCTCGACAGACTTGCGGTAAGCCGTATTAGAATGAGTACAAATCACACCTTGAGTCGCTGATACAGTTTGGTCGCGTGGGAAGCACCCGTTCGTCGCGCATTGGGGGCGCGTCGCGAGGTCTCTATCGGCGGCGAGAAATCGCCGACGGCCCAGCGGCTTGGCCTACCCATTGGAGCGGGTGATGGAAGGGAAACGCGGACTTGGCGGGCGCGAACAGCGAGTTGGTCGTTCGGCCAGCGCAGCCGCTTCGGCGGTCGGCAACCGTCGCAACGGCGCCTCGGTCGCCAACGACGAACGGACCGCAGAGCGGACTTTCGTCGACGAACCGGCCCCCCGCAAATCGCCACATATCGACGGTGACAGGCGGAAAACCGCCGCGGAGAACGGAAACGGGTCTTTCGCCGGTGCCGCCATCGCGTTTCTCGCCCGACGCTGTGAGGCCCCGCCAGAGCCTACCGACGATCTGCTCGTCTACGCAGCTCAGGCCGGCGACGAGCGAGCCTTCGAGATTCTCGTCGAGCGGCATCAACGGCCGGTTTACGGGTATTTCCGCGCGCGCGTTCTCGTCCCCGACGACGCCGACGACCTTTGCCAAGAGGTGTTCCTTCGCTGTTTCCTGATGCCCGCCACCTTCGAGGCACCCATCATGGTCCGGCCGTGGCTGATGGGGATCGCTCGAAACGTACTGCGCGAACACATTCGCAAGTTGACGCGGCGCAAGGAAGTCGCCTGGTCGGCCCTCTGCCTGGACATCGACGAAGCCAGCGGAGCGGACGAGGCGGAGGACAACGTCTACGACGACGTCGTTGGGCATTTGCCGGGCTGCATCGAGTCGCTCGGCGGCAGCGCACGCGATGCCCTCGACATGTATTACCGCTGTCGAATGCGATTGGCCCAGATCGGCGAGCGCTTGCGGCGTAGCGAGGGCGCAGTGAAACTGCTGATGTACCGGGCGCGGCAGTCGCTTAAGAATTGCTTGTCGCGAAAGTGCGAATGCCCGCCGGGCGAGTGACCGCCCTCGCGTCGACGCTATTGAGGTGACTCACCTCGCCACGCCCGCGCCACGTCACGCCCGCGCCGGCGGTCGCAGGAGTTTTCGCTTATGCGTATGGTCGACCGACGATTCCGTGCCGCGCGCTGCGACAAGATGCCATCGATACAATGACCGACGAAGAAATCCTGGTCCTCATCGAGCAAACGCCGTCCGAGCAATGGACGGTCGACCAGATCGAAACGGTTCGCCAGCGGCTGACCACGTCGTCGACTTTGCGGCGGGCAATGTCCGAGCGGCTGCGGTTCGACGACGTGCTGTCCGTCACATTCGACGCGGAGCACCTTCGTCCCGAAAAGATCGTCGCCGCGGCCGCTAGCCTACTCCCCAAGGCGAAAAAGCCCACGCGCCGCCGCTGGTCGTGGGGAATCGCGCTCGGGCTGGTCGTCGCCATCTCCGCCGTAACGTGGAAATGGTGGCCCGACGACTCCTTCCGACTCAGCGGCATCTTCGCACCCGGCGAGACGACCCCCGCCGCCCGCGGAAACGCGGCCGATGCGGAGTATGATACTGGCAAACGTTCGCACGATTCCGCGATCGCCGACGGCAAGTCGCCCGGCGACCCGACCGTCGCCGCGCGCACCAACGAACCGCCAAAAGCAACGGAGCCTGACGACGTCCCCGCCAGTTCCGTCGTCGCCGTCGCGACCGATACGCCGAGACCCGCCGCAGAACTCGAACCTTGGGCGGCGGCGAGGCGCCTTGGTGGGCCACCGCGCCCCTTCGAGACCGTGGCCTTTTTCGACGTCGGCGATGCCCCGCTCACTCCGCGCCGCGACGAGCTGCGGCGATGGCTTCTCGGCCTGCCCGGGATTCGCCTCGATGTGCAGGAACGAGATATCAACGGCCGTCGCTGCGCCACGTTCGACGGCGTCGGTCGGCTGGCCGCGCCGTGGCCCGACGACGCGATGCTGCGCATGGCGCTTCGCGACGCGAACAAGCTGCGAATCTATTTGTGGCACGGCGCTCGCGGCGTGATGCTGCATTACCACGAAGATCGGCGATTCGCCTGGGCCGCATATGTCGTCGGTCGCGACGACCGCGAGCCGAAACCAGAATCGTACGCCCTCGCCGCCACCGACGACCAGCGCGGCTTTCGCACGAGCCAGGATGGACAGGCGACGTTCGACATCTACTGGCGAGACGGCGCAATCGTTCTCGCACGCGGCGGAATTCAATTGCTGGCCGCCCCGCTCGACGCTCCGCCGGAAGAAGTCATCTTCGACGGCCGGGCATGCTTTCTCGGACTGACCATGACGCGGGCCAGCGACCTGCCTCCGCCGTCGGTCCTGCCGCCGCCGACGATCGTCGAGCCGACGCCGGCCCAATTGAAGTGGCAAGCGACGACGCCGACCGATTCCCAATTCACACTGACCAACGATGGCCAGGTTGAATTGTCGTCCACCAAGTCGAACGCGCCGGCGCAAGCGTTCACCGCCGCGCTGCCGAGTTCCAATCCCAAGTCGCTCTACGAAATCGTTTGCCGCATCGACGCCGCCACGCCAGGCGCCAGCGTGTTCGTCGCCGACGACGCTGGAAATCACGCCGAAGTCCTGCGGTTCATGCGCGAAAACGCCAACTCGGCCCTCGGCGTGTGGGTCGTCAATTCCAACGACGGGCGACGCGACGCCAACGAGAATCTCGATAACGGCCCTGCGCCGCTGGTCGGCGCGGCGGCGTGGATTCGCATCGTCTGCGGCGGCGGTGCGATGCGGGCGTGGTTGAGTCCGGATGGCGTGCATTGGGCCAGCCCTTGGCGACTGCGCGGCGGCGGCGCACCCCGTCGATTCGGCATCTCGCTGTGGCCCGGAGAATCGCCGCGGCGGATCGTCGTCGGCCAGTTGGCGTGGCGCGAGTTGACCGGCCTCTCGGCGCTCGCCCCGACCGATTTGATCGCGACGGCGGCAACGAAGTCGAACGAAGACCAGAGCGAGAACCAATTCGACCAATGGAGGCAGCGCGTAAATCGCCAGCGACCACCGCAGGCCGACGAAGACGAATGGCAACGGGCCGCCGCCGTGGCCGCCCTCATCGCCGGAGCGAACGGCGAACTCGGCCGCGATTTGGTGACGTACCTCATCGAAGAATCGCCGCGAGTCGACCTCTCGTTGGATGTTCGCGCGAGTGCGCTAAACGATCTTTCCTTGCTCTGCGATACGTGGGACGACCCTCGCCGGGCAAGGCAAGCGCTGGACTTTTATGCCTCGCTCGCATCGCAGCCGCATGGCGAACCGCTTGAACGGCCCTATTCGGCGCTCGCCGCGACGATTGCCGCGTCGCCGATCGTTACCAGCGAGCCTATTCCGCCCGACGTCGACGCGCTCGCGCGGCTAGAGATATTGCGCCTCGTCGATGCCGGCCGATGGGCCGAGTTGGACCAACTCTGCCGCGTCGTTCGCTTCCGCGAAGATCGACCTGGCCGCGAACGGCGAAACGATCAACGCCGCGACGGGTCGCTGGTCGATTGGGCGCAGACGCAAGCCCGACATCACGTTCCCGGCGTCGCAGGCGAACCGCCGCCGATAACGCAGCCACTTTGGCGCGACATCCTCGTCGAGCAGTTCGATACCGACGCCTTCAACGTGTTGGCCGAATTTCAAGCCGCCATCGAAGGCCAGGCCTTTCGCGACGCGGCCGAAACGATCGCCATGGCCGGCGGAAAGCTGGTCGAATCGACCGACACCCTCGGCGTGCTTCCCGACGACAAGCAGCAAGGGCTGTACGTTTCGCTGCGCGTGGCCGTCGAACAGGCGATGCGCGACCACGCCGGCCTGGAGTCGGCCATGCAAGAGCGATTCGGCCCCACGGCGCGGCTCCGCGTCCAGCGAGCCATCGCCGACGAAAACCTCTCGGCCATCGAAGCGGCGACGCTCCAATACCACGGAACGGTTGCCGCCGCCGAGGCCCACATCTGGCTCGGCAATCGGGCGCTGTCGGCCGGTGAGTTCTCCCGCGCCGCGGGCCATTTTCGCGAAGCGGCCGAGAGCGCCGACGCCAACATCGCCGCCGAAGCGCGCCACCGGTTGCGGCTCTCGGCCGCTCTGGCCGGACGCGCCGCCGGCGAAGCGGCCTCTGCCGCTGTGGAAATCGGCGAGCGGCGCCTGGCTGCTGGTGAATTCGAACGCATCGTCGCACAAATGATCGCGCGATCCGCCGACGCACTGGTTGAGTCGGACGCCACCAAGGTAAAAAACCGGCCACAGGTCGCGGCGGCCGACTTCGCCGTCCAAAAACGCGGTGAGTTCCGCCTCGGCCCCTTCGGTCGGCCGCGCACCGGCGGCGACGACGGGAACGAGCGATTTGCGGTCGACTGGTTCGCACGCTCCGCGTCGCTGTCGGCCTTTGACGATGTCGTCCTCATCAACGGACGCACGACGGCGGCGGCCTTCGATACCCAAACCGGCCTGCGCCGCTGGGAGGCCACACTACGCGGGCCGCCCGCTGACGCGAATTCGTGGCCGCTCTGCTGCGCGAGTCCGCTCGCCGTCGGCGACCGCGTCTTCCTTCGTTGGCAAGCCAAGAATGGTCCCGTGCTCGTCTGCCTCGACAAGGCGGACGGCCGGATCGTGTGGCAATCGCATTTGGGCGACGACCATCTGGTCGTCGGCGATCCGTTCTACGCCCAAGACGAGTTGTTCGCCCTCGTCGTGCGGCCCGACGCCCTTCAGCAGTATTGGCAATTGTCGCTGGTAGATTTCGACACCGCCTCGGGCCAACCCATTCGAACGCGGCCGCTGGTGCGCCTCAACGACGCCTGGCGCGAACTTAGCGTCTGTCAGGCAACCGTCTCGCGCGACCGGCTCTTCGTTTCGCTCGGTGGCGTCGTCCTCTGCGCCGACCTTTCGGGGCAGGTCCACTGGGTTCGCACGCTGCCGCATGTCCCTCCCAACGTCGACCGTTGGTCGTACGTGCAGATGCACGATCCGCCGATCGTTGCCGACGATCGCGTATTCGTCGCCACGCCAACCGTGCGCCGCGTCGTTTGCCTTGACGCGGCCAGCGGTCGTCTCGTTTGGCAGCGCGGCGAGGTCGACCTCGTGCAACTCGTCGCTCTTGCCGGCGACCGGCTCGTAATTCGCAATTCCAACGGTCTCGTCGGACTAAATGCCAGCGACGGAACGCCGCAGTGGCGCTACGACGTGGAAGGACAGTGCGAAGTGCTGCTCGGCGGAGACTCCCACGCTACCCTGGTCGTCGCCGAAGAGACATCACGCGTGCGACGCAGGCGTCCGGCCTCCGGCCCCGCGCCGATCTGGGCCAGCCCCACGCTAGCCTGGATCGACCCGGCCACCGGCGAAGTGCGTGGCACATGGGCCAATCGCGATTGGAGCGTCCGCGGCGGTCAATTCGGACCGGTCGCCGTCAGTTCGCAGGGGCGAATCTGGGGACTTCGCGGCGAAAACGGCCGCGCCGAGACGCGCGACGTTGTCGAACTGTTCCCGCCCGGCGTCGCCGTGCCGCCAGCGACCGCAACTGAGCCGACGCCGCCTCCCACGGCGACGGCCGCGTCGGGCGAGCTACAAAAAGCCGCCGACAAGACACTCGCCGGTTGGACGGTCGATTCCGGCGCGGTCGATCCCGCGGGAGCGCTCGTCAAACACCTGGAATCCGACGACACGGTCCTGGCCATCGCCGACAGATCTCGGGCGGTCGTATTCTCTCAGCAAGTAACGCTGCCGGCCCAGAGCAAGGGGCGGCTACGCATCAAGGCCGGTTACGCGGCCGGCGAGAGGTGGACGATCCACGTCGCCGCCGGCGAGCGAACCCTACTCGACGCTACGATCGGCGCAACCGCCGACGGCAACGACGAGCCGGGTTGGCAGCGATTCGAACTGGAGCTCGAACCCATCGCCGGTCAGGCCACGACGTTGACCGTGACCGCATCGTCGCCCGACGAAAAGCCCCGCCAGACGCTCTGGAAACGTCTGCAAGTCAATCCCTGACGCGACTTGCGTCCGCTGCCTCGCTTCGACAATCTCGCCGCGACGATACGACTCGTCGCCAGAGGGGCTGCGATTCTATCGATTGCTGGCTAGCATGGATCTATAGCGGCACGCCGACCTACCCGCTGCCGTAGTGGTTCGGGGGCATTTCGGGCGTGCGGCCGCCGTAACCGTTTTGGGGGACGCGACATATTGGAGCGGTACGGTTCCCGCGGCGGTCCAGTTTTCGTGGTTTCCGGCTTGCTATCCGACGCACCTGGGGAGCGATACGACGTCCCGGACGCCAATCGCCCGCCGGTGAGAGGCTATCTACGAAGAATCGCCGAGGATACTTACTGTAGGAGGCGAATCCTTTCGCCGACGGAGCGGCAAACCAGTTTCGGCGAAAGGATTCGCCTCCTACAGTGTGAAAAACAAGCACGTTCTTTGTGGATATCCTCTGAGACCGTCGCCCCATCTTTGCCAGCGTTAGAATTGCATGAATCATCGTCCCGGCATAACTTTCGTCTCCGCACTGCTCATTACACTGCTGGCGGCCTCGGCGCGCGGCGAAGGCGACTGGGAATCGACGCCCGAAAGCGAGGCCGCCTTACAGCGTGGACTCGCTTGGCTGGCCCACCCCAAAAATCAGGGCAGCGAAGGCAACTGGACGTCGAACGATTTGGGACTCGTCGGCATGGGGACGCTGGCCTTCATGGCCGACGGCCATCTGCCCGGCCGCGGCGAGTACGGCCGCGCCTGCCAGCTTTCGCTCGACTACATGCTTCGCAAGGCCCGCCGCGAAACCGGCCTGTTGAACATCGCGGACCCCAAACGCGACATGTACAACCACGGCCTGGCGACGTTCGTCATCGGTCAGGCGCACGGCATGACGAAGAACGACGAAATCGGCGGCGTACTCGATCGGTCGCTCAAACTGATCGCCGCCACGCAATGTCGCGACGGCGGCTGGGACTATCAAGCCCGCTCGCAACACATGGGCCACGACCTGAGTCTGGTTGTGAAGCAGGCCAAGGCGCTGCGCAGCGCCGTCGACAGCGGACTCGACGTGCCGAAAGAAGTCACCGATCTGGCGATTCGCTGCGTCCGTGAACACTACACACCCCAGGGCGCCAGCCGCAACGCGCCGGAGGACGAGCAGCGCGAGCATCGCGGCCAATTCACCTACCAAAAAGGCGGCGGCGGCGGAACCGTCGCGATGGCCGCGGCCGGCGTCGTTTGCCTGCAAGAGTTCGGCCAATACGACGACTGGCGGATCGCCAAGAATATGGAAGTCATCGTCGCGGAAGTGAAGAAGCTCAAGAGCGGCCGCAGCAACGGTCAGGTGCCGTTCGACGCCTACACGCTGTACTACGTCGGCCAGGCGCTCTACCAGGTCGGCGGCGAACCTTGGCGCGAGTGCTACCCGATTCTCCGCGATTACCTCGTCGCCACGCAGATCAAGGCCCAAGGCAATCCCGAGCAGGACGGCCGCTGGCACGACGGCGCCCGCGTCGGCGGCAAGCCCGGCGAGCTGTACGGCACGTCCGTGGCTTGCTTCATCCTGGCGATTCCCAACCGCTACCTGCCGATCCTGCAGGAAGGCAAGATCGAACGCTTCAAGCAAAAACCATAGCATCATGGCGTAACGCTCCACTGGCCGCCTCGACATTCCTGCCTCGACGTTCCCACCACACCATTCCCGCCACTCCATTCCCGCTACGTCAGCTCCGCCATGCTTCAGTTCCTTCCCGGCTACGCCTGGTTTGCCATTGCGGGCGCGGCGGCCGCCACGGGACCGGTCGTGATTCATTTGCTCAACCGGCGTCGCTTTCGCGTCGTTCGCTGGGGCGCGATGGACTTTCTCCGCCAGGCCATTCGTCGCAATCGTCGGATTCTCGAGTTGCGCGATCTGCTGCTGCTCGTGCTGCGAACGCTGGCCGTGTTGCTTTTTGGTCTCGCGCTGGCCCGGCCGTTCGTTCCGGCAAATGCCAGCATCGGTTGGCGCGTCGCGCTGCCGGCCGGGGCGCTTGCGCTTGCCTGCGGACTGGCGGCCGCGACGCTTTGGTCCGCCACGATGGCGCGGAAGTCATTGATCGGCGCGGCCGTCGTATTGGCCGCCGCCGCCGTTTACTTCGGCGGCGCGCCGTACTGGTCGGCCAGCGCCGATGCCGCCCTCGCCAGCACCGATCCTTCGCAGCCGGTTCACGCGATTTTACTCATCGACAACAGCCTCAGCATGTCGTATGCGCTCGAACGGTCGTTGCTCGACGAAGCCAAGACCCGCGCGCTGCGATTGATTGACCGCCTTCCCGAAGGCAGCCACGTTGCCGTGTTGCCCGTCTGCGGGCCGCACGACCAGTTCAGTCTCGACCCACATCCCGCCAAAGACGACGCCCGCGCGGCGGTCGAGCGGATTGTCGCTGTCGATCGCCAGGCCACGTCGGCGGCGGTCATCGCGTTGGCCCGCGAAGCCTGTCAGCAAGCGCCGGAATTCCCCGCGGCGGCGAAGCGGGTCGTGCTGTTCACCGATCGGCAAGAAGTCGATTGGCCCGCCGCGGCGCTGGCCGAACGCATCGCGGACCTGCCCGAGCTGCAAATGGTCGACGTCTCGGCCACGGACCCGTCGAACGCGTGGGTCGCCTCGGTCGAATTGGAAGACGGTGTCGCCGACACGCAAACGCCAACCAAGATCATCGCCCGCATTCGCTACGACGGCCGCGAGCCGCGCGACAACGTGCAAGTCTCGCTGTGGGTCGACGACGCCGAGGTCGCCTCGCAAACGATCGACCGACTCGAAGACGCCGCGACGCGCGAGATCGTCTTTCACCATCAATTCGACCTGTCGCTCTCTCCCGGCGAAACGCGGCACGTTGGCGTCCGCGTCGTGCTCGCGCCCGATCGGCTCACGATGGACGACGTCCGCTGTCTGGCCGCGACGGTCGTAGCCGCGCTCCCCGTCGTGTTCGTCGACGAATTGGGCGCCGAAGGCGAACAGCCTTCGCGGCAAGTATTTGGCGAGACGCGCCCGCTGCGCCGCATTCTGGCCCCAACTTCACGGGCTGCCGAATCGCCGCCGCCGCTGGTCGAAGTGCGTCACACGACGATCGACCACCTCGACCGCAAACTGCTCTCCGACGCTCGGCTGGTCGTCGTGGCCGGCGTCGAACAGCCCGGCGACGCCGCGGTCGATTTGCTCCGCGATTATGTCGCCCAAGGCGGTCAACTCATCGTCGCCGCCGGCGCAAACTTCGACGCCGCCAAGTGGACCGAGCAAGCCTGGCGAACGGGCGCGGGCATCCTTCCCCTGCCACTCGACGGAACGGTCGGCCAATCGCTCGAAGACGACCCGGCGCAACTCGACACGTTTCACATCGCCGCCGACAGCCTCGCCGGGCAGGACGAGTTTCACATCGCCGGCGAATCGGCTGCATCGCAAGCAGACTTCTACCGCGATCCGCTGTTCTTCAAGGCCATCCGCGTCGACGCCAGCCCACGCCGCATCGGCGAAACTGTCGCCGCCGAAAGCAAACGTATCGCCGAGCAGTTGGCGTCGGTGGCCGAGTCGGACAGACAATTGGCCGAGTGGAGACGCATGGAGGCCGACGGCGGCCTGTCGGCTGCCGATGCGGCGGCGCGCGATGCAGAACTATCTCGCCGCCAGGAGCTACAAACGCGCTGGCTGGCATGGCCGTCGCAGCGTGCGGCGGCGACGTTGCCATCGAATCAGGACGCGGCAGCACGGGCCCGTGCCGCCGCGCCGCGCGTGCTGGCTCGATTCACCAACGGCCTGCCGTTTCTCGCCGAGCGGCGGATCGATCGCGGCGACGTGTTATTCGTAGCGACCAGCGTCCGCAGCGGTTGGAATACGTGGCCGGCGTCGTACACGATGTTTCTGGCCGACCGTTTGATGCGGCGGCGGCTCGAGCGCACGCTACCCGTCCGCAACGTTTCGACTGGCCGCGACGTGTCGATTCCCGTCGACCCCGACGACGTGGAGAAATCGTTCGCGGTGACACGCCCCGATGGAACGGTGGTCGCGCAGGACGTCGAAGCGCTCGACGCCGATACCTACGGCGTCACGATCGGCGGGCTGTACGAACGTGGGTTTTATCGCCTCGAGCGCCTGGCAAAACAAAATACCGACGCGGAAACGAACAGCAAAAGGGCAACCGCGAGCGAAGCAAGCCGACGGTCGAATGCCGATTCACAACCCGCGCCGCCGCCGCCACCAAGAACGCCGCCGCCGACGCTGCTCGCCGCCAATGGTCCCGCCGAGGAGTCGCAACTTGCGGCGGTCGATCGGCAGAAGCTGGTCGACGGCGCGTCGTCGTCCGGAAAGTTTCGCTGGATCGCGCCCGGCGAGTTGGTCAGCATCGAAGGGGCGGCCGTCCGCGGACAAAACTTGTGGTGGTGGCTCGTGGCGACCGTCGCCGCGTGCTTGATCGTCGAAATGACCGCGCTGGCCTGGCCGGGGCTGAATGCCGCTCACTCGTAGCACGAACAACCTTCACGCAACCAATTGTCGTCGTCGTAATTGATTCATGAACGCCTGGTTCGCCAAACTGTTTCGCCTCCGCGAGAACGTCGAATCGATCGATTCGCACGCCATCTCGTTCGCCGAACCTTGGGCGCGGCTGAACGCGGGCTTCGTCGCGGCGCTGGCGGTAATCGCGATCGCAGCGTCACTGGCGTTTTACCTGCGCGGTCAACGACGGGGCAGCCGCGGCGGCCGCTTGTTGCTGGCCTGTTGCCGCGGCGGCCTACTTGCGCTGCTCGTGGTGATCCTCGGCGATCCCGTGTTTCGCATCGCCTACACCTATCGGCCCAAACCGCTGTTGTATTTGGTGTTCGACGGAACCGACAGCATGGGCATCGTCGACCGCTGGTCCGACCAACAGCGCAGCAAGTTGGACGATGCCGTCGGCCGAACTTCCGATGCCACGGCGAAGACCACAGGTTCGTCAGGCGACGCCAACGGCGGCGAAGTCGCAGCGAAGCCCATCGGGCCGACGCGGCTGGAATACGTCCAAGCGTTGTTGCGAAATGAGAACGATCCGTTGCTGGCGAAACTACAAGAGAAGTTCCGCATCAAGTGCTTCCAGTTCAGCCGCCGCGACGAGGTCGACGCAATAACTGCCGAAGGTGATGGCGAAGCGATCGACGCGAAGAAACTAGCCGACGCGCTGTCGTCCGACGGACAAGTCACCAACCTCTCGTCGGCGCTGGCCTCGCTGGCCGGAAAACACGCCTCGAGCCGGCTGTCGGGCGTGGTCATTTTCAGCGACTTCGATAAGAACTCTGGCGGCGAGCCGGCCGGCAGCGAGACGACGCCCGCCGAACGATTGGGCGTACCGATTTACGCCGTCGGCATCGGCCCCGAACACGCGCGCGACGCGAAGGTCAAGGTATTCCTCGCCACCACCGTCATGCGGCAAGGTGACAAACGGTCGATTGCCGTGTCCGTCGAACACGAAGGTCTCGCCGGCCGCACGGCGACCGTTCGCCTGATCGCCCAGCGACTAGCGGCCGGCGACGAAGGCCAAGGCGACGCCGAGCCAATCGAAGTCGGATCGCGCGAAGTCACGCTCGGCGAAGTCGACCCGCTGATCGAGTCGTTCGATTTCGTGCCAACCGAGCCGGGTATGTACGACGTCACGGCCGAGATCGATTCGCTCGAGGAAGAGACCGCCACCGACAACAATCGCGAGACCCGAAAATTGAAGGTGCTCGACGAATACGTGCGGCTGCTGTTCGTCGAATACGAGCCGACCTGGGAGTGGCGGTTCATCAAGGAAGTGTTTCACCGCGATCCGCTCGTTGGCGTGAAAGGCTTCCGCACGTATCTACATTCCGCGCATCCGAGCGTCAAACAAAGCCACGAACTGTTCGCCTCATCGCTCACGCCGCCCACGCGGAGCGAGTTCTTCGCCAACGACGTGATCTTCCTCGGCGACATTCCGGCCGAAGTGCTGACCAAAGGCTTTTGTGATCGCCTGGAAGAGTTCGTCGGCGAGTTTGGCGGCGGGCTGGTCGTGATGGCCGGGCCGCGGTTCGGCGTGGGGCAATACGCGCGGGTCACTTCGAATCCGGATTTCGACGAAGCGCTCGGAAAGATCCGTGCGATGCTGCCGGTGGAGGTTGATCCCAACGCGCGAATCAAGGAGGAGCGATTCCGCATCGATATCACGCCGCTGGGCCGCGAAAGAGATTTCATGAAGCTCACGGGTGGCGGCAGCGGGTCGAATGGCGGGGCCATCGCGAACGGCAGCGGCGCGAACGAAGGCGACTGGGACAGCGCCGGCTGGGACAATCTCGGATACCTGCCGTGGTATCAGCCGGTTCGCGCCGTCCGCGGCGGCGCTTCGGTGCTGGCGACGCATCCGACCGACACCTGCCCCGAAGGAGACAAACAGCTTCAGCCACTGATCGCCACGCGCAGCTACGGCAGCCGCGGCGGACAAGTCGTGTACCTCGGATTCAACGAAACCTGGCGGATGCGTCGCAAGTTCGGCGAGAAGTATTATCAGCAGTTTTGGGGACAGTTGATCCACCAACTCGGCTTCAGCCACGAGTTGGGCGGCGACAAGCGATTCGTCGTGCGGGCCGACAACAAAGACCTGCGGTATCAAGCCGGCGACAAGGTAACGCTCACCGTCGAGGCCTACGACGAAGACTTCAAGCCGCTCGACGCCGATCGCGTCGCGAAGCTCGACTATCGCATCACGCGGCCCAGCCGCTCGACGGCAGGCGAAACCACCGCGGAATTATCGCTGCCCTCGCTGCACGCCGGCCGCTACGAAACCCAATTCCCCGTATTCGCCGAAGGAACATACCGCGTGCAGGTCAAAGATCCGATCACCGGCCAATGGAAGCCGCCGCTTTCCTTTACGGTCTCAAGCCGTTCGCCCGAGCGGCGCAACGCCGTGCGAAACGTGGCCGTTCAGGAAGCGCTAGCGACGCGGACCGCCGGGCGAAGTTATGATTTAACCACCGTCGCGAGCCTTGTCGACGACGTCGAGGGCCTATCGAAGGCCGAGCGGGTCGTGGAAGTGCATAAACTGTGGAGTACGTGGCCGTGCTTCGCGTTGGTCGTGATGCTGATGCTCGGCGAGTGGCTGGGGCGAAAGATGGTGAATCTCCCATGAACCGGCTGTCGCAACTACGACACGAGATCGAAGCCCTGCGGCGCAAACGGCAAGGCATCCGCTCCGCGACGGCATGGTCCGGCGTCGCCACGGCGCTCTTGTGGATTCTGGCCACGGCGTTTTTGATCGATTTTTTGGTCGAGGGCGGCACGACGTTTCGCGCCGCGCTGTTGCTCGCGGTCGTGGCCGCCGCCGTCTGGGCGTGGCAACGTTGGGCCCGGCCCTGGCTCGCCGAGCGCGAAACCGATCTCGACGTGGCGCTGCTCGTCGAAGGCCAACTCCGCGTCGCCCAACAACCACTGGGCCACGACCTCGTGGCCGGCCTACAATTCGACACGCCCGCCGCCGCTAGTTGGGGCTCCGCGGCGCTAGAACAAGTCGTCGTCGAGGATGTGGCCGAGCAAAGCAAACAAGTCGACGTTACGTCCGGTCTGCGAACGGAAGTCCTAGCTCGCCGTTCGGGCATCCTGTTCGTTACAGCGCTGGTCGCCGTCGCGGCGATCGCACTCTTTCCCGGCCACGCGCTGGCATTCGCCAATCGCTTGCTGCTGGGACGAATGCACTACCCCACCGCGACACAGATCGAAAAAATCGTCATCAACGGCAAGGAAATCCCTCCGGCGATTGGCCGCGAGCCGGTCAGCGTCGCATGTCCGCAAGGCCAGCCGCTGGAAATCCAGGTCTTCGCCGCCGGCCAGTTGCCCGGCGGCGGCCGCATGGAATTGAAGATTACCAACGAGCGCAGCCTGACGGTCAACCTGCCGCCCGTCGCGAGCGCCGCAGAACTCGCGACCCGCGACTGGACCGCGTACCTCGGCCGGGTCGATCGCTTCAACGACGGCGCGACGTACCAAATCTATCTCGGCGACGCCTGGACCGACCCGGCGCGAATCGAACTCGTGCCGATGCCGGTCATCGACGCCCAACTCGTCGTGACGCCGCCCGAATATGCGCGGGCGGCGCAGCAGGGACAGAGAGACATTCCGCCGGCCGGTTCGCGAAATCTGGAAGTGCTCGAAGGTTCGCAGGTCGTCGTCGAAGTTACGTGCCACAACAAACCTCTGGCGTCCGCTGCGGTTTCGATCGATGAGAAGAGCTACCCACTGATTCGCCTCGACGAAGAAGGTCGCCGCTGGCGGCTCGATCCCGCGGGCACGCCGCTCGACGCCGTGGCGGCGGAGTTGGCGTACAAAATCACGGCGATCGACGCGGACGGACTCACGCCCGAGCGGCCGGTCGAGGGGCTGCTGCGAATCAAGGCCGATCGGCCGCCGCGAATTTCCGCCCAAGCGAAGACGCGGCACGTGTTGCCGACCGGCCGACCGATGATCGAATACCGCGCGGCCGACGATTACGCGGTGGCGACCATCATGGCCAAAGCAACCATCGTCCGCGAAGGTCCGGGCGGCGAGGAGCGGATCGCGCGCGAACCGCTGGTCGTCGCCACCGGCGCGCCGACACTGAGCGATGCCGATGGCCGGCCGCGCGAGTTCGTCGCGCCGCTGGCGTCGCTCGGTCTGAAAAAAGGCGACCGGCTCGAACTGATCTTCGAGGCCACCGACTATCGCGGCACTGCGGTAGGTGGAAAAACGGCGGACGGGATCGCGGTGGCCGGCAAAACGGCGACGGCCGATCCTCTGATCTTCAACGTCACGGACGTCGCCGGCATCGAATCGGCGGTGACCGAAATCGATCCAGTACTCGAACAGCAGATTCAATCGCTGATCCAGGAACATCTCGGCATAGGAGCGTCGGAATGAACGCCAAATTGGCATGCGCGGCCTGGTTGATCGGACTAACCCTGGCGAATGCAGCAGCGGCCGTGGAAGTCGAGACCCTGCACGGCCACGAGTTGGCGCAAAAACGCGCCACCGAAGTCGCACGGAGTCTCGTCGCGAACATGCTCGACCTGCAACTGCGGCAGCTTCGCGAGAACGGCTTGGAGAATTCGCAGCTCGGCCGCGACGTGCGACTGATGCGCGACGAGATCGACATGCTCGTCAAGCAGGAAATGCAAGACGTCATTTCGCTGTTGGTCAAAGCACAATCCGCGCCGCCCGACCAACAGGCGGCCATTATCGTCGAGGTCCGCGGCAAAACGCGCGACATTGTCGTCGCGCTGGCGGCCGAACGGCAAAAGCTGCTCCGCCGGCTGCGGATGTCGCGGCTCGAAGCTCAAGTGAAACAGTTGATCGCCCGGCAGTCGAGCATTCGCGACACGACGGCGTCGCTGCTCAAAGAGACGGAGGGCCAGCGCGAACGGCTCGTGCTCGCCGCGCGGCAGGATCAACGCGACGTCCGCGCGCTCTACGCGGCGCTCGAATTCGCGCTCGAAGACGTCGCCGGTTGGGGCGGCGAGGTTGGCGCCGAAGCGATCGGCGGCCTGGAAGATCTCCGCAAGGCCAACGTCCGCGGCGAAATCGAAACCGCCATCCTCGCCCTCGACGCCGAAGGCAAGCACGCCCAGGTTGTCGAAGCCGTGCGATACGCCGCGGCCGGACACAGCCAGCAACAGGTGATCGACGCGCTCGAACGGCTATTGCCCCGACTCGCGCGATCGCGCGACCAAATCGACAGCGACCGTCAGGCCGCGCTCGACCTGGTGCGCGAATTGACCGCCCGTCAAAACGAAATCCGCGAACAGACGAAGAATTCCCCGCTCGACGCCAAAGCCACGGCGGACTTGACCGAGCGGCAAGCAAAGATTCGCGAAGCGCTGTCCGATTTGGCCGACCTCGTCGAGGAAACGCCCGATACGACGCCGTTCGTCGACGGGGCCGAAGCGGCCTCTGCAAAGGCGGAGGTGAACGTGTTCGAGAACCAGCGCGACGCCGCGGTTGCACAGCAAGACAAAGTGCTGGCTAATCTTGCCGCCATCGAGGAACGATTGAAGGACGTGTCGGACTTCTCCAATTCCGACAAAACGGCCGATGAGCTGCGCGCGCAGGTCGGCGATCTGAAAAAGGCCCGCGACGACCTGGCGAAGATCGCCCCACAGCAAGCCGCCGCCGAAAAATCCGCGGCCACCGAACCGGCAAATGCGGCGCTGCAAGAAAACCGCGTCGCCGACGCGCTCGAAAAGGTAGACGATGATCGCGAGCTACCCGCCGCCGCGAAGGCTCGCATCGATCAGGCCTCCGACGCCGCGCGCCAGGCCGCCGAAGTATCGAAGCACTCCGGCGACGATTCGGCCGATGCCACTGAATCCGACGCCGCCCAAGCCGCCGCGGAAAACGCATCACGAGCATTGGAACTCGCCCAAGCCGAAGTCGCGGCGGCCCTCGATGCGACGAAGCGACGAGCGCTGGGCGTTGAGATCGGCGAATTGGCCCGCGCCGCGGAAGCGCTCGAACGGGCCGCCGCGGCCGAGCGCGAAGTGGCCGAGCAAGCCGAGCAGGCCGCGAAAGCAGATGGGCTAGACGCGGCCGCCGCCCAGCGCCTCGCCGAGGAACAACGCCAGGTCGAAAAAGTCGCCGACCGTATCGCCGAGGGCGTGAAGAACACCGCGCCGCAAGTCGCCAAGCAACTTGCCGAAGCCCAAAAACCGATTCAAGCGGCCGGCAAGCAACTGGACGAAGCCAAACGCCGATCCGGCGAGGCATCCAAGGCCAGCGCCGCCGAGACCTCGAAGCAAGCCGACGAAGCAGCCGACAAGCTAGCCGACGCGGCCGCGGGATTGCGCAAGGAAATCGGCGACGCCGCGCACGAACTCGGCGCCGAAGCCGCAGGCCAACTGGCCAATCTCGACGCGGCCCGCCAGCCGGTCGAAGCGGCCATCGATCCCGACGCCACCGCCGCGGCCGATCGGTTGGCCAAACTCGACGAAGCGGCCAACAAAGTCCGCGCCGCCCAGGCCGCCCAGCAACGCGCCGCCGGCCGCGAAGCCGCCGCAGAAGCATTTGAGACGGCAGGCAAAGTCGCCGAAGCCGCCGCCCAACAACGCGCCGCCGACGCCGCCGCCGAAGATGCCGCGCCGCCGAGCGACACACCCCATGCCGTGCAAGAAGCCGCGGCGGAGCAGCAAATGGTCGCCGACGCCATTGCCGAAGCCATGCAGGGAGCAAATGGAGCCGCAGCCGATTCTCTCGCCGCAGCCGAACAAGCGGCTCGCGAGGCGGCGAAGCATGTTGCCGAAGGAAATCCAAAAGCGGCCGACGCCCAGCGGACGAAGGCGCAATCGGCGCTCGCCGATGCCCAAAAACAAGCCGACGCGCAAGCCGCCCAGGCCGCGGCCGCCAAGTCCACCGCGAAGCCCGATGCCGCGGCGCAAGAGCACGTCGGCGAGCTTGCCGCCCAAGCAAAAGACAACGCCGCCGCCGTCGCTCCAAAGGCGGCGGAATCCTTGGCCGGGGCCGAAAAATCGTCCGAGGCGGCCGGCGAAGCGCTCGGCAAGGGACAGGCCGACAGCGCCGAAAACGCCCAGCAGGCTTCGGCGAATCAACTCGCCCAAGCCGCCCGCGAAATCGAAGCCGCCAGGCAAGGTCTCGGCGAGCATGAAGCCGGACAACTGGCCGCGCAAGCCGAAGCGGCGGGCAAACTCGCAGAGAAAGCGGCGTCGGTCGATCCCGGCGCGACGTCCGCCTTGCGCGACGCTCAGCAAACGGCAAAGCAAGGATCCGCGGCGTCCGCATCGCCCAAGCAAGCCGTCGAGTCGGCGACGCAGGTTCAATCCGATTTGCAGCGCGCAGCCGCCGACATCGCAGCGCGGCAGCAGCAGGTTCGTCGCGACCAGCAGATCGCCCAGGCCATCGCCGATGCGGCCCTGCGTCAACAGGCGGCCCGCGATGCGATCGCCGAATTGGGCGCAGCGCTTCTCAAGGCCGGCGAAGCGGCGGCAGCAGCAGCAACACCGACCCAGCCGAGTGAGCCGGGCGAAGCTGCACAGGGCGAGGGGAATCCTACGCCGTCGGCCGCGTCCTCCGCAAACTCGCCATCGCCGACGCCAACGGCGGCCCAAGTCACCGCGGCCCAAGGCTTGGCCCAAGCCCGACAGCAATTCGCCGAGACCCAGCGGACGCTGGGACAAGGCGCGGTCGAAGTCTCCGGACAGGAGCAGGTCGTCAACCCACCGATCCGCGAAGCGCTCGACACGGCGTCGCAATTGGCCCAGCCAACGCCCGGCGGCGAGTTGGCGTCGAGCGGTCAGGAGAACGCGGGCGCTGGCGAGAACGCCGCCGGCCAAGGCGAACCAGGTGAAACCGCTTCCGCCGCCGCGGAACAAGGGATGGGACAAGAAATGGGCGAAGGTCAAGGCATGGGCGAAGGCCAGGGCCAGGGACAAGGAAAGGGCCAGGGAAAGGGCCAGGGACGCGGGCAAAGCCCAGCCGGCCAACTTGGTACAGGCTTCGTCCCCAACGCGCCAGAAGTCACGGCGGAAATGATTGCCGGCGCGGCTGCTAATGTCCAAGCCGCTGCGCTCGGCCAAGGACAGGGACAGGGCCAAGGCATGGGCGAAGGTCAGGGCATGGGTGAAGGTCAGGGCCAGCCCTCGGCCGCTGGCGCCGCATCCGCCCTCGGCAAGGGTGGCGGTTCATCGGTCGGCGGCGCACCCGCGCCAAACCAATCCGCCGGCGACAACCCGCTTGAACAACTCGGCGGTCCCCAAGGTGCTGACAGTCGCACCGCCGACACCAACGGCGACGCGGCCGCTCACGGCGAAGGAGAATATCAGCAGCCGCCGTGGTTCGCCAAGCTGCCCAAACGGCAACAAGACGCCATCCGCGCCGACGCACTCCGCCGCGCCCCGCGGGGATACGAAGAACGCTTGAAGCGATATTTTCAGAGCGTCGATTAGTCGGGCACCGGCGGGGTTTGCACGTAGCGCTGCCGAATAGCTGGAACTGCAACCACTGTGTTCGCTATTTCAAGGCAGAACTTTCCGAACGTGCCTCTGCGTTTTCGAACCGCTTTGGAGTCGCCATGCCCGCCGCACTACTTTCGTTCGACACCGATTACGCCGCTGTCCGGCAGCCGCGCGGGCAACTATCATCGCGGCATGAATAATCCATCTGCCAATCCGTCGGTTCGATGCCGCTGCCGATTCCTTGCGCTGGTCGTTTTCGCGGCCAGCATTGCGTTCTTCGGCGACGGTTTCGTTGCAGCGGACACAGGAACCTCTGCGGCGGCGGACGAGGCTACCGACATATCAAGTCGGTCAACCTGGTTTTTGACGCACGACTGGCTCCTCGACGCCGCCGCGGCCAAAGCAATCGTTAGCGCCAGTGACGACGAACTGGTGCTCACCAACGGATTGGTGCGCCGCGTCATCCGACTGAAGCCCAACGCCGCCACGATCGCGCTCGATAATCTGATGACGGGCGCATCGATGTTGCGCGCGGTCGAGCCGGAAGCCACCGTCACGCTCGGCGGAAAGCAATACGCGGTCGGCGGACTCATCGGTCAGCCCGATAGAGCATATCTATCGCCCGGCTGGACGAGCCTACTAAAGGCCGATCCCAAATCGTTCCAATTGGTGTCCCACAGAATCGGCAAACCGATCGCGCCGTTCGCCTGGAAACGCAAACGTCACGCTGCGAATCTGCCTTGGCCGCCGCCCGGAGTCGCCGTCGATCTCGTTTTCCGCGGCCCTGACGAATCAACGCGCGGCATCACCGTAACGGTCCATTACGAGCTGTACGACGGACTGCCGGTGATCGGTAAGTGGATTTCCATCGCCAATGCGCAGGACCGGCCGATTCGTCTGGATCGGTTCGAGAGCGACCGGCTGGCCGCGGTGGAAGGCGAGTCGGCCGTCGACGACCGTCCGGAATCGGTCTGGCGCGTGCCCGACGTCGACGTGTTGTCCGACTACATGTTCAAGGGCATGGACGCCGCGACGAGCAATCGCGTTGCCGTGTGGGAGGCCGATCCGGCCTATCCAACGCAGGTTCATTACAACAAGCTGACGCCGTGCTTGCTCGTCGTGCGGCCGCCGGTCGGTCCCGGTTTGGAGATCGAACCCGGCGGCACGACGACGAGCTTTCGCAGCTACCTCGTGATCCACGATTCGACCGAGCGCGAGCGAAAGGGGCTTACTCTACGCCGCGCGATGCGCGGTCTTGCGCCGTGGATCACCGAGAACCCGCTGATGATGCACGTCCGCTCGGCCGATTCGCGCGTGTTCCGCGCCGCGGTCGATCAATGTGCGGCGGTGGGATTCGAAATGATCATCTACACGTTCGGCAGCGGGCTGGACATGGAAAACGAGGATCCCGCCTACATCGCCAAGGTGCGCGAAGATGTCGACTACGCTCATGTCAAGGGCATCGAGGTCGGCGGCTACTCGCTGTTCAGCAGCCGGCGCATCGACGACGACAACGACGTCATCAATCCCGCCACCGGCAAGACCGGCGGGGCGATATTCGGCCAGGCGCCCTGCTTCGGCAGCCAGTGGGGGCAAAACTATCATCGCAAGATCAAAGCGTTCATCGCAGGAACGGGACTCGACCTGCTCGAACACGACGGACCTTATCCCGGCGACGTCTGCGCTTCGACCAAACACCCCGGTCACCGCGGCATGGACGATTCGCAATGGGTCAACTGGCGGATGAGCGCCGATCTGTACTCCTGGTGCCGGGAGCGCGGCGTGTACGTCAATCAGCCCGACTTCTATTTCCTCGCCGGCGGCAGCAAGACGGGCATGGGCTATCGCGAGAGCAACTGGTCCTTGCCGCGCGAGCAGCAACTGATCCACGCCCGGCAGCACATCTTCGACGGCACGTGGACCAAGCCGCAGACGTCCGGCTGGATGTTCGTGCCGTTGACCGAATACCACGGCGGCGGACCGGCGGCGACGCTCGAACCGCTGGGCGAACATTTGCCAGACTTCGAAGCCCATCTGGCCAACACGCTCGGCGCCGGTGTGCAGGCCTGTTGGCGGGGACCGCGCCTGTACGACTCAGACGAAACCCGCGCGCTCGTAAAACGCTGGGTCGACTGGTTCAAGAAGTATCGGGACATTCTCGAATCGGACGTCATCCACGCCCGCCGCGCCGATGGCCGTGACGTCGACTACATGGTGCTGGTCAATCCCCGGCTGTCCATGCGGGCGCTGGCGATGATCCACAACCCGCTGGACGTAGCCGCCGAGCGCGACGTCGTATTACCGCTGTACTACGCGGGTCTCGAAGGGATCGCCTCGGTCCGCGAGCAGCAAGGGCCGCCCCGTCGCATCGAACTCGATTCGCGACAGCGCGCCGTAGTCCACGTTAAAATTCCGCCGCACGGACGCACGTGGTTGGTGGTTGAGGCCGCGATCGACAAGCCCCACGCGAATCCGACAAAACCCCCTCATTAGCGAAGATTTCGGAAAATCTCGCGGCAAGTGATTGAAATTGCCCGGCAGCGAGATTATCGTCCAAAGTTAGCATCGAGTGTGTGTTGGTTGCGGATTTGTCGGGAGAACGCTAATGCAAGACTTCTCAATTGCCCCATCGCCTCGGAAAGTGCGCCCGAATTGGCTGCGAGGGGCGATGGCGATGCTATTCTTCTCGTTGCCCTGCATCTCCGTCCGCGCGGCTCAAGTAAACGCCGTAATCGGCCACGGGGCGGCGGCGACGCAGTCGACGACGAATGGCGGATTTGTCGCCGGTCTTGCCGCCAACGGCCTGACCACCGATTTCACGCACACGGTTTCCGGTGATCCGAATCCGACGTGGCAGATCGACCTCGGCGCGAGCATCCCGCTCGACAGCCTGACGATCTACAATCGCGGCGGCGGTTGCTGCCAATCGCGGCTCCGCGACATCACGGTGGAAGTGTTCGACTTCGCCGGCAACTCGGTCTATCTGTCTCCGCTGCTCAACGCTGAGAACGTCCTCGGCGGCGGCGGAACGGGCGGGCCGCCGCAATTGGATATTCCCGCGCTCGGCGTCCTCGGCCGCACGATCAAGATCACGCGCACGCCCGACCCGGACCTTTCCGGCACGGGTGGCGTCGGCAACGCCGACGAAGGTTCCGTGCTGTCGATCGGCGAAGTCGTGGGACTGGCCAACAACCTCGCGCTCAACCAGCCGGTGACGGAGTCTTCGAACATCGGCTACGCCGCCGCCAACGGCAACAACGACAACGTGGGCGACTTCACGCACACGTCGAGCGCCGACCTGTCGCCGTTCTGGCAAGTCGATCTCGGCGATCGGTACAACGTCGATTCGGTCGTGATCCACAATCGCGACGGCTGCTGCAACGGCCGCTTGCGCGACATCACCGTCGACATTCTCGCCGCGGACGGTTCGACCGTCGTGTATTCTTCGCCGCTGCTGAATCCCGACAACGCACTGGGCGGCGGCGATCCGAACAACTACGCCACGGGACCGGAAACGCTCGCCTTGGACCTGCACGAACTGGTCGGCAATGCCGTGGGCGGCCAGTTCGTTCGCGTCGGCCGCACGCCTTCGCAGTTCGTCTCGGGCAACGCTGACGACGCGATCGTGCTGTCGATGGGCGAAGTGCAGGTGTTCGGCTCGCCGGTGCCGGAACCTTCGACTGTGGCCCTGGCCGGGATGGCCGCAATCGCCTTGTTCGCAGCGGCGCGGCGGCGACGATCCGTTTGACTTAGTGCTTGTTTCGGCGGAAGATGACCGCCCTCAAAGGTCACCGTTCTCAAAGGTCACCGTTCTCAAAGGTCACCGTTCTCAAAGGTCACCGTTCTCAAAG
>JBBDYI010000050.1:3609-12321 GCA_040901705.1 Pirellulales bacterium | reverse complement strand
GTCACCTCGAAGCCGGGTGGCCTTTTTTCGTGTCCACATGGCCGTGCTGCCGCGTTCCCGAAATCCACTCACGACAACTCGGCTCGCGCCGCGTTCCGCATAGGTTAAGGAATTGTTCGCAATGATCATTCTTGGCAGGTTTCAACCGTTCGTACGCCATACATCCAATTCTCGCCGACAGCGACGGGCGTTGCTTGCCGAGCGGCTCGAAGGGCGGATGATGCTGGCGGCCGATCCGGTAATCACCGAGTTCGTCGCCAGCAACGGCGGCTCGCTCGTGGACGGTTCCACGCCGCCGCGGACGCCCGACTGGATCGAAATTCGCAACGTCGGCGACGCGCCGGCCGACCTGGCTGGCTGGCATTTGACCGACGATCCGGCGAACCCAACGCGGTGGACGTTCCCCGCCACGCCGCTCGCGGCCGGCGAGTTTCTCGTCGTCTTCGCGTCCGGCGACGGCGTGCCCGACGCGGCGGGAAACCTGCACGCCAACTTTTCGCTCAACGCCGACGGCGAATACCTCGCGCTGGTGCGGCCCGACATGACGATCGCCAGCGAGTTTTCCACGGCCGGACAGAATTTCCCCGCACAACGCACTGACGTTTCCTACGGCATCGCCAACGAGACCGCGCCGACGACGCTGCTGTCCGCGGCAAACGCAGCCTCGGTGCTCGTGCCGGCGTCGGCTGGCCAGTTTCCGGCGGACTGGTTCGCTCCGTCGTTCGATGCGAGCGGTTGGCTCACCGGGCCGGCGGCGATCGGGTTCGACGCCCCGCTGCCGCCGCAACTCGATTTGGTCAACGTCGCCCCCGGCGGCACGGCCACGCAATCGACCACCAACGCCGCATTCACGGCCAACCTCGCCATCGACGGCAACAACGGCAACTTCACGCACACGCTCGGCGCCGACTCCAATCCGACGTGGCAATTGATCCTCAACGGCAGCTACGACGTCGCCGAGATCGTCATCAACAATCGCACGAGTTGCTGCCTGTCGCGGCTGCGCGATATCCGCGTGACGATCCGCGACGCCGCCGACACGACCGACCGATTCGTCTCCGACCTGCTCAATCCGGAAAACGTACTCGGCGGCGGCCTGCTCGACGTCGGCCCGACCAGCATTACGCTCGACCTCGTCGCCCTCACCGGCGGCACGGTCGACGGCGGCATCATTCGCATCACCCGTGTGCCCGATCCCGATCTCTCCGGTTCCGGCGGAGGGGGCAACGCCGACGAAGCCGCCGTGCTGTCGCTGGCCGAGGTGCAAGTGCTGGCCGTGGCATCGGAAACCATGTCAAATCTAGCGCTGGCCGGCGCGGCCACGCAGTCGACGACCAACGGCGCATTCGCGGCCAGCCTGGCCGTCGACGGCAACCTCGGCAATTTTACGCACACGCTGTCGACCGATCCGAACCCGACCTGGCAAGTCAATCTCGGCGGAACGTTCGACTTGGACAACATCGTAATCCGCAACCGCGGCGACGGTTGCTGTCAATCACGGCTGCGGGACATTCGCGTAACGATCCGCGACGCCGCCGATACGACCGACCTGTTCGTGTCGGAATTGCTCAACCCGGAAAACATTCTCGGCAATCACACGACCGCCGGGCCGGCAACTCTGTCGCTCGACCTCGTGGCCCTGACCGGCTCGCACGTGAGCGGCGGGATCGTGCGCGTCTCGCGAATTCCCGATCCTGACAACTCCGGCGTCGGTGGTGTGGGAACCGCGGACGAGGGCGCTGTGCTGTCGCTCGGCGAAGTGCAAGTGTTCGGACTAGCGCCGGCGTCGACGGCCGAGAACGTCGCTGCGGGAAAACCGGTCATACAATCGACAACCAACGCCGCCTACGGACCCGAACTCGCCGTCGACGGCAATCTCGGCAACTTCACGCACACGGCCGCCGGCGATCCCGACCCGACGTGGGAACTCGACCTCACCGCGCCGCACGAAATCTCTCGAATCGTCGTCCGCAATCGTGGCGACGGCTGCTGCCAGTCGCGGCTCCGCGACATCACCGTCGACGTGCTCGAATCCGACGCTTTCACCGTCGCCTGGTCGTCGGGCCTGTTGAATCCGGAAAACATCCTCGGCGGCGGCACGCTCAATGGCCCGGCCAACTTCGACCTCGATCTCGAAACCCTGGCCGGCGGGCCTGTGTTCGGGCAGTTCGTCCGCATCCGCCGCACGCCCGATCCCGATCTTTCCGGCACGGGCGGGCAAGGTAACCCAGACGAGCCGACTGTGCTGTCGCTGGGCGAGGTCCAAGTGTTCGGCGTCGAGGTGCCGCGCTATCAGCCGCTCATCGAGACCGATCTGTACGACGCGATGCGCGGCGTCACCGCCACCGCGCTGGTGCGCGTGCCGTTTACCGTGGCCGATGCGGCGGCGGTCGACGTGCTGACAATCCGCATGCGGTACGACGACGGTTTCGCAGCCTACCTCAATGGTACGCTCGTCGCCAGCCGCAACGCGCCGGCCGCGATCGCGTGGGACTCAACCGCAACGGCCGAACGTGCCGACGACGCGGCGGTGGCGTTCGAGTCGATCGACATCTCGGCGTTTCGCTCGCTACTCGTCGACGGCAACAATGTTCTGGCGATTGCCGGCTTGAACTTCTCGGCAGGTGACGACGACTTCCTGCTCTCCGCCGAACTGGTCGCCACCGACGTGTTGTCGAGCAGCATCGGTTACATGGCAATGCCAACGCCCGGCACGCTTAACGGCCCCGGTTTCGCCGGCTTCGTCGCCGACACGACGTATTCCGGCGATCCGCTCACGTACCACGGCCGCGGATTCTACGACGATCCGTTCGACGTGACGCTGGCCACGGCGACCGCGGGCGCGACGCTGGTCTATACGACCGACGGCAGCCCGCCGACGCTTTCGCATGGGACGATCGTCGCGCCGGCGGACACCGCCACACCGCCGTCGGCCGTCGTGCCGATTTCGACGACCACCACGCTCCGCGTCGCCGCGTTCAAGCAGGGCTTCGAGCCGTCGAACGTCGATACGCAGACCTACATCTTCCTCGACGACGTGCTGACGCAAACCGGCGCGGGGCAGCCGACGTCATGGAACGGTTTTCCGGCCGACTACGCGATGGACCCCAACGTCGTCAACAATCCCGCCTATGCCGCCACGATCAAGAGCGACTTGCAGGCGATTCCCACCATGTCGATCGTCATGGACCCGGCCGATCTGTTCGGCCCGGCCAGCGGCATTTACACGTTCCCCGAAGCCCGCGGCGACGCCTGGGAACGCGGCGCCTCGATCGAACTGATCAACACCGACGGCACGTCGGCGTTTCAGATCGACGCCGGCGTCAGCATGTTCGGCTTCGGCTTCCGGCCGCACACGTCGACGCCCAAGCACGCCTTCCACCTCAGCTTCAAGAGCCAATACGGCGCGAGCAAACTCCAATACCCGCTGTTCGCCGATTCGCCGGTCGACAAATTCGACGACTTGATTCTGCGGGCACAAGGCAACGCCAGTTGGGGCGACTTCCGCACCACGATCCAATACACGCAGTACATCCACGACAGTTGGGCACGCGACACGATGCGCGACATGGGCGACCTGACGACCCACGCCACATATGTGAACCTCTACATCAACGGCTTGTATTGGGGCCTGTACAACCCGGTCGAGCGGCCCGACGCCGGTTTCATGTCGGAATATCAAGGCGGCGAAAAAGAGGAGTATTTCGCGCTCAACGCCCGCACCGGCACGATCGAGGCCATCGACGGCGGCGCGGCGGCGATCGCCGATTGGGACTCGCTGATCGCGTTGGCCGATTCGTCCGCCGCTACCGCCGCCGGCTACGCCCAGATCGCCGAGCGGATCGACATCGACAACTTGATGGATTACGTGCTCGTGAATTTCTACGGCGGCAACAAAGACTGGCCGGGCAACAATGGCAACAACATGCGCGTCTCGCGCCGCAACGCGCCGGGCTACAAGTGGACGTCGTTCGTGTGGGACGTGGAATGGAATTTCCAAGAGGTCGGTTACAACGCGACCGGCATCAATACGTCGTATCGTTCTCCCACGCGGATTCACACCCGGCTGATGGCCAATCCGGAATATAAGATTCGTTTCGCCGATCGGGCCTACCAGCATCTGTACAACGACGGCAATCTCACGCCCGCCCAAGTGGCCGCGCGTTGGATGGTCCGTGCCGCGGAGATCGACCGCGCGGTGGTCGGCGAATCGGCCCGCTGGGGCGACGCCCGTCGCGAACCGCCGTACACCCGCGACGTGGAATGGATCGGCGAACAGAACCGGCTGCTGACGCAGTATTTCCCGCAACGGACCGGCATTCTCATCGGCCAACTTCGCTCGGCCGGCGCGTTTCCGACGCTCGAAGCGCCGGCATTCAATCAACACGGCGGCGAAGTTTCGGTGGGTTTCGACCTCACCATGTCCGCGCCAAGCGGGGCAATCTACTACACACTCGACGGCACGGACCCGCGACTGACGGGCGGCGCGCTCAATCCCAACGCCGTGCTGTACACCGCCGCGGTCGAACTGTCCGACGCGACGCTCGTCAAGGCCCGCACGCTGCTGTCCGGCCAATGGAGTCCGCTCGACGAAGCGTTGTTCTCCGTCGGCTCGCCGATTCGCGTCACCGAAATCATGTACCATCCGCGCGAAGCGGCCGCCGGCGAAACCTTCACCGACCGCGATCAGTACGAGTACGTCGAACTGCAAAACACCAGCGACGAAACCGTCAACCTCGCCGGCTATCAGTTCACCGCCGGCGTCGCATTCACGTTTCCGGCAATGTCGCTCGCGGCCGGCGAGCGGACCGTCGTCGTGGCCAACGCAACGGCCTTCGCCGAGCGCTACCCGGCAGCGGCGAACATCGCCGGCCAGTACGCCGGCAATCTAAGTAACGGCGGCGAAACGCTCGCGCTTTCCGGCCCTCTCGGCGAGGTCATCCAGTCATTCTCTTACGACGACGCCTGGTACGCCGAAACGGACGGACCCGGCAAGGCCCTGCTAATCGTCAATCCGCTCGCGGCCGTGGAATCGTGGGATCTGGCCGCTTCTTGGCGAGCCGGACGCGAGGTCGACGGCTCGCCGGGCAGCGTCGACGTGTTGCACGGCGACGCGAACCTCGACGACCGCGTCGATCTCGCCGACGTTGTCCTCGTGCAGACGCACATCGGGCTGAACGTTGGCGCGACGCGCGGCGACGGCGATCTCAACGGCGACGGCGCGGTCGACCGGCACGACGCGGCCATCGTCGCGCGCGGCTTCGGTCGCAATTATCCGGCCGCAGCGCCAATCGCATCCGCCGTTGTTGCTCAAGTGGTCGGGCGAGGTTCAGAAACCAATGCGCCAATCGATTCGCCGCCCGCTTCCGCTATGCGATTGGCATCGGCGCGCCGTCGTCCTGCCGCACGTACAATCGACCGCGCCGTCGACGAAGTATTAGGCGATTCGTCGCTCGCCGCGAATCGTGTGCGCCGCGTCGCGCGAATCTCACAAACAGCCCATACGTTGCGAGACAGCAGGTGACCCCGTCCTCCCGGCGAGAGTCCGCCAACCCTTGACCATTCAATCCTGGGCCATCGCAGCGACGAACGCAGCGCCGTTTGCCGCCAGATTTGCTTACGGCGCAGAAATCTTGCACTTCGGTAATGCCGTTTGCAGCATCTTCAAGCCATCCGGCGTGACTTTCGTCAGCCGCAGGTTCAACGTCTTGAGTTTTGACATTCCTTTGAGATGCTCCAGCCCGGCGTCGGTGATTTCGTCCTCTTCGAGATCGAGGACCTGTAGATTCACCAGCGGCTTGAGCGCCGGCAAGCCCTTGTCCGTAATCGCAATTGCCTTGAGATCCAGGTTCGTCAGCTTGGTAAGGGCGGAAAGGTGCCCCAGGCCCGCGTCCGTGACCTTCGTGTGCCACAGATCGAGCAGCACCAGTTCCTTCAACTCCGCGAGGTTCGCCAGGGCGTCGTCGGTGATTTGCGTTTCGCTCAATTCGAGTCGCTGCAAGTTCTTTAGTCCGCGAATGTACTTCAAGCCGCTGCCGTCGATCGACGTGTCGCGGACCGATAACCGCTTGAGGTCCGCTAGTCCGGCGAGCGGAGCGAGGCCCTCGTCCGTCACGCCATAGCAGCGAAAGATCGCCAGTTCCTGCAGTTTGTCGAACGCCTTGAGATTGACCAGTCCGGCGTCGCTGACATCGGCATTGTCCTCGATCGACAGCGCGACGAGATTCTTCATCGTCGTCAGATGCGCCAGCCCGGCGTCCGTCACCGGGGGACAGCGCAACTTCAGGCTGCGCATGTTGACCATTCCCTTGAGATACTCCAGGCCGGTGTCGGAGACCAACGTGCAACCGCGCAAGTCAAGCAACCGCAACTTCGTGATGCCCTTCAAGTGCTCGACTCCGGCGTCGGAAAAATTGTTGTACAGCAAACTCAGGTATTGCAGCTTCGGCATGTCCTTGCAATGAGCCAACGCGTCGTCGGTCAGATACGTGCTGCGGCTGAGGTTGAGCGAAGTGAGATTCTCGATCTTCTTGACCGATTCGAGCGCGTCGTCGGTGATTTCCGTGTTTTCGAGCGTCAGGTCACGGAGCGATTTCATCTCCGCGAGATGCTTGACGCCTTCGTCCGAGATATCCGCGCCCCACAGCACGAGTTTCGCCACGTCGGGCAGCTTGGCGATGAGCGCCGCGTCGTCGTTGTTGGCCTGGCGTTCGGTCAAATCGACTGCGGTGATCTTGCCGCTGGCGTCGCGGGTGATCTCGCCGCCGAGTTCTTCGATCCGCCCCACCACCGCGGCAATTTGCGGCGCGTCGGAAGTCGCTTTCTTGGCGTCGTCCGCCGCTGTGGCGACGATTCCGCCGGCCATCGCGCATCCCAGACAAAAGCACACCCATAGCGAAGGCAAAATCCGTCGAGTCATCGGTCGATCATCTCCAAGGCGGGAGCCCAGACGGCAAACCGAGCCGCAGCCGCGGCCAGGTCGATTGCCCAAGGGCCAGTGGAAGGTGGGTCAAGGGTGTTGTCACGCACGAATCTGCGGCGCCGCCGACAAAGCGAATGTCGACAAAGCGGATGCCGTCCGGCCAGTTCTGCCGTTGCATCATGCACCGAACTCTACCAGCGTAATCGACGCCCTGACGTTCCGCAAAGAACCTGCCCAATAGGGGGTACGCAACGGCCCCGTGTGCCTCAAAACCCCGCCACGACAAAACATTATGTAATTACACGGATCATACATAGTCACACCGTCGCGGAAATCGTACAATCGCGGCCAGCTTCCGAACGCGGATCGGAGAACCGAGGCTACTGGATCCGTTCGCCCGACAAGTCGCACACTTTGGGAGGAGCCATCAAATGACGTCGAGAATGATTGCCGCACTGGGACTGTTTTTTGGCCTGGCCGCCGCGGTCGACGCGCAGGTATTTACCGGCGCGCTCGACGGCACGCAAGAATCGCCGGTTGTCGCCACGGCCGGTATCGGGACTGGAACCGCCACATTTGACCCTTTGACGAACATGCTGGCCGTCGACGTGTCGTTTTCCGGCTTGACCAGCAACACGACGAATTCGCACATCCACTGCTGCTTTAGCGACCCGCCGAGCCGCAGCGCCGGCGTCGCGGTCGGGTTCGTGCCGACCGGATTTCCGCTGGGTGTGACGTCGGGCAGCTACAGCAACACGTTCGATCTGCTCGATTCGTCCATCTACACCGCGGCGTTTCTCAACGGCTTCGGCGGCGGTACGGCCGCCGGAGCTCGCGACGCGCTGCTGGCCGGCATGACGAACGGCACGGCGTACTTCAACGTACACACGAGTTCCTTCGGCGGCGGAGAAATCCGCGGCGACATCACGGCGGTGCCAGAGCCGTCGACGATCGCGCTGGCCGGACTCGGCGCATTGGTTCTGTCGTTTGCGGTGGCGCGGCGACGAAATCGCCGCTGCAACTAACCGACGTCCTTTCGCCTAGCGCAAAAATCAATCGCCGCATGCGCTTCGCTGCGCATGCGGCGATTTTTCTTGTTTCGCTCCGATCGATGACGACGTTTTCTCTGGAAGCTGTGGCGTCGCGGCAGCTCGATCCAAAACCGGTTCGACGCCGCACCCGCTCGTTGCGCGCACATTACACCGCAACGCTCACCGGGTGGGGCAACGCCGACGGCGGAGCGACCCGGATTGCTTCCACCAGCACGCTCTTGAGATCCGACAGCGGAATCGTCTGTGGATTCACGTTGGCGTCGAGCAACTCGGCGTAGATCGCATCGGCCAACTCGTGACGGGTCGTCACCGTCCCGGCGCGCCGCACGATGTTGTTACGAATCTGTTGCGAAATCATGTTGTTCACCATTTATCGTTTTTCTTATTCGAGAATGTTTTTGGATTGCATACGTGTCGCGCCAGCGGCGCGAAATGCGGGTCCGCGGTTTCTATCCGATCCGGCGAGCGACACCAAGATGAATCGCATTTCCGCCACGCAAAGATAGCTTTGTCGAGCCGTAGAGAAATGAAATCTTCGTTTCATTACGGCCACGACAGGTTATGTTGCCTCGGCCCGTGTCTTCCTTCGTGTATTCGCTACGACACCGCAGATCTTGCCAACTTCCCAGGTAGGGGTCGTTTTCCGTCCGCCGGCATTTTTCGTCCGCTTTCGCCGCTCGCCGATGCAGATTAAGTGCCTGTCCCGATACCCAATTCTGTAGGAGGCGGAAACATTAG
>JBBDYI010000050.1:0-3599 GCA_040901705.1 Pirellulales bacterium | reverse complement strand
GGGGTTCTTTCGGCGAAAGGATTCGCCTCCTACAGTTCTGGGATAAGAGCTAAGACGCACGAACCGCCAATTGGTTCAACACCGCCGCGGCGAAAAATGTTCGCGACGCGCCCGAATTCTTCGCAGCCGCTGACAGCCGGGCAAGCTACGGAATCTGCATCCACTGGGCGAGTAACGGAGATTCGCATCGCCGGAGTCGATTTCCGGAATTCACGCTGCCCGGACACTCGTTCCTCGCACGACCGTTCCGACGATTGCGGCCATCAACCGAAATTCGCGGCACTGGCCGCAGTTTGCCGTACCCGCCCGAGAGCGGCGGAATAGAATTGTTGTAATCGCTCCGTTTTGCCACGCGAATCCGCGAATTTTCGCAAGAACGTGCTTTACCATCCCGCCCAGACGGTGATATCTTGGGCGGAATAGGAATGCCAGCGCGGAATCGCGGCGAACGGGCAAGTTCGCCGCAACGGCGCTGCAAAATGGAATCAACGACGGTCGTCCAGGGGTTGGCAAAGGTCAACACCGAAAAACTGGTCGAACTATTGCGCCGCAGCAATCTGGCGGACGCCGCCCGCGTCGACCAGATGCTCGACGAGTTGGCCAGCGCGTCGGGCAGCTTGCCCGACGAACCCGAACGCCTCGCCGACGTCCTGGTCGAACGCAAACTCATCACGCGTTGGCAGGCCGACAAACTGCTCGAAGGCCGCCACAAAGGTTTCTTCCTCGGCAAGTACAAGTTGCTCGGCCACGTCGGCACCGGCGGCATGAGCAGCGTCTACCTCGCGGAGAACACCAAGCTGCATCGGCAGTGCGCCATCAAGGTGTTGCCGCAAAGCCGAGTGGAGGATTCATCGTACCTGGAACGCTTCTATCTCGAAGCCAAGGCCGCGGCCGCGCTGGTCCATCCGAACATCATCACCGCGTTCGATATCGACAACCAGGACGACATTCATTATTTCGTCATGGAGTACGTCGAGGGCCGCGACCTGCACACGACCGTCAAGCAGGACGGCCCACTCGACTACGAGACCGCCGCCGACTACATCGCCCAAGCGGCCAACGCCCTGGCTCACGCCCACGAAGCCGGTCTGATTCATCGCGACATCAAGCCGGCCAACTTGCTCGTCGACCTCAAGGGCCAGGTCAAGATGCTCGACCTCGGACTGGCGCTATTCCGCGACGACGCGCAGCCGTCGCTCACGATTGCGCACGATGAAAACGTGCTCGGCACGGCGGACTACCTCGCTCCGGAACAAGCGGTCAACAGTCATACCGTCGACGCCCGAGCGGATATCTACAGTCTCGGCTGCACGATGTACTACCTGCTCACCGGCCATCCGCCGTTTCCCGACGGCACGTTGGCGCAGCGACTGCTCGCGCACCAGCGCGACACGCCGGCGAGCATCTACAAAGAGCGCCGCGACGCGCCGCGCGAACTGGTCGACATCTGCAATAAGCTGATGACCAAGTCGCCGGATCGCCGCGTGCAAACCGCTCGCGAAGTGCGGCTGATGCTCGTCGACTTCCTCGCCAAGCGCGGCAAGTCGTCGAGCGCGGCTAGTCCCGGCAGTTCGGTCAAGCTCGGCGCGGCCGCTGGATCGGCCCAGGCCGTTGCGGGCGCGGCGGCCCGTCGCGTTTCGCCGCTGCCGGGCCAGCGCGACGGCGGTTCCTCTATCGGCCCGCGCAGTGGTTCGTCGATCGGCGCCGGCGACACGATGTCGAACCGCGATCCGGACACGTCGAAGATCGGCGGCAAGTCCGGCGCGAAGAAGCTGCTCGTCGCCAAGCCGCTCGACGATCAGAATCCGGCCGATTCGCTAAGCGAGTTCGTCTTCGACATGGGGCCACGACGCTCGTCGAGCAGCGCCACGAAGCTGAAGCCGGCCGATAGCCAGAAAACGAACGCGGCGAAGCGCGGCCGCAAGCGGCGGAGCGACCGTGGCCCGGTGTGGATTTGGATTCTCGTGGGCGTGGGGGCCGTGGCGTTTATCGGCCTGATCGTCGCGTTGCTCTCCGGCGTCTGATCGGCAGCGCATTCGTGGTCCAGCGGAGAACCCGCGGTGGTGTGGTCGGGCCTCACTTCGTTCGACCCACCCTATCGTTTCACCCTACTCGTTCTACACACCGACGGCGGCGCGGTCCCACATCCGCCGCACCTGCGTCGAAATCAACGTGGCGGCCTCGTCGAGGTGGAACTGGCGATCGAGGTTCCCTTCCACGAACGCCACCTTGTTCATGCCGTAGACGTCAGACGACGCTTCGTCCTGTCCCAATGCGTAACCGCCGGCATTGCGAATCGCGCCGCAACCGTCGGAGCCGTCGCGGCCCATGCCCGTCATGACGACGCCGATGCAGCGACCGCCATAAATCTCGGCGGCGCACTTCATCATCACGTCGACCGACGGCTTGTGGCCGCTGACCGGATCGCCGTCGCGCACCAGGCACTTCACTAACCCGCCCTCCTTACGAAGGTGCAGATGTTTGCCGCCTTGCGCGATGTAGACGTAGTTCGGCTGGAGAATGTCGCCCGACTCGGCTTCCTTGACCGTCAGCGACGAAATCGAGTTGAGCCGCCAGGCAAACGCCTTCGTAAAGTCAGGCGGCATATGCTGCACGACCACGATCGGCGGCAACGGTCCGCGCAAAGTTTGAAACAGGCTTGCCAAGGCGGGTGGTCCGCCGGTCGAGATACCCAGCGCGATGCACTTGTCGTTGTACTGCGGCGCGTGCGTGACGGGCTTCGCGACGGGCGGCGTCAGCGAGGTCAGTTGAGCCGGCCGCTGCTTCATGCGTTCGGCCCGCTCGCGGCGAATTTGCAGCATCCGCCGCACGTCGGTGCCGGCCATCGTGCGAACCTTGCGCACCAATTCCTCGCGCAGCGCGGCGTGAACGGCAGGGTTGCTGCCCTCCGGCTTGGCCACGTAGTCGAGCGCGCCACGATCGAGCGCGTCGAGCGTGACGTCCGCGCCGCGTGTGGTGAGCGAACTGAACATGATCACCGGCAACGGACGTCGCTTGAGAATCTCGTCGAGCGTCGCCAGCCCATCCATTTCCGGCATTTGCACGTCGAGCGTGATCACGTCGGGATTTAGGCTATCGAGTATCTCCAGAGCTTTGCGGCCGTTGGGGACCGTGCCCACGACCTCGATACCCCGCGCGTCGGCGAGAAAATCACAGACCATCTCGCGCATCAGCGCGGAATCGTCGACGACCAACACGCGAATACTGCTGCCCATGTCGCATCCTCATTTGACGAAAATTCGGTCGGTTGTTACCGCACGGCGGACAGAGAATTCTAGGTTACTGCCCGCGGCGGCCGAATCGCGGCGTTGTGCTGCGAACGATCAGAAGTCAGCCGACGTTGCGAAAAATCGTCATTAGCTACACAGCCGAAAAAAAACGACCTCCACGCCGCATTTATACGGTCCCGGGCAGCTCGCTTCGCCGGCCGACCACAGCGAATTCGGCACTACCAACCCCGACGGTCAAAAGTCATAATTGCCGCAATCCATTCGCAACCGCCAGGGGAGTTGGAAGGCGCAAGTCCCCGGGGGGGGGGGGGGGGGGGGGGGGGGGGGGGGGGGGGGGGGGGGGGGGGG
>JBBDYI010000049.1:0-7788 GCA_040901705.1 Pirellulales bacterium | reverse complement strand
AGAGCCGCATCACTTCCTGCTGACCACCGGGGTTGGGCAATCTCCGTCCTGCCGACGAAAACGCCCCGACGGGTGGCGTCGTGGGCGTTGGAGGAACGATTGGTTGAACTACTTTGCGGCGTCGTGGCCGGCCCGGTAGGCCAGCCGCAATGCGCGTTGCAGGGACCAGACGGCAATCTCGTGAAAGTCCAGGCCGTCTGAGTTCCGCACGTCGAGCGTCGGCACCTGAAGTTCGCGTTTGGCGATCTCTGCGAGCAGTTTGTCGACCTCGTCTTCGCGGTCGCACTTGGCGGCGGCATCGAGGTAACGGTTACGATGCTCGACGTCGGTACTGACCTCCGCAGCGCGAATCCAGAGCGCCGACGCCTGCGGCCACGCCTGGGCGCGTTCGGCCGATTCGGCTTCGTCGGCATAATCTTCATGAGTAAGCGGTCGCGTATCCATCGTCGCCTCCCGTTACTTCTTGGCGGCGAATTGGCCACGTTCGACCTTCACGAACCGGGCGTCCTTGCCCTTCTCGTTGATCTCCCTTGTGATGGCCGAATAAAGAGTCGCCCAAGGGGTCGCGCCTCCGGGGCTGGTCCAGTAGTCCTTTATTGCCATTGCCTCGATCAACGCCTTGCAATTCATCGGTTCGCCGGCATCGGCGAGCACCTTCGCAGCGGCGTCGAGGGCGCTCATCTTTCCCGCGGCCTTCGGCTTCTTGGTCCTGGCCGGCGCCTTCGTCGTCTTCTTGGGGGCGGGCTTTTTCGCAGCGGTCGTCTTCGTGGTCTTCTTCGCGGACATGGTCGTTCTCCCGTCTTGGCGTTTCGCAGCGCCGCCCGCCAAAACTCGGCGGATCAGCGGCGCCACGATACGACACACAGAGCCATGCGGGCGGGAGAACAGCAAGCGCTGTACGCAAGATTCGCGGAGGAACCTCGCAAGTTCTTTTGTCGAAACCCGGCGAAATTCGCTTAGCTCGCGGCGAGCATTCGGCGCACATCGGCGAATGCGGCGGCCAGTTCGCGCCGTTGGCCCGTCGGGTCAATGCGCCCGTTGGACGCGAAACGCGACGACGTCGCGGCCGAGCGGCCGAGGATACGCCAACTGTTGCGGAAGGCGTGCTTGGCCGCGCCGCTCACATGGCGCGACGTATTAGTCGCCGATGACGCGAAGCCATTCGATTTCATTTAAGCTGATCCACGAGCCATGTGGCGGCTGCGGCATCCGCAGTGATTACCAGTTTCTCGCCGGCTCTTGCGCGGCCATACGCGCTCATCGTTTTTTCGTAAATGCGCGACATTGCCGGCAGTTCCAGCGCACGATTCTGGGCGTCAATGAGGCGGCACATCATCAATGGTCGGGGCGCTAGCGCAGTAGTGAAGTCGGTGAGGTCGGCATGGACGAGCAAGCCGGGCACGACGGATTCGAGCGTAACATAGACAAACGGCAGATCAAGTGCGCCGCTGAATTCCGCCAGGCCGCGATCGACACATACGGCGGCAATGTCCTCGTCGTACAACGCCAGGAGCAATGCGAGCATTCCACCCAAAGGCTCCGCGTCGACGGGCCGACCTTCGACGCGTCTCGGAAGGCGAAGGTTTGTTTCTGGGGCGTTAGCCCGCGCGAATGACGCGCCCCACACCGCGATGCGCGACTGGTCGACATCGTCGCGCGAGCGGAGGTATGCCAGCACGGTACGTGCGTCACGCAGTTGTTGGGCGACGAGCGGATCGTCGACCATCAAACTGGAAGCGGCGCGTTCGGTCGACGCGCTGAATTGACCGTGCGACTCGTCGGCGGCCGTCTCGCCCGTATCACGGACATCCGGCAAGCATACGATGCAGCCGGCACGTAGGAGTTGAGCCACGTCTGCCGCCCGACGCTTGAAGAACCCTGCCTTGCCGGACTGAGATAGGCCAATGACTGCGGCATTGTGATCGCCGGCTCGTAGCGTCGGATGTATCACGATCAGCGGCATGATGAGGTCGCGCTCGGTCTTGAGTCGCACGCGCTCGACGAAAATGGTCGAACCGGCGATGTCGAGTGACTCGCTGTCCGCGGCGACAATACGCACGGGCGCTGCGGCAAAGTCGCCGAGCAACTCTGCGATTTGCGATCTCAGACGCTGTCGCGCCTCCGCCGCAGACATTCCGTCGCGATCCAGGCGCGCAGCCGCGAGTGATTCGTTCGCTCTCGCGGCGAGTAACTCGTGCAGCATGCGCGGCTTCAATCGCTCTGTCGCGGCAGGTGTCATCGCGGCGAGGTCGCCGACCGACTGCCGCTGACTAAACTCGGTCGCTCGAATGCCAAACCACGATGCAAATGATTCGTGAATTCTTGCGCGGTGAATCGCGCCGATATTGTTGCAGTGACTTGCCTCGGGTGCAGACCCCGTGAGTTGGCCTCGGCCGTGCGTAAACGCAAGATTCGAACGCGCGTCGTGGAGTTCCCACACGCGCTCAAGCCGCCGCCACACGGGGTCTTGCTCGCGGTCCCAAGCGAACTCGTGGCCGTACACAAGCCGTCGAGGCGCGATGGCGGCGACGATCTCCCACGGCAGAAACATCTTGCCTGGCCGCGCGGAGAATGCCAGATTCCGGGTCGATTCCCAACTCCCTCCGCCTGCGTAGTTGAACCAAGAATCCGCGTCGTCAGGCAAGGGATAGCGCGTCTCCGGCTGCGGGCCGCCGAAATTGAACGGCACGGCGCACGCGATGCGTTCGTCGAGCGCCGCCGCCACGGCGCATGGATCGCCGCCGCCAGCGACGCCACCAAGCAGTATGATTCGATCCTTGTCGATCCCGTTTTGAGCGAGTAACACGTCCACCCCGCGCATCAAGTCCCACGCCATGTAGCCCATCAAGCTCTCGCCGACGAGATCTAGCTGGATGCTGCTGTTGTAGCGGAAATAGTAGTCCTGACGGCTAAGGCGAAACTCGCGCGGGTAATCGGCTGCCGACCGGAAACCATGTTGGGCGCGTTCGCCGTGTCCGATGTGATCGGGCACGAGAACGTAACAGCCGGCGCGAGCCCACGTCGCGCCCATGTCTTGCAATTCGCCTTCGTGCTTGGGCGCGTGATGGCTGTGAGAAAGAATAATGCCCGGCAACGCGGCGGCGGGCTTCGCTGGCCGATAGAGATTGGCCGTGACCCACCCGCCAGGCCGGCTCTCGTAGACAAGCGTTTCGATCGCGTAGCCATCTGCTTCGATCGTGCCCGTGACCAACGTGCGCACGCCTTTCGGAGCATTCGGCAAGTGTCCCAGTCCTCGCCGCAGATTCCGCACGCGGGCGGCGCGGAATTCGTCCCAATCTTTCCGCGAATGAATCGTCTGCCAAGCGGCGCGGCTCTCGTCGTTGGCGGCATTTAGCCGCGCCCGCAAATCGCGTTGCAGAGCGCCGCCCGCGGACGCGCGCTTCTCGTTCGAAACCACGGTTGGCGATAGATTCGACAGCGCTTTGGCAAGCTCCGCGTCAGCGCCATCGGCAACCGCCACCTGTACGGCACCCAGCATTGCCACAGCGGAAAGTGCCAACTGCGACAATCGCCTTTCGCACAAGCGTGCTTTGACGATCGTGGCTGCCGAACAAGCACGCCGATTCACTATCGCAATCATCGAATTCTCCGCGGTCATGGCGTGTTGTGTCTCCGGCTGGATTGGCCGCGGCATAATCGCGGCCAGCGGGCTGACGTCGGACCAGATTCTACACATATCCGCGTCCTCGAAAACAATTTTCTCTCGCGGTGCCCGACGCTACGGTCAACCCGAAGTCGACCAGTGCGAACGATCAGAATCCCAGCTGTCAGTAGCGAACCACGGTTCAGTCGGATGCACAGATCCCTCACCGAGTTCGGCATGACGCCGTCATCGCGGTGCCAGAACTCGTCGGGCTTGCCGCGAGTCAAGGACATTGCCCCATGATTCAGCCGAATCCAACGAAAAGTCTAGTCGCGGGGGCCGTTACCTTTCGTCCGGCTTGCAATCGAAGTGAGGACGGCATTCGCCGCGCATGCGCCGGCCAAGTCCGAAGGGCAATTTGCGTTGTCCTGGAGCCTCGACTATATCTGTAGCCGTGGAAAACGATATGCGCGGGCGTCGCCCGTCGACGCCTTAACGCTGCAAACGGTGTTGGCAATGAGTGTCATGAAACAACTTGGTTCGGGTTCTTGTTTTTTCCTCGTCGCGTTCGCGATTGCGGTCTTGTCCACGGAGTCGATTGACGGCGCCGATCCGTCGTATCCGCCCGACTTGCCTGGCGACGCGAAGCTCGCGATGGATACGTCGGATGCGTTCCTGAAGGCGACGACAAAGCTGCAAGCTGGTGTCGAAATAGCACAATCGGCGCCGACGGTTGATTTCATGTATTTCCCAGGCCAGACCTATCCAGGGAATCCGTGGTCCAACTGGGGCGACTGTCTTGTCGCCAATGGGAAGTTTTACGCGTCGATCGGAGACCATTACGCTCTGCCGAGCAAGGATTCTCGGCACACCGGCACTGCACTCGTTTTCGAGTACGACCCGAAGACGAAAGCATTACGCACGCTTGTGAATCTCAAAGAGCTGCTGGATCTGCCCACAGGCCAGTACACACCGGGAAAGATTCACAGCCGCCTGGACATGGGCAGCGATGGATGGCTTTATTTCTCGACGCATCGCGGCAGCAAGAGCGCGACGCAAGACGACACGTACCATTACCAGGGCGACTACATCATCCGGACACACCCAGGCACAGGGAAATCGGAAGTCGTGGCACGCGGACCTGTCGCCAAAAACTGCATTCCCACCAGCGTCCTCGATCCCAAGCGGCTGATCTTTTACGGCGGAACGATCGGCGGGGAGAGTTACACGGCGCCAGAACGTTTTTTCGCTTATGATCTGAAAAACAAGAAGGTGCTCTATGACGGCCCGAACGGCCCTTCGCGTTGCATCATCTTCGCCAAGTCGACGGGTAGGGTTTACTACGTGCCAACGCGGGCAAACGGCCTCACCGGTCAGTTGATGCGATACGATCCGGGCAGCGGCGGTCCCCCCGTTCAACTCAACAGCACTCTCGGTCTGCGGGCGGCCACGGAGGAGACGCCCCAAGGACTCGTCTACACCGTCTCCAGCGGTCAGGGTGGACGAGCGACGCTTTACGCATTCGATACGAAAACGGAAAAAACCGAAGAACTCGGCGACCCCGGCGTCGGGACGGAGACCTACATCGCCTCGATTGATGCGGAACCGACCGGGAGATATCTCTATTACATCCCCGGCGCTCACGGAGGAAGTCAACACGACGGGTCGGCCGTGGTGCAATTCGACGTAAAGACCGAGAAGAAGAAAGTCATCGCATTCCTTCACCCGTACTATCAACAAAAGTATGGATACACACCGTTGGGGACATACGCTTCGGCGGTCAGCGAAGCAGGCGACAAGCTTTACATCGCCTGGAACGGCAACCGCGGCGGCCCCGACAGCCGCGGGCGTGTGGGGTTCGACACGTGTGCTTTGACGGTGATCCACATTCCAGCATCGGAGCGGCAGCCATGAATCGGATGTTCCTCGCGACGTGCATCGCCCTCGTTGCGGCCAACGTTCCGTGGCGCCGCGCAGCAGCCGCCGATCCGCCTTTCGTCTTTAGCGATGTCGCCGCGGCAGCTGGACTTCACGAGCCGTTGCGGGGAATGATGGGACACGCGGCGGCGTGGGGGGATGTGGACGGCGACGGGTGGATTGACTTGTTCGTCGGCACCTTCGCCGATCGCCCGGCGGACGAGTACCGTGCTGGAGGCGCCGATGGGCCGGTCGCCAATCAGTTGCTGATGAATCGCAAGGGGAAGTTCCAGCGCTCGAATCAGCAGGCGTTGGCTTGGCTTGGGCGTGCTTCGGGAAGCGTGTTCGCCGACTTTGATAATGATGGTCGGCTCGATCTGTACGTCGCTAACAACGGACGGCTGGGTAGCGACAATTTGCTGTACCGCAATCGCGGAGACGGTCAGTTCGAGAACGTCACGTCGAAAGCCGGCGCACCATTGCACACCCCGGAAACTGCCCGCAGCGCCACGGTTCTCGATTTCGATGGCGACGGCCTGCTCGACCTGCTCGTCCTGTCCACGGTGGGCAAAGGAAAGACAATTCTTTTCCGCAATTGCGGTGCAATGAAGTTCGAAGTTTCCGATGCGATCCCCGGCGACGCCACCGGATTGGGGCTGGCTGTGGCCGATGTCACGGGCAATGGTTGGCCGGACGTGATGATCGGCGGACCTAATCGGCTGTTCGTCAATATGGGCGACGGCAAGTTCCGTGAGGCGGCTGAACTCGACTTAAACGCCACATTCACGCGCGAAGACGATAGCCCATCCTGCGGCGTTGCGTTCGGCGACTTCGACCGGGACGGACACGTCGACATGCTCATCGGCTCGCATCATAAAGCGCCCTGGAATGCGCAGCCCAATGCCATTCGGCTGTACCGCAATCTCGGTTCGACGCCGACGAAGGTCCGATTCGAAGACGTCACGGCCAAAGTCGGCATCGTCGACTACCCGATGAAGGTTCCGCACGTCGAAATTCGCGACTTCGACAACGACGGCTGGCCCGACCTTTACACCGCCGTGGTGACCATGCGCGACGGCGAGGTCCATCCGGCCATCTACAAGAACCTCGGGGCGGTGCAAGGGAAATTGCCGCAGTTTCAGGAGACGGCGTTTGTCCACCGCCGAGACTTTCCGGGCCAGGACGACATTCCCGATGCGCGGTCGGGCGCCTTCTACGAGAAACTGGTCGCCAACGGTAAGGTGATGTATTTTGCTCCGGGACCGTCGGGCGACTTCGACAACGACGGCCGGCTTGACCTTTTTCTGCCAAGCTGGTTTCCAAAGCTGCCCTCGATGCTGCTGAGAAACGAAACGCCAGCCGGCGGTTATCTCGACGTCGCCGTCGTCGGAGCCAAGGGAGTCAATGGCATGGGCATCGGCGCGGTGGTCCGCGCTTACACAGCCGATCGTGCCGGCGAGCCGGACGCGCTGATCGCATCCGAGGAAATCGCCACGGGATACGGGTTCTGCTCGGGACAGCCGGCGGTCGCCCATCTCGGGCTCGGCGAGGCGGCAATTTGCGACCTCGTTCTCACGCTGCCGCACGGCAAGGGTCGCATCGTTCGCCGCGGTGTGAAGGCAAACCAGCGACTGGAGGTCAGCGAATGACATGCAGTGGGGCGTTTTGATTAGGTGAGCGCGGAAAGCCGCCGAGCACACGAATCCGGCGAGAGGCAGACAGTCGTGGTCCCGCAAGTGGGCGGACTGCACCGCCGCTGCGAACACATGGCGTTATGCATCGCAATCAGCACCGAAGAGTAAGGTGGCTTGTTCGCAGGAGGCGTTCTTTCGGCCGACGGTTTCAAGGCCCAGCCTGCGGCGGTAACGGTGGAAGGGAAGACACAGTCAATCAGCTTGGTATAAGCGATCATCTGGCCTTTTCACCTGCGGGCAGGAAGCGGCCCAACACAATCAATCCTCCTGGCGTGCCGGGAAGCGTTGTTTGCTCTCCGCGGCGCAGCACAACCTCCTTTACAGGTTTGCCGGTAAGTGGATCATACGCCGTGAATCGTAGTGCCTCTCTTGCTTCGAGGCGAAGGCCGCCTATTCGGATGCCGATTGGGACGCACACAAATTGGTCGCCTTTTTGGCTTCCCACGTTTCGCACGCACCCATCCTGGGCATCGTTGCCTTCAGGCCAGTATCGATTGGCCTTTCCGGCGGTAAATACGGTGAATGGGGCCTTGGATTCCTTCCCGTCGTTGCGTTCCCAATTCGCCAAGTCGC
>JBBDYI010000048.1:0-46529 GCA_040901705.1 Pirellulales bacterium | reverse complement strand
ACGACATGGCGTTTCCCACGCTGAACATGCTCAGCTACTGGTTCATGTGGCCGGCGTTCGTTTGCTTCGGCATGACCTTCGTCAGCGCCGGCCACGGCGCGGCCGCCGGCTGGACCAGTTATCCGCCGCTGTCGGTCATTGAAGCCGGAGCGGCTGGCAGCGGTGCCGCGCAAACGTGGTGGCTGCTCGGCGTGACGATGGTCGGCATCTCGTCGATGCTCGGTTCCGTCAACTACATGACCACGATCATCCAAATGCGCGCCCCCGGCATGACGATGTTCCGGCTGCCGATGACGATTTGGGCGATGTTCATCACCGCCATCCTGCAAGCGTTCGCGTTACCCGTGCTGACCGCCGCCGGCTTCATGCAATTGCTCGACCGCCTGGTGGACACCGGTTTCTTCGTCGCCGAGGGCGCGACCGCCAACAACGCCGCGCCAATGAGCGGCGGCGGCCAACCCCTGCTCTGGCAGCACCTGTTCTGGTTCTATTCGCATCCGGCCGTGTACATCATGATCCTCCCCGCGATGGGTATGGTCAGCGATATCATCGCCTGCTTCGCCCGCAAGCCGCTGTTCGGCTACAAACCGATGGTGTATTCGATTTCGGGCATCGCGGGTCTCGGCTTCATCGTGTGGGGCCACCACATGTTCGTCTCCGGCATGAATCCCGTGCTCGGTGTGACGTTCATGCTCGCCACGATGATGATCGCATTGCCCAGCGCGGTGAAGGTCTTCAACTGGCTCGGCACGATCTGGGGCGGCAAGATCCAGTTCACCACGCCGATGCTGTTCGCGGTCGCGTTCGTGTCGATGTTCATCATCGGCGGTCTGTCCGGCATCTTCATGGCCGCCACGCCGGTCGACATCTTCATCCACGACACCTACTTCATCGTCGCCCACTTCCATTACGTGCTGTTCAGCGGCACGGCGATGGCCGTGATGGGCGCGATTTATTTCTGGTTTCCCAAGATGTTCGGCCGCATGATGAACGACGGCTGGGGCAAGGTCCACTTCCTGCTCACCTTCACGTTCCTCAACGGCACGTTCTACCCGATGCACTTGCTCGGCATGGTCGGCTTTCCGCGCCGTCTGGCCGATCCGTATCAGTACGAGATATTTTCCCATTTGAAGCCGATGAACCAGTTCATGACCTGGTGCGCCATCGGCATGGTCGCCACGCAGATCATCTTCGCCATCAACTTTTTCTACAGCATGTTCTACGGCCCCAAAGCCGGCCGCAATCCGTGGCACGCCAACGGTCTCGAATGGTGCGCCCCCAGCCCGCCGGGCCACGGCAATTTCGACTTTCAGCCGATCGTCTATCGCGGCCCATACGAATACGGCTCGCCCGAAACGGACGAAGACTACTACCCGCAGTGGGAACCGCCGAAGAACGGAAACAGCGAAGGCAAGGAAAGCGGCGGCGGAACGGGACACTAGATCGATTCGCGATTGACGATCCGTGGCGATTTTATGGCAAAAGTGCCCTGTCCTTGCACCTTAAACCTTGAACCTTATTTGATACTTGAAACTTGAGCCTTAAGCCTTTTCCCGAATGACGTCGTCCCACCCATCAACGCCGCGAACTAGCCCTTGGCCGCACCGGCTGGCCGTGGCCGTGGCGTGCGCGACGTTTCCGCTGATCTTCGTCGGCGGATTGGTGACGAGCTACGACGCCGGCATGGCGGTGCCCGACTGGCCGACGACATATGGCTACAACCTGTTTCTCTATCCCTGGGAAACGTGGTTCTTCGGCCCGTGGGACTTGTTCATCGAGCACGGACACCGCTTGCTCGGCGCGGTGGTTGGCATGTTGGTGATCGCCTTGGTCGTTGCCGCGTGGCGCGGCGATCGCCGCGTGTGGTTCCGCCGGCTCTCGCTCGTGGCGCTCGTCGCAGTATGCATTCAGGGGCTGCTCGGCGGCTTGCGCGTCAATCTCGACGAAGTGCAACTTGCCAAGATCCACGGCTGTTTCGGGCCGGCGTTCTTCGCGCTCGCCGTGGCATTGGCGGCGATGACTTCGCGGCGCTGGCGCGAGGCGAGTCCTGTCGTCTACGACGGCGCGGCGAAGCTGCGCCGTGTGGGGATCATCACCGTGGCGCTGGCGTACCTGCAACTCGTCATCGGCGCGCACCTGCGCCACATTACGCCGAACATGTCGGGCGCGGCGTTTCGCGCCGTGCTGTTCTTTCACTTGATCGTCGCCGCGGCGCTCGTCGTTCACGTGGCCATGCTCGCCCTGCGTTCGCGAAAGGCAGCCCACGCGACCGGCAGCCGTTCGCATGCTCCGGCGGCGCTTACGTTGCTCGTTCTCTTGCAGATCGCACTCGGCGCCGCGACGTGGGTCGTCAAATACGGCTGGCCGGCCTGGTTCGTCGATACACCGGTGTCTGGCTGGTACACAATTCAAGAAGGCAGCTTCATTCAGGCCACAATCGCCACGGCCCACGTGGCGACTGGCTCGCTGATCGTTGCCACGACCGTGCTCGTCGTGCTGTGGTCCTTCCGGCACATCGCGACGAAGGCCACAGTCTGTCGCGCTGCGGCACCGGCACTGTTCGCCGGTCTGATCTTTCCGGCGACGGCCCTGACGGAGGGGGTTCGATGAGCACCTCCACCGTTCTCTGCGACAGCCCCGCGCGTGCCACCGGCCTGGCGCGGGCCGCCGACTATTTGGAACTGACCAAACCGCGGATCGCCGTGCTCGAATTGGCGTGCGTTGCCGTGGCGGCTTTTTTCGCCGGCCCGCCGACGGTCGGCGTGTTGGCCGCGACGCTCGTCGGAGTCGGACTCGTCGCCGCCAGCGCCAGTGCGTGGAATCAATGGCTCGAACGGCACACCGACGCGCTGATGCCCCGCACGGCCGGGCGGCCCTTGCCGCAGGCCCGCCTGTCGCCGCGCGAAGTCGCCTGGTTCGGCGTCGCCGCGCTGGCCGCCGGATTGGCGTTGCTCGTCGCCGTGGTGAATGTCTCGACCGCCGTTGTCTCGCTCATCACGTGGGCGCTATACGTCTGCGTTTACACGCCGCTCAAACGCCGCAGCGTCGCCAACACGCTGGTCGGCGCGGTGGCCGGCGCGATGCCCGTATTGATCGGCTGGACGTGCCTCGGCAAGCCAATCGATCTGGAAGCGGCCGCGTTGTTCGTCGTCGTGTTCCTGTGGCAGTTTCCCCACTTCATGGCGATCGCCTGGATTTATCGCCGTCAGTACGCCGCCGCCGGCTTGAAGATGCTTCCCGTCGTCGATGAAACCGGCGGCCGGGCGGGCGCACAAGCCGTGCTCGCTGCGCTGGCGATCGTGCCGGTGAGTTTGATTCCGGCCTGGCATTTGATCGAGCCGGTTTACTTCGCCGGAGCGCTGCTGCTCGGCGTTGGGCAGTTGGCGTGTTCCGCCGCGTTCCTGCTCGACCGCAACGACCAGAGCGCTCGCCGGCTGCTTCACGCTTCGCTGGTCTACCTGCCGGCGCTGCTGGCGTTGCTGTTGTTGGTCCCGATCATTTAGAACTCAGCTAGAGGCCTGTCCTTTAGGACTCTGTCCTTGCATTACGCATAGAAACCAACGCATTCCCAAACACTTTCGGCCAGAAGCCGGCCGACTGTCTTGCATCCCCCATTCGCTGCCGCCCATGTCCACCACCGAAACCGAACACGCACCGCACATCGTGCTCGAATACCACCCCGGCTTGCCGCTGTCGCGCGGCAAGACGATCATGTGGCTGTTTCTGTCGACGGAGATCATGTTCTTCGCCGCGTTGTTTGGCGTTTACATCGTGATCCGCTTCGGCGCGTTTACGTGGCCCAAGCCGCACGACGTTCATCTGAGCGAGCCGATCGGCGCGTTCAACACGTTCGTGCTGATTTGTTCCAGCGTCACGATCGTGCTGGCGTTCGAGATGGCCAAGGCGAACCAATCGGCGCTGGCCAAAATCTGGCTCGCGCTGACGCTCTTGCTCGGCGGCGTGTTCCTCGGCGTCAAGGGGTATGAATACAACGCCAAGTTCGCCCACGGCATTTACCCGTCGGCGTCTCCGCGGAGCCTGCTCTACGAGCGGGCCGACCTGAAATACTCCGCCGCGGTGCGATTGCGATTGACCGCACTTCGCGATGACCTGGAAAAGTTGCCGAAGCGATCGAAGGAGCAGGACGAGCAGTTGACGATGTGCAGCGTGCTGCTCAACCAGTTCGTCCGCCCGCTCGAAAAGAAGGCCGTCATGGCCGACACGGCGGCCGAGCGCCAGGCCGCTCTCGACAGCCTCGCCTACGGCGTGTTTCACATCCAAGCGCACCACGCGGACGGCGCGGACGAGCACAACGTCGAAGAAGTAAAGCTCGCCGACGAAAAAACTCGACTCGAAGCGCAACTGGTCTCGGCGCGGGCCGAACGCGACGCGATCGGCAAGCAACTCGCCGCCACCGAAGACGCCGAAGTCAAAGGCAAGTTACAGCCGCAATACGACACGCTCGGCCGGGAGATCGACAGCGAGATTCCGGAAATGATCGAATTACTGCCGCAGCTCGAAGCCGGCCTGATGAACGACGAAAACGAGAACGCCCACTGGCTCAAGCTGCCGCTGATGATCCCCAGCGGCAACATGTGGGCCAGCACCTACTTCCTGCTGACCGGATTCCACGCGCTGCACGTCGTCATCGGGCTGATCGCGTTCGGCCTGATGCTCCCCATGACCTTCACGGCCAAGAACGCCGGAATCCTGGAAAACATCGGACTGTACTGGCACTTCGTCGATCTGGTGTGGATCTTTTTGTTTCCGCTTTTGTATTTGTTTTGAACGGAGGTAGATAGGATTCAGGAGACAGGAGTAGCCTGCGTTGCGGGGAAAAGCCTGCCGTCTCCTGGCTCCGGAATACCAACTCCGTTCCAGTAATCTCGACTCCCAAGAATTTCCATGACCGACCCGCATCATTCCGCCGCTCACGGCGACGCCCATCACGAGCACCACACGAGCTTGGGGCTGTACGTCTATGTGTTCGTCGCGCTGTGCGTGCTCACCGGCGCGTCGTTCTTCACTTATTCCGACAAATGGCCGTTCCACCACCCCGACCAGGAATGGGTCGGCTGGACGTTCATGATGGCCGTCTCATGCACCAAGGCGATGTTGGTGATCATGTTCTTCATGCACGTGAAATACGAAAAGAGTTGGAAATACGTGCTGACGATTCCCACGGCCATGATGGCGACGTTTTTGGTGCTGATGCTGGTGCCGGACGTCGGCATGAGGACGCATCACTACTCGGAAGAACGCATGCAAAATGCCGCCCGCAATCCCCACGCAGACGACGACGCCGAACACGATGGCGACCACAACGCCGGCGAACATGGCCACCGCCATTGACGCCGCGGCCGTTGGCGCCATCCACGTCGACGGCGTGAGCCACCGCTACGGCGACCGGCTCGCACTGGACGCCGTTTCGCTATCCGTTGCCGAGGGCGAGATCTTCGCGCTCGTCGGTCCCAACGGCGGCGGGAAGTCGACGCTGTTTCGGCTGCTCTCGACGCTCGCACCGCTCCAGTCGGGCCGCGTCGACGTGCTTGGCCACGACTTGCGTAGCGACGCGATGGCGATCCGTCGGCAAATCGGCGTCGCGTTCCAGGCGGCCAGTCTCGACCGTAAGCTGACGGTTCGCGAAAACCTCCGGCACCAGGGACGCCTGTACGGCATAAGCGGTCGCCTGCTTGCGGACCGCGTCGATGAAGTGCTCGCGCGGCTGGGCGTCGCCGATCGCGGCGGCGATCTGGTGGAAACGCTGTCCGGCGGGCTGAAACGCCGCGTCGAATTAGCCAAAGCGCTGCTGCACCGACCGCGGCTGCTGCTGCTCGACGAACCGTCGACGGCCCTCGACCCGGCGGCTCGGGCTGACGTGTGGCGGTATCTCACGGACATTCGCCGCGACGAAGGCGTCACGGTCGCGCTCACCACGCATCTGTTGGACGAGGCCGACAAAGCCGATCGGATCGCGATTCTCGACCGCGGCCGGCTCGTGGCGCTCGACACGCCGAACAACCTCAAGGCCACGGTCGGCGGCGATTCGATCGCGATCGAAACGGCCGACGCGCCGCGGCTGGCGGCCGATATCGCCGAGCGATTCTCGCTGCCCGCCCAAGTGCTCGACGGCAACGTGCGGCTCGAACAAGCCGACGGCCACCAGTGGATCGCCCGGCTCGTCGAGGCGTTCCCCGGCCGCGTGACGGCAATTCGCGTCGGCAAGCCAACGCTCGAAGACGTATTCATCGACCGCTGCGGACGCCGCTTCGGCGACGACGAAGCGGCGACATCCAAAAACCAACTTTGAAACACGGAGACACGGAGAAGAAAGCAAGCGGTGCCCCCGCAGGAATTGTTTTCTCCGTGTCTCCGTGCCTCCGTGTTTCAATCAAGACTTCGTGTTTCAATCAAGAAGTTCAATCGAAATGCAAGTTGACCCTGCGATCGCGACAAGTTTCCGTCCCATGCTCGCCGCGTGGACGCTGTGCGAGCGCGAGCTCGTGCGATTCTTTCGACAGCGGCAGCGCGTGTTCGGCGCGATCGCCCAACCGATTATCTTCTGGGTGCTCTTCGGCGCAGGCCTGGGTGGCACGTTTCGCCTCGGCGCGAATACTGGCACCGGCGCGGCGGCGGGTGGTCCGACCTTCCGCGAGTATTTCTTCCCCGGCACGCTGGCGCTGATCCTTTTGTTCACGGCCATTTTCGCCACGATTTCGATCATCGAAGACCGCCGCGAAGGATTCTTGCAGTCGGTTCTCGTCGCGCCGCTACCCCGCTGGGCGATGGTGCTCGGCAAAATCCTCGGCGGCACGCTGATCGCGCTCGTGCAAGGCTTGATTTTCCTCGCCCTCGCGCTAACGTTGCAGATAGAACTCTCGCCGGCGGCCGTCGTGGCGAGCGTCGGCGTGATGTTTCTCGTCGCTTGGGCGCTCACCTCGCTCGGCTTCGTGCTGGCGTGGCGGCTCGACTCGACGCAGGGCTTTCATGCCGTGATGAGCGTGCTGCTGATGCCGATGTGGTTGCTGTCCGGGTCGTTTTTTCCTGCGCCGACGGGCGAAGGCTTCGTCGAACGCGGCGTGGCGTTGTTGATGACCGTCAATCCATTGACCTACGGCGTAGCGGCGCTGCGGCGCGTGTTGGTGGCCGACGCGGCGGCGCTGCCGGCCGACTTGCCGTCGCTCGCTGCGAGTCTCGGCGTCACGGCGCTGTTCGCCGCGGCGATGTTTGCGATTGCGTGCCGCATGGCAGGGCGGCGAACGACGGGAGATTATCTATGAATAGCGTGCTGGTGAAGATTTGGGTCGGTGTGCTGCTCGTCGCCGTCGGTGCATACGGCACGTTTACGGTGCTGCGCAAGAGTGGCTATTTCGCCACCGAAGCGAAGCCGGAGGAAGAACCGCCGCAGGTCGTCGAACTCAAGCCCGGCGCACAACCGCTGCCCGAGCTGGCCGACGTCAAGCTGATCGAGCGCAGCGGCGCGAATTTCCGTTGGTCGCAGCTCAAAGGCCAGCCCTGGGTGGCGAACGTTTTCTACACACAGTGCAAGAAGGAATGCACGTTCCTGTCGTACCAGATCCGCGGGCTGCAAAACGACCTGCCCGGCGTTCGTTTCGTCAGCATTACGTGCGACCCGGACGACGACACGCCGGAAAAACTGCGACAATATGCCGACGATTTCACGGCCGACCCAGCCAGATGGTACTTCGTCACGGGCGACATGCGCGATATCAAGCGTGCAAGCAAGGCGATTTTCGGCTTCGCGCTCGCACGCGAAGAACACGCTCCGTATTTGGCGCTCATGGACGGCGAAAGCAGATTCGTCGGCATGTACGACGGACTATCGCGGCAAAGCATCGCCGAATTGGAAGCGAAGGTGAAAGAGCTTCAGACGCCAAAGCCGGAACAAGGCAAGCCCGACCAAGCCAAGCCGGAACAACCCACCTCACCGGACGGCAAAACCGCGGCCGCCGATGCGGTGCCCGACAAACAATGAAGCCAACGATGCTCGTCGCCGGCACCAACGCCCGCTGAATTACATTCGACCGCCTGCGCCGCCATTCTCTCTCGGCCGCCCACCCGCGACCCGCTTCACAGCAGGCTTTCCAACAGCAGCCGCATCTTTCGCATTTCGCCGGCGTGGTCGACGTCTTCCATCGGTGTGATGTTCACGACCAAAGCTCGGCGATAGTTCTCTTTGGCCAGTTCGGTGATCAGTCGGCCGTACTCGATCTCGCCCTGACCGACGCGGGTCTGGAACTGATCTTTGGTCGAGTCGCGCAATTGGACGTTCACGACGTACTTCATCACCTGCCGGTATTTGCCGCCCCGTAGCGGTCCGGTGACGTAGTGGCTGGGGTCGAGCGTCAGGCCTAGCCCCTTCACCTGATCGCACAGCACCACGGCCGTATCGGGATTCTCGGTCAGACAGTCGATTTGCGTCTTGAGGCCCACGAGCACCCCTTCGAGCGTGGCGATGGCCGACAGCCGCCGCAGTCGTTCGATTTCTTCGTTGAACGGCGTGCCAAGCTCGGCCGCCGGCACCGTGAGCGTGACCACCTTCATCGCCTTGGCCAGCCGGCAGCAGGCCTGAAACTGCTGGTAATACTCCTCGCCCGTGGCGGTGAAATCGAGGCTGAAGCCGACCGTCGTCAACCGAGTCGCGCGACAGGCGGCCAGCACCTTCTCGAATTCGCCGACCACCTGCGACGGCCGCAAGTGGGATCCGTTTTCGTGGATGGCGATCTCCACGCACGTATACTCAAGGTCGGTCAGCCGTTCCAGTACGGCCGGCAGAGAAAGGTCGGGGAAACACTCCGTCGAAGCGGCGACAATCACGGTACGGACTCCTTTGAATCGGCGGCCAGGCCAGCGCGGCAGCACGTACTCTGTGGCCGGATACGGCCAGAGAATTCCTCGTGCCAGCCTAATGTACCCGGCGTCGCCACAGCATGGCAACACCACAGCATGGCAACACCACGGTGCGGCGACACCTGGCTGCGCTCGCGATGAAGCGTCAGCCGACTACCCCCGCTGCGGCGTCGCGCGTGGCGGCTTATAATCAGGGAATCGCGTTTTCGTTCGACTTCGACCTCATATTCAAGGTGCGTCGGTGATGCAGTTGATCGCCCGTTGGTGGATGTTTGCTGTTTTGATTGTGGCTGCGTCAACCACAATGCCCCATGCCGCGCAGCCCAAACCCGAAGCCGCAACACAAAGTGCTCAGGCGGCCACGGTCGACGCGGCCTTGGCACGGGCCGGCGACAATCGCTCACAAATCCAAACGGCTCTCGACGCCGCGCCGTCCGAGCAGCATGGTGGCATGAAATTCCTCGTCGAGAACATGCCGGACCGCGATTTGAAGAAGCTATCGGCCGAGTTCCTGCTCGAAAACGTCCGCTTGGCCTACGCCACACGCGACGCCGCACCGTGGAAGGATCGGCTGCCCGACGACGTGTTCTACAACGACGTGCTGCCGTATGCGAACATCAACGAGCGCCGCGACGACTGGCGCAAGGATTTTCGCGAGCGATTTGGTCCGCTGGTCAAGGACGCCAAGACGCCCGGCGACGCGGCGGCGATTCTCAATCAGAAGATATTCCCGCTGCTCAAGGTCCGCTACTCGACGCAGCGTCGCCGGGCCGACCAGGCGCCCTACGAGTCGATCGAGTCGGGGCTGGCTTCCTGCACCGGCTTGTCGGTGCTGCTAATCGACGCCTGTCGCTCGGTCGGCGTTCCAGCCCGCTTCGCGGGCACGCCGCTGTGGTCCGACAACAGCGGCAACCACTCCTGGGTCGAAGTCTGGGACGACGGCTGGCACTTCACCGGCGCGGCCGAACCGTCCGGCAACGATCTCGACCGGGCCTGGTTCATCGGCCGGGCAAGCAAGGCCGACCGCGATCATTCACTACATGCGATTTACGCGGTCAGCTATCGCCGCACGCCGCAGAAATTTCCGCTGGTGTGGGATCGCGACATCGACTACGTGCATGCCGTGAACGTCACCGATCGCTACCTCAACCTCGGCGTCAAGATTCCCGAAGGTTCGGCGCAAGTGATGTTCCGCGTACTCAACCGGCCGGGCGGAGAGCGGCAGGCTGTGCATCTGAAAATCGTCGACGCTGCCGGTGCGGCGGCGTTCGAGGGGACGACGAATGACGAACGGTTCGATGCCAACGATCATCTGACCGTCGTGCTAAAGGTTGGGGCGAAATACAACGTCGAAGTCGGCGGCGTCGGCACGTCGCGGGTCGAGACGATCGAAGTCAAGCAAGGCGACGGGCCGATAACGTGGTATTTGACCGAGCGGGCGGCAGAGAAAAAATCGCCGGACGATTCGGCGGAAGTAAACCCGGCTACGCCGACGATTGCCGCGCTTGAAGCGTACTTGAATACCGATGCCAAGGAGCGACCGAAGCTAGCAGAGCAGGATTTCGCCAACAAGCCGTTGTCGCGCGCGGAAGCCGAAGCCGCCCAGTCGCTGTTGTGGAAAGACCACGCCGAGCGCATCCGCGCCGAGCGTGCGAACGAGATGGAAGCCCGCGAGTTGGTGCATGGCGACAAGAAGATGCCGTTCTTCTACAAGGTCTTCGGCGACAAGCCGGAAAAGGGCCGCAGCTTGTATATCTCGATGCACGGCGGCGGCGGCGCGCCCAAGCAGGTGAACGATTCGCAATGGGAGAACCAAAAACGGCTCTATGACCTCAAGGAAGGCGTCTACTGCGCTCCCCGCGCCCCGACCGACACCTGGAACCTTTGGCACGAAGGCCACATCGCCCCGCTGTTCGACCGGCTGATCGAAGACCTGATCGTGTTCGAGGACGTCGATACCGAGCGGGTCTACCTGATGGGCTATTCCGCCGGCGGCGATGGCGTGTTCCAACTCGCGCCGCGGATGGCCGATCGCTTCGCGGCCGCGGCGATGATGGCGGGGCATCCGAACGAAACGTCGCCGCTCGGTTTGCGAAACCTGCCGTTTACGATCCACGTCGGCGCCAACGACGCGGCGTACAATCGCAACAAAATCGCGGCGGAATGGGGCAAGAAGCTGGACGAACTGCACGCGGCCGACGCGGAGGGCTACATGCATCTGACAAAACTCCATGCCGGCAAGGGCCATTGGATGGACCGCGAAGACGCCGAAGCGATTCCGTGGATGGCCGAGTTCCGCCGCAATACGCTGCCCGAGAAAATCGTCTGGAAGCAAGACGACGTGGTCGGCACGCGGTTCTACTGGCTTGCCGTCGACCCAGCCAACGCCGGTTCGCGAGCCGAAGTTCGCGCGACGCGCGATGGGCAGTCGATCGACGTCGAGGCAACCGGCATACAGCAGATCGCCGTGCGGCTTTGCGATGCGATGTGCAATCTCGATGAGCCGGTCACCCTTACGTCGGGCGGCAAGACCTTGTTCAGCGGCCGCGTCGAGCGAAGCATCGCCACGCTGGCCAAAACGCTCGCCGAGCGCGGCGACCCCACGGCGGTTTTTTCGGCTGAGCAAACCGTAAGCGGAATTGGGAGCGAAGCGGCGCAGGGCGAATGAGTTTTTCGCTCTAGATTCGCGCGTCGGAAAACGCCGTCAGGTCGGCGCGAGTTTCGAGTTCCGGCGATGGTGGAACTGTTCGCCGCTTGACCTGACCTACGGTTTGGGGACTTGGGTTGCCTGGGTTGTGTTGTTTGCCGCGTCGGCCGCTGCCGACCGGTTTTCCCCTTGACCGGACCTGACTCGGCGGAGACCATTCGCGCCCTATCCAGCACTGCACCGCGTGCAAGACCCGGCCCACCGTTCATCGAAACACGCCAGCGATCCGTCGCGCCATCGAGAACGCCCTATGCGACTGTGCATCAATACTCGAGTCGACTTCTACCTCGCAATGTGCCTCGCCGCGCTGACGCTCGCCCCCGCGACCGGCTGCCTGAGCCTTGGCGGCTCGACGACCCACGTTCACGAAAACCCCGAAACCCAAGCCCGCGTCACGTCGCTCGAATCGCGGGTGAGCACGCTCGAACAAGCCGTGCTGGCAACGTCGGTACACGAGATTCAAGAAACTTCGGCGAGCACTTCTCCACGTGAATCGGATCGCTCACGCTAGGCATCCGCCCGGCCCCGCGGGACAATTGGCCCCATCATGGCCGATTTCTTTCGAATGCTGTCTTGGTCGCCGAGTTGGTGGGATCTGCTGCTGATCGTCTCGTACGCCTTCGTGCTCATCAGCGTTCCCTCGGTGCTCGTCGAGCGCGAGGGGAATCCCTATTCCGCGCTGACCTGGATTCTCGCCCTGTTCGCCATGCCGGCCGTCGGGCTGTTCTTCTGGTGGGCGTTCGGCCGCAAGCATCTGGTCCGCAAGCGGCGGCGGCGGCGCAAGGCTTCGGCCCATGTGTGGCGTTCGCTCGCCCAGGTCCGCGACGGCATCGACGATGTGCCCTACGCCAGCCTCGCCGGTGTGTTGCCGCTGAAATTGCCCAAGGACGAGGCGTCGTGGGTGTTTCCGCCGACCGCGTCGAACCGCGTCGAATTGCTCAACGACGCGGCCGAGTTTTACCCCGCCATCGAAGCCGCCATCCGCGATGCTCGCGACCACGTCCATCTGCTGTTCTACATCTGGAACGACGACGCCACGGGCGCTCGCTTCCGCGATCTGCTCGTGGAGCGGGCAACTTCGGGCGTCGACGTCCGCGTGTTGTGCGACGCCTTTGGCAGCCCGCGCGTGCGTGGATCGTTCATGGACCCGCTTCGCGCCGCCGGCGGCAAGATCAGCGTATTCTTGCCGCCGAAGTATTTTACGCGCAGCCCGGCGCTCAACTTCCGCAACCATCGCAAGATCGTCGTTGTCGATGGCCGCGTCGGCTTCGTCGGCGGCTTGAACATTGGCGACGAATACAGTCGCGACTGGCGCGACGTGGCGATCTCGATCCGCGGCCCGGCCGTCGATCAGTTGCAGGAGGTGTTCGTCGACGATTGGTTTTTCGCGTCCGGCGAAGACATCACGCACGCGCGCTATTTCGGCAAATGGCGTGACGACCCCACGTCCGCCAACTCTACCGACATCGAGAAATCAAGAGTCAAGCCAGACGCCGAATCGACTGCCGATTCCGTTCCCGATTCCGCTCTCGGATCGGCCAAGACTCGCCGCAAGCGCATTGCCGACAGCGCTGCCGACGCCACGTGCGCCGTCGTCGCCAGTGGCCCGCACACGACGAACAACAGCCTCCACGACGCCCTGTTTATCTCCATCACCCGCGCCCAAAAGCGGATTTACATCACCACGCCGTACTTCATTCCCGACCAGGCGATCGTGACGGCGCTGCGGACGGCCGTTTATCGCGGCGTCGACGTCCGCGTGTTGCTGCCGGCCAAGACCGACGCGCCGCTGGTTCGCCTCGCCGCGCGGTCGTACTATTCCCACCTGCTTCAAGCCGGCGTGCGGCTGTACGAGTATCAGCCGACGATCCTGCACGTTAAGTCGCTGCTTTTCGACGAAGACATCAGCGTGGTCGGCAGCGCGAACATGGACCTCCGCAGCTTCAAACTCAACTTCGAGGCCACCTGCTTCATCCAAAGCCGCACGCTCGCCGCTCGCATGGCGGAAGTCTTCCAACGCGATCTCCGCGTCAGTCGCGAAGTCACGCTCGAGGAAATGGCCAATCGCACCCGCTGGACGAAGGTCACCGAAGCGGCCGCCCATTTGTTCAGCCCCATGATGTAGTCGGCCCGACGGTCCGACCGCGGCGGTTCAATCGCAACGGTCCAATCGCGACGAGGCATTCACGTTACGATGCCCGTCGTGGCCCCGCGGCGGCAATTCGCCAATCTGTTTCGCAGCCCCATCCTGCCCACCAGCCGCGAGGTGGGGCGGCGTTTTGGCACGCTTGTCGCCACAAGCAAGGGTGCGTCAGCAACGGATAGAAATGGCGCTAGCTCGCACCGGCGGACTCGGGAATACGCTCGCCGCGAATCAGATCCTCGAACGTCTGCCGCGAACGAATCAATTGTGCCTCGCCATCGGCGATCAACACTTCCGCCGCCAGCGGTTTCGAGTTGTAATTCGACCCCATCACCACGCCGTAGGCTCCAGCCACTTCGATGACGAGAAAATCGCCGACGCTCGCCGCCGGCAGCTTTCGCGTCGAGACAAAGCCGCCTTCCTCTTGCGTAAAGATATCGCCCGACTCGCACAGCGGCCCGCCGACAACCACATCTCTCGTCGGCCGATCCGTCGCGCTCGTGCCATCGGCCGCGCAGATCGACATCGGATGATACGCGCCGTAAAGAATCGGGCGAGCGAGATTGTTGAACCCCGCGTCGACGACGTAAAACGTGTTCGCGCCCATCTGTTTGATCGCGCGGATTTCGGTAATCAAGTATCCGCTTTCGGCGACGAGGTAGCGGCCCGGTTCCAGTTCCAGCGTGAGCGGGTGGCCGAAGGCGTCTTCGAGCCGCTTGCGGCTCTCATCCCAGAGCTTGTAGTAAACGTCGATGTCGACGTAGCCTTGCTCCGCCCGATACGGCACGGGCAAGCCGCCGCCGGCGCTAATCGTGGTGAGCGAGCGGCCCACCTCGCGAGCCAGCCGCTCCATCGCGCCGCAGACTTGCGAAAGGTGCTCCAGGTCCGTGCCCGAGCCAATGTGCAAGTGCAAACCCGTGACCGACAGACCGTGATGATCGGCCCGGCCCAGCGCGTCGGCGAGTTGCTCGTGCCAGATGCCGTGCTTCGACTGCTCGCCGCCGGTGTTGGTCTTTTGGCTGTGGCCGTGGCCGAAGCCGGGATTGATCCGCAGCGTGATCTCGCGGCCCGGCGCGGCCTCGCCAAGCTGATCGATCATGTCCGGCGAGCCGCAGTTGCAGTGAATGTCCTGCTCGACGACCAGGGCCAGCGCCTCGTGGTCGAAGATGTCGGCGGTGTACACGATCGGATGCGGGTCGCCGTGCTTCTCCGGATGCGGCAAATACCCCGCGGCCATCGCCCGGCGGATTTCGCCCGCACTGACCGAGTCGACCAGCACGCCGTGCCGGCGAATCAAATCCAAAATCGCAAGGTTCGAGCAGGCCTTTTGCGCGAAGCGGACGACCTCGAACTGCTGGAGGTCGCCTATCCGCTCGACGATCTTGGCGGCGTCGTAGACGTAACTGGGCGTGCCGAAGCGGCGGGCCAAATCCGGCACAGCGACACCGGCGATTTCGTTGCGGTGTGCGGCGAATGTTGAAGTAGTCGGCATGGAGCGGGGGACAGTGGATAGTGGGCAGTGGACAGAAGCGGGTTTTCGGCGTGCAATGACAAAGGGGCCGATTACTCGCGAACTTTATAGCCTGCCGCTTTGATCGCCGCGTTGACTTCTGCCGGCGTCGTTTCGCTCCAACCGTCGAGCGTGAGCTGCGCTTCGCCTTTTTCGACCGAAATCGCCACGTCGCTTACGCCGGGCAGTTTTTCGAGGCTCTCGCGAACCGTCGACGCGCAACTTTCGCAGGCCATGCCCTCGACGGCGATGTCGAGCGTCCGCGGCCGATGCGTCAACTCGGTCCAAGCGATTCCGGCGGCAAACAGCACCGAAACAACCGCAAGCGGTAGGATCAAACGTTTCGAATTCATCGGAATCAATACTCGCAAAAGTGAAAATGTCTCCGACGTCACCAGTCCCTAGCCCCCAGCCCCTAGCCCCTGAATCTTCCAACGGCGAGCGTCACGTTCTGCCCGCCGAAACCAAAGCTGTTAGAAAGCGCGATGTCGACCGTCGCCGTCCGCGCTTCGTTGGGGATGTAATCCAAATCGCACTCCGGGTCGGGCGTTTCATAGTTGATCGTCGGCGGCAGCGTGTTGTCGCGAATCGCCATCAAACAAATGATCAACTCCGTCGCCCCCGCCGCGGCGATCAGGTGCCCCATCTCGCTCTTGGTGCTCGACACCGGCGTCTTGTAGGCCGCGTCGCCGAGCGTCTTCTTGATCGCCAGCGTCTCGACCCGATCGTTCACCTGCGTGCTCGTGCCGTGGGCGTTGATATAGTGGATCTGATCGGCGTTAAGGTTCGCGTCCCGCAGCGCCGCCGTCATACAGCCGACCGCCCCGCGGCCTTCGGGATGGATATCGGTGATCCGATACGCATCGGCCGTGCAGCCGTAACCGAGAATCTCGCCGTAAATCTTCGCCCCGCGGGCCTTGGCGTGTTCCAATTCTTCCAAGATCAACATCGACCCGCCTTCGCCGAGCACGAACCCGCTGCGGTTGCGGTCGAATGGTCGCGAAGCCTTCGCCGGCTCGTCGTTTTTCGTGCTCAGCGCGGTCAGCAGATTGAAGCCCGTCACGCCGAACGGATGGATCATGCTGTGTGTGCCGCCAGAGATCATCGCGTCGGCGTCGCCGCGGCGGATGATTTCGGTCGCCTCGCCGATCGCCTGACTGCTCGCCGCACACGCCGTCAGGCAATTTGCGTTCGGCCCCTGCGCGTCGAACAGCGCGGCCACGTGTCCGGCCGGCATGTTCGGTTCTTGTTCGAGTTCGCTAAGCGGATTGAGCAGCTCCAGCCCGGCCTTGCTGAACTTCGCCTGATCGAGGGTCTCACCGTCCAGGGCGCTGACCATCATCCGCGTAAAGATGCCGAAATCCTGCTGCCCTTCGCCGCTGCCCAGATAAACGCCCAACCGAGTCGGGTCGATCGGCTTGTCGAGAATGCCCGAATCGCGGACCGCCTTCAGCGCCGACCCGGCGGCGAACCGGGTGTGCCGGCCGCGATATTTCCACGCCGTGGCGTCCTCACCCTCGTCGGTGATGTCCCAATTGCGGACCTCGGCCGAAATCTTGGTCGGAAAATTCGAGGCATCGAACACGGTCGTATATCCGACTCCGGATTGCCCTTCCCGAAGCGCAGACCACATTTTCTTGACCTCGACACCCAGCGGCGTAATGCACCCGATGCCCGTGATGACCACTCGTCGTCGCATGACAATTTCACCCGAGGAGAATCTGCTATCCTGCGGAGCCTAACGCGTTCCCGGAAGTCTACAATGCCCGTATACCAGCGGCGATCATGATTATCCCAAGTGTATCGCGATGCGGCAACGGCCGATTGGCCTCAGATTTCGGTTGGCATCGTAGGAAACGCGGTATAGAATCCCAGATGAGGATGGATATTTGCAGTAACGTGGAGGAGAATAGCGATGCCGGCACTCTCAAAAGATCAAGCTGCCGAGCGACTTGCCGCGGCGGTAGAGACGGCCAAGGCGAGCGCTCTCGCGGAATTCTATGCGGAACTCTTCCCAGAGCGCCCTGTCCCCGCCGAATTGGTGCCGGGGGAGTTGGCATTCCACGTTCGCCATGAGCTTGAGGTTGAGGAAATCGTCGATCTTTGGAATGTCGTATTCCCTGAAGACCGCGACGTTTGGTACGACGAGGAAGAGAATACGATTCGCTACAATGAGGCAACGGTAGGCTACGCAGATTAACGGCGGATGTCGGTTTGCCGCATCCTTTGGAGCTGTTCGTGCCTCGTACCGCACTGCAACATTTCCGCGACGACATTTCCAGGGCTCGGGCGATCGTCACGCACGCCGATCCGCTACCGCGCACAGACGAAGAACGCACGCTCCGCTCCGATTTGTTGCGCAGCGCCTGGATGTTCGCGGTCGGGGCGCTGGATGCGTACTTTTGCGATGCCTACACCGACTTGATTGCTGCCACGGCGATTTCTAAAAGCCGGCAAACGAATGTCGTGCTACCGGACTGGGTATACGACATCAAAGTCCCGATCCGAGCGATTCTCGAAGAATACGAAAACCCAAACTGGCGATGGCGAATGGCGGCGCGAAAGATGATGGCTTACGAGAGCGTGATCAGCCTCGCAGCCATCCAAACGTTATTCAAAAAGTTTTTCAGGGAGGGCCATCGATTCTTTGGCGACCTCTTCGACGCCTGGATGTCTCGACCGGACGCGAAGGTTCGGCTATTCGGCATGACATCGGCCGATTACTTGGCAAAGAACGAGAAGGACAAACGTAACGCCAGAAAAAACGCCAAGGGCCAACTCGAGGAGCGATTCAAGAAGATATTCCAACGACGGCACGACTGCATACACAACTGCGACCGGCCGAGAGTTTCTCCACAACCGCTCGACAAAGGTGGGACGGTGCTGAAGGTCATTCAAGACATCGAATACCTTGTACATCGGTGCGACGAGCACATCAGCGTGGAATTCCGCGAATTCCTCATCGGCGTCGGCTGTAATCCGACGACGATTGCCCAGGCCGGATATTGATGCTTGTATGAACAAGCGTCATTCTGGCACATCCGTTGATGGTTGACGTCACAGTTGCGGCGGTCCAGAATCGGCTTCAACCCCAACGTATGGCGGCGTTGGGGAGTGTTGTGGATTCGCTTAGCTGCGGCGACCGCCAGACTGTCGTCACGCGCAGGTGGCGGCATTCCCGCGATGCGAGGTTGCTAATCCGATGGCCCGAGTCGACGGCGAGACGTTGTTGGAACTGTTCTCGCGTCGGTTGGCCGACAGCGGCGACGCGCCGGCGCTCTACCTTCCACACGGCGACGGCTGGCGCCCCCTCACGTGGTCCGAATTGGGCGATCGTGTGTTTCGCACCGCCGCGGCTTTGAAGAAGTTGGGAGTTTCGCCCGGCGAACGCGTCGTGCAGCTCAGCGAAAATCGCCCGGAGTGGATCGTCGCTGATCTGGCGATTCAGTTCGCCGGCGCGGTTCACGTGCCGATTCACTCGACGCTCGCCGGTCCGCAAGTGGTCGAACAGGTACGAGATTGCGGCGCTCGAATACTGCTGGTTTCGACGGCGGCTCAGGCGGAGAAGCTTTCTTGCGCCGCGGCGTTGTGCAACGCGATCGAGGTAAGATCATACGAACCGGCCTGCGATGCGATCCACGATCGCACGATCCATTTGTTGTCTGAGTTGGTCGGCGACGTCTCCGACGCAGAAGCCGCCGACGTCCATCGCCACGCGCTGTCGACCATCGGTCCCGACGATTTGGCCACGCTCATCTACACGTCGGGCACGACCGGCGAACCGAGAGGCGTGATGCTCACCCAGCGGAATCTGACGACGAACGCTCTGGCATCGCTGGCGATGTTCGACTTTGCTTCCGACGACCTGCGCGTGGGGCTGTTGCCGCTGAGCCACATCTACGCGCGGACGTGCGACTTGTATTGCTGGATCGGGTGCGGCTATCAATTCGCGCTCGCGCGCAGCCGCGAGACGTCCGTGGCCGATTGCCTCGCATTGCGACCGACCGGCATCAACGCCGTGCCATACTTCTATGAAAAAGTGCTGCGAGCTTCGCAAGAGCTTGGCCGGCCGCTGGGCGAGTTGCTTGGCGGACGGGTTAGATTGTGCAACAGCGGCGGCGCGGCATTGCCGAATCACGTGGCCGAGGCGTTCTTCGCCGCTGGATTGCCGCTGATGCAAGGTTATGGCCTGACCGAGACGTCGCCGGTCATCACGCTGTCGACGCCGACGGCCCACAAACTGGGCGCGGTCGGCCGCACCATCGCCGACGTCGAAATTCGCATTGCCGACGACGGTGAAATCCTCACCCGCGGGCCACACGTGATGCGCGGCTACTGGAATCGCCCTGCCGCGACGGCTGACGTGCTCAAAGACGGTTGGTTCTACACCGGCGACTTGGGCAAGATCGATGCCGATGGTTACCTGACGATTACCGGACGCAAGAAAGAGATCATCGTGCTGGCGTCGGGCAAGAATATCGCGCCGGTGCAACTCGAGGCACTACTCACCGAAGATCCGCTAATCGACCAGGCCGTCGTCGTCGGCGACGGGCGGAGTTATCTGGTGGCGCTGTTGGTCGTCAACCAAAACGAATCGGCGGCGCCTGGCGAAAAGAATAACGCGACCGGGGGCGACCTACTAACCGAGCTGGCTGACCGCGTCGCGCGGCGGTTGGCGGGCGTTTCGCACCACGAACAGGTGCGGCGATTCGCCGTACTCGATTCGCCGTTTTCCATTGAAGGCGGCGAACTGACGCCGACGCTCAAGCTTCGTCGCGGCGTGATCGAGGAGAAATACGCCGATACGATCGCAGCGATGTATGCATCGGCGTCGCATCGCGAATCGCACGCAACGACCGCGGCTTCGTCGACAAAGCCGTAAGAGTTGCCTTCGCAACCGTAACGCAACCGCAAAAAAAACGTCTCGCTATCTCGGCGATAGCCCCGTCGCGCCGCTGCCGTCGAAGCCACGGGTGAAATTGAAATGGCAGGCATCGGCCCAGCGGTCGTCGATCGCGGAGAGTTGGGCCATGTCCGGGCCGAGTCGGGTGAGCGACCGGAAGTCGGCGCGGGTGACGCCGCCCATCTTCGGAATCAAATCGCCGTGGCGCGACAGCTTGGCGACTTCGTCGGGCCATTCCAGGCCGTCGGAAACGCTGATCGTCATGTGTGGCGTCGGACGCATCGGCGTGCCTGAGGTTTTGATGCGGACGAGCACGTGGCCGCAGGTATAGAACAAGTGCCGGCCGCCGGGGCGGACGCCCCAAGTGACGTTGCGCACGAGGTTGAATCCGTGCCGGCGGACGAGGTGATCGTGGCAGGCGACGATCGACTTGAAGCGAACGCAGCCATCGCGGTCGAGCAAATCGGCGAGGAGGTTTTGCATCAATTGCCGCTGCGCCGGGGCGCCCGGCGAGGCGAACACGGTCATGGCTTTGGCGAAGCCGGACATGGCGGGACTCCGTTATATGTCGATAAGTTGGATTGAGAACGCGGTGCCGGCGAGCTTCGAGTTGGTGAAGTTTGACGTTTGCGTCACATCGGCCGGCGACCGACGTGCTTGTTTTAGCAGCGCAAATCGCCGCGAAATGTTACGGCAAGGTGGAGTTTCGATTGGGCAAGCGATGGCGGCGCTTCGCGCGCTCGGCGGCGCGGCGATGGGATTCAAGATTTGCTCGCCGCGCGGACGATAGTGTTGCTAGCCGCCGCTTGAGTGGCCGCCCCGCCTCCTTCATTGCCTCGTGCGATGAAGCAGCCCGGGGCATTTTTTTTTCACCAATCTTTGCCGACATTCTTTCAGCAGCGCGCCAATTCGTTGCGGTCGCGGCGTGTTTTCGGCTAGGGTGGATTATGCCTTACGTGGCCTCGCCCCGGCCGCGAGGTTATCAGCTTTGAGCGAGCGGCCGGGGCGCGATTTTTGCCGAGTGGTTTTTATCGCCGCGCCGTCTATATCGTGGGCACTTTGCGAATCGCCTCGTCCATTCGGTTTGTAACCGACGCTGCCGACGAGGCCGGCAAGAAGGACGCCAACAAGGCCGCCGATCGACGCGGACATCGACCCTGACGGGCGGTAATCTCCGTGCGCTGATGCTTCGGCATATTGGTACGGTCGATTCGGCGCTACTCCGTGCCGCAGCCGGCGGTATGATTACATGTGGGGGGATTCGCTCGTATAAATTCTCCCACCTGGCTCGAACCGCAGGAACGAATCGCACCATGCCCGTCGCTGCCGCACCATCGCCGACTTATCCTCTGGCCGACTACAAGCCGCTCTCGAACGAGACGCTCGCCGAGCGGATCGAAGCCGTGCGCCGCGAGTTCGGCCGCCGACTGATGATCCTCGGCCACCATTATCAGCAGGACGAAGTGATCGCCCACTCCGACCTGCGGGGCGATAGTCTGCAACTCAGTCAGATGGCCGCGGCGAGCGACGAATGCCGCGCGATCGCTTTTTGCGGCGTTCACTTCATGGCCGAAACGGCCGACATTCTCGCCAACCGGCCGGAAAAGGTCGCGGCCCGCGGCGGCGAGCGGATTCCCGTCATCCTGCCCGACATGGCCGCCGGCTGTTCGATGGCCGACATGGCGGCGATCGAGCAGGTCGAGTCGTGCTGGGACGAACTCGGCGAAGTGATCGACACGTCCGACATCACGCCGGTCACGTACATCAACTCCGCCGCCAGCCTCAAGGCATTCTGCGGCCGCCACGACGGCATCGTCTGCACGAGCAGCAACGCCAAGGCGGTGCTCGATTGGGCCTTCGCCCGCACCAAGCGCGTGCTGTTCTTTCCCGATCAGCACCTCGGCCGCAACACGGCCCGCGCGATGGGCGTGCCACTCGAAGCGATGCCCGTCTGGAACCCCTATGCCGACCAGCTTGGCGGCAACACGGAGCAGCAACTTCGCGACAGCCGCGTCCTGCTGTGGCAGGGCCATTGCAGCGTCCATCAGATGTTCACGCGCGGGCACGTCGACCTGTTCCGCGAAAAACACCCCGGCATCAAGATTCTCGTTCACCCCGAATGCCCGATGGAGGTTTTCGACGCCGCCGACCTCTCCGGTTCGACGGGCAAGATCATCCGCATCGTCGAAGAAGCCCCGCCGGGATCGAAGTGGGCCATCGGCACGGAACTGCACCTGGTCAATCGCCTCAAGCAAGAACACCCCCAGCAGGAAATCCACTTCCTTTCGCCGGTCGTCTGCATGTGCGCGACGATGTACCGGATCGATCTGGCGCATTTGTGTTGGAGCCTGGAGAATCTTGCGGCGCTCACGCCGGTCAACATCATCGAAGTCGAACCCGATACGGCCCACTGGGCGACGGCGGCGCTGGAGCGGATGCTGGCGATGAAGGCGAATTGACTCCCCAGCGAAGCAATCGTAGTCCTAGCTTGTCTTTCGAGGGCGATAGTACACGTTTGTGCGCCAGGGCGCGAAAATCGCGCTGTTTTGCGGCGAATCGCCGATTTTGCCTGTCGCCGACTGGGCAAGAAAACCGGATTAACTCCGGAGGTCCGCGATCGATCGCGCCGCCGCCCGCCACCTCAGCTTTCACCGACTTGGCTTTCGCCGCCGCACCGAAGTGTCATAATAGAATTAGATTGCATCAGCCGATGGGCGACATTGGGCGGCCGCGCGTCGGCCGCATCGCCGCCGCATGTTTCGCTTCACGCCGCCGAGGACGTGTTTCCGATGCTCCGCAAAGGGGACGAACCGATTCCGGGCTATCGGCTCGCGCATTTCCTTGGCCGTGGGGCCTTTGGAGAAGTGTGGCGAGTGAGCGCTCCCGGCGGAACCAGCGCGGCGCTCAAGTTCATCGACTTGAACGGCAAGCAGGGCCTTAAGGAATACCGGGCCGTCCAGCGGGTGAAAGAGGTTCGCCACGCCCACTTGCTGCCAATCTACGCCTTCTGGATGGTCGACCAATACGGCGACGTCCTCAGCGACGACGAGCTCGAAGCGTGGGATCTCTCCGGCAGCGTGATGCCGACGCAAGTCAAGCCGGAATTGCTGCACGTCGAAGCCCGTCCCCCGGCCACGCTCGTCGTCGCCATGCTGCTGGGCGACAAGAGCCTCAGCGAGCGGCTCGACGAATGCCGTGGCCCCAAGGGCGAGCCGCGCGGCATCCCGATCGACGAACTGCTCGACTACATGGAGGACGCCGCCAAGGGCATCGACTTCCTCAACAGCCCGCGCCACGATCTCGGCGACGGCCCGGTCGCGTTGCAACACTGCGACATCAAGCCGCAAAACTTGCTGCTCGTTGGCAATTCGGTGCTCGTGTGCGATTTCGGACTGGCCCGCGTTCTCGGCAACGACCAGCGCACCAAAACGGCATTGGCCGGCTCGCCCGCATACATGGCGCCCGAAGTCATTCGCAACCGCAAGCCAAGCCACCAAACCGACCAATACGCGCTGGCGATTACGTACTTCGAACTTCGCACGGGCAGGCTCCCCTTCGATCACGAATCGTATGCCGCGGTGCTCGATGCCCACCTTCGCGGCAAGCTCGACTGGTCGCTGCTCAGCGAGCAGGAACGGAAGATCGTCGCCAAAGCCACGTCGCTCGAACCGGCCAACCGCTTCGCCACGTCGCTGGATTTGGTTCGCACGCTGCGTCGCGCCATCGGACAGGAATCGGGCTTCGCCAGCGTCGGGTCCGCCGCAGGTTCCACCGGACCGGCCTCGCACGCGGCCTCATCGGTAGCTTCCCCGGGCGCACCGTCGCTGCCGCGCGAAACAATCGAAACCGATCCCACGCTGGCCAACACCGACATCAAGCACGCGCCCTCCGACGATGCGGACATCGTCATCTCGAACGCCGACACCCAGAACACCGACGAGCGAAATCGCAGCGCCGCTGCGGCGGACGGTGCGCTCGCCGACCTCGCGTCGTCGCGCGAAACGGCGCTCGTCACGCAGTCGACGGTCGACTCGACCACCGCAGACGACGAAGACGACGCTGCTGCTGCGGTCGCCACACCTGCCGATCGATCGAAAGAATCGGCCAAGCCGTCGAAGCCCGCGCCCTCCGCGCCGCCGAAACGACCGCGAGCCGCACCCGCTGCCCAACAGACACCTCGACCTGAGCCGCCAACTGCCGGCCGACACGGGCTGTCGCTCGCCCTGTGGTTGGGCGTCGCCGGAGCATTGGCGTTCGCCGCCTACAAATACTGGCCCGACACGGAACGCAAGAAACCGTCGAAATCGCCGAATACCGCCCAAGCGTCGGCGGAATCAGGCAAAACAAATGGTTCGGGCAACAACAATCCGCCGATTGACAAACCACCGATCGACAGCCCACCGATCGACAAAGGCGATTCGAACCCGCCTCCCATCGTGCCGCAGAAGCAAACCGTTCGCCTGCACTTCGTTCCCGTCGATAGCCGCGTGACAGTCGACGGCGTCGCGGCAAACCTCAGCGAGTCCGGCGAGTTGCAACTCGAACGGCTGCCGACCGAGCGAATTCAGGTTTCGGCAGCCCGCGACGGGTTTCGCGAGTTCTCCGCCACGCGCACGCTCGCACAATGGCGAACGTCCGGCGACACGATTCGCCTCGAACCGCTGCCGGTTGACTACGCCGCGCAAGGCCGAGACCTGCTGAAAAAAGGCCGCACGCCGCAAGCCATCGAGTTCCTCGTGCAGGCCATCGCCGCCGGTCACGGTTCGCCGGCGGTGTACCACACGCTCGGACTCGCCCGGCAACAACTCGGCGACGACGCAGCCGCCGTCGATGAGTTCGCGAAGGCGATCACCGCCGACGCGAAGTTGGCCGACGCCTATCGCTCGCGTGCCGCCTCGTACCGCAATCTGAAGAAATGGTCCGAGGCGATCGCCGACCTCGCGCGGTACGTCGAACTGGTTCCCGCCAGGCTCGGCGACGTGGCCGACGACCGGGTCGACGCGCTGGCCGGCCGCGTCTACGATTCTTTGGCGGCGAACCGCGCGGACGATGCGTTGCGAGATGCGGCGCAAGCCCTCGAAATCGCCGCCGAGCGACCGGCGGCCAAAGCAACCGCGCTTGCCGCCCGCGGCGCAGTCCGCCGCAAGCGCGATCAACTCGACGACGCCATCGACGACTTCCGCGCCGCCGCGAAGTTGAATGCCGATATCGCCGGCCGCGTGAAACCGGTCCTGGCCGAGGCTTTGCTCGCCCGTGGCAAGATGCGCAACGAAACGGCCCAGCAAACGATCGCAAAGGCCGATTCGCCGTCGGTCGATCTGTCGAAGCTTTTCGATCCGGCGATCGAGGATCTCTCGGACGCGATCGCACTTGCGCCCAGCGACGAATCGTATTCCGCCCGGGGCTTCGCGTACAACGGTAAACGCGACTTCGACAAGGCCGTCGCCGATTTCAATCAGGCACTGAGGATCAACCCTCGCAACGTGCTGGCCCTGCACAACCGCGGATATGCCTACAACGGTCTGAAAAAACCCGACAAGGCCATCGAAGACCTCAGCGCCGCAATCCGCCTCAAGCCGACGGACCATCCTTCGGCCTACGCCAATCGCGGCGCCGCCTACTTGCAGTTGCGAGAATTCGACAAGGCCATCGACGACTTCACCGATGCGATCCGTCAGAGCCGCGGCGCCGCCGCACCGCTGAAATTCGGCCTGGCTTTGGCTTTTCGCGGTCGCGGCGAACAGTTCGAGGGACAGGGCCGATTTGGCGAGGCCCTAACCGACTACGACAAGGCCCTCGAGCACGCGGCCAGCGCGCCGTCGTTCGCCGACGAATTGAAGGATCGCGCGGCGGTCATGTTGTCGAAGCAGGCCACGGCGCTGGCCCTGCAAGGCAAAGTCGGCGACGCCCTCAACGCCGCGGAAAGGTACGTCGTTCGGTATCCCGATCGGGCCGACGCCTTCGCCACGCGGGGATACGTCTACTTCAAGCGGCAAAAATACAAGGAGGCCATCGCCGATTACGACAAAGCGATCGGCATGGAGCCGAAAAACGCCAAGCTTTACGTGCGTCGCGGCATGGTCAACGCCGTCGACCGCAACCCATTTGCCGCCATCAAAGACTACACCGCCGCCATCGACCTCGATAAGAGCCTCGCCGAAGCCTACGAACTTCGCGCCAATGCCTTCGACCAGCGCGGCGCGATCAACGACAAAGCCAACGCCGCCGCCGATCGCCAAAAAGCGGCCGAACTCTCCAAATCCATACCCGAAGCCCCGCCGGCTCCAGTGCCTTAACACCGCCGCCCCGAATCCCGAATCTCTGCCTCCCGACCCCCGCTCCACACCGGCATGATCGACCTGATTCTCGGCACCGCCGGACACATCGACCACGGCAAGACGTCGCTCATCAAAGCGCTGACCGGCGTCGATACCGACCGCCTGCCGGAGGAAAAACGCCGCGGCATCACCATCGAGCTTGGCTTCGCCCAACTCACCCTCGACGACGTCCGCCTCGGCATCGTCGACGTGCCCGGCCACGAGCGGTTCGTCCGCAACATGCTCGCCGGCGCGACGGGCGTCGATGTCGCGCTGCTCGTCGTAGCCGCCGACGACTCGGTCAAGCCGCAAACCCGCGAGCATCTCGACATTCTCAAGCTGCTCAACCTCGACGTCGGCGTGATTGCGCTCACCAAGTGCGACCTGAGCAACGAAGACTGGATCGACCTCGTCGAAGACGAAGTCCGCGAGCTGGTCAAGGGTACGTTTCTCGAGGAAGCGCCGATCGTCCGCTGCAGCGCCCACACGGGCCAAGGCCTCGACGAGCTGCGCGCCGCCATTTCCACCGCCGCGCATCGCGCCGCCGCCGCCGCTCGCCGCCGCCAATCCGCCGGCCCCATGCGGATGGCGATCGACCGCGCCTTCACGATCGCCGGACATGGCACCGTCGTCACCGGCAGCGTCGTGTCGGGCAGCACGCGGCCCGGCGACGAATTGATGGTCGAACCGGGCGAAATCCGCGTCCGCGTCCGCGGCGTTCAGCACCACGACCGGCCCGTCGACGAAGTCCACCGCGGCCAACGCGCGGCGATCAACCTCGCCGGCATCCATCACGACGAAGTCCGCCGCGGCCACGAATTGGCATCGCCCGACTTTCTCATTCCCACGCGGTTGATGTCGGCCCGGCTCGGCTTGCTGCCGACGGCACTGCGGCCGCTCAAGAATCGCTCGCGCGGCCGGCTCCACGTCGGCACGGCCGAAGTGCTTTGCTCCGTCGTGCTGCTCGATTGCGAGGAACTGCGGCCCGGCCAGTCGGCGCTCATCCAATTATTCACGTCCGAACCGGTCGTCGCGGTCTGGAGCCAGCCGTTCGTACTTCGCAGCGAATCGCCCGTACTCACCATCGGCGGCGGCCAGGTGCTCGATCCGCACGCCACGAAGATCCGCCGCAGCGAAACGGCCCGCATCGCCAAGGTCAACGAACTCACCTCGACCGACGAAGCGGCGCGCGCCGCCGCGGCGTTGTATCTGCATGGCCTGCGTCCCTGGAAGCCGAACGACTTGGCCCGTTTGGCCGGCGTCGTCGATTGCGAGGCCATTGTCGCTCGCCTGCTGGCCGACAAGACGCTCGTCGAGGTTTCCGTATCGCCGACGCGGACGGCGCTCGTCCACCGCGAGGCCATCGACGACATCGCCCGCCGCATCGAGGCCACGCTAAAAAAGCTGCACGACGAGTTTCCGCTCAATTCGCTGCTCGACCGCAGCCGCCTCATCAGCCGGCTCGACTATCTCGGCAGCGTCGAACTGCTCGACGCGGTGCTCGCCGACATGCAGCGGCAGAAAAAGGTGCGCGTCGCCGAGCGCGGCGTCGCGCTCGTCGGCCAAGGCCCGCAGCTCACCAGCGGCGAACAAAAACTTGTCGACGAGATCATCGCGACGCACCGTCAGGCCGGCTTCCAACCGCCGACCGTCGCTGACCTCAAAGCCGCCGCCACGAAAAATCAGGCCGTCGTGCCGCAACTCTGCAAGCTCGCCGCCGCCGAAGGCCATCTCGTCGAAATCTGCGCCGACTTCTACCTCCACGCCGACGTGCTCGCCCAACTCAAACAACTCCTCACCGACCGCCTCGCCGGCGGTGCTGGCATCGCCGTCAGCGAACTGCGGGAAGTGCTCTCCACCACCCGCAAGTACGCCGTCCCGATCTGCGAATACCTCGACCGCACGGGCTTCACTCGCCGCCAAGGCGACCTCCGCGTCCTCGCCGGGCAATGAAACTTTTGTCGCGACGCTGTAGAATTGTTTTGAACGACTATTCTCCGACCAGTATTTCGCCCCGCCCGTGGCCGATGTGTGGTCGATGCCTTGAGCTTCGTTTGGCGGAGCAGCCGAATTGCATAAACACCTTCTCCCGCTGGCCGATTCGCTGGTCGACGCGATATCGCATCGAACGCTGCTGCTCGTGCAGCACGCCGCTCATGCGTTGGGCGTCGAGTACAACACGTTGCTGGTCCTGATGACGGCGGCGCTGTTGGGCGGCCTGTCCGGCGTGATCGGATGCTTCGCCGTGCTGCGTCGCCGCGCGTTGGTGGGCGATGCGCTGGCCCATGCGGCGCTGCCCGGCCTGTGCCTGGCGTTTCTCGTCGCCGGCGTGCGGAGCGTACCGGTCATGCTGCTCGGCGCGCTGGCGTCGGGCGTGTTGGGAATCTTGGTAATCGTCGCCCTACGGCGTTGGACGCGAATCAAGGAAGACGCGGCCATCGGCATCGTGCTGTCCGTATTCTTCGGCGCGGGGATCGTGCTGAGCAGTTGGATTCAGAACAGCACGGTGACGGGCAACAAGGCGGGCCTCGATTCCTATATCCTCGGCAAGACCAGCGGGATTCAGGCGATCGACCTGGTGGTGGTGGCCGTGGCCAGCTTGATATGCATTGCGATCGTCGCCGCGGCGTTCAAAGAGTTTCGGTTGGTGACGTTCGACGCGCCGTTCGCACGCGCGCAAGGCTGGCCGACGGCACTGGTCGACCTGACGCTGTTGGGGATGATCGCCGTCGTCGTCGTGATCGGGCTGCCGACGGTGGGCGTGGTGCTGATGGCCGCGCTGCTGATCATTCCCGGCGCGGCCGCGCGGTTTTGGACGGAACGATTGAGCGTGATGACGCTGCTCTCGGCGGCGATCGGGCTGACGGTCGGCATCGTCGGCGCGGCGGCCAGCGCCAAGATCGATCGGTTGCCCACCGGCCCGATCATCGTGCTGGTCGGCACGGCGGTGTTTCTGATTTCGGCGACGATGGCGCCGCGCCGCGGAGCGATCTCGCGTTGGCTGCAGGGGCGGCGGTTCGCACGCCGCATCGCCGTTCGCCGGTTGATCGGAGAGCTGTACGAGGCGGGGCCTGATACGAACCGCGATGCATGGCGAGCCGGCGAGCGCCGCGCGGCCTGGTCCGAGGCGCGACGCCGAGGCTACGTCGAATCGTCGCCACACGGCAACCAACTGACCGATTCCGGCCGCGCCGCAGCGCTCGCGGCGCTACGCGACGAGCGGCTGTGGCAGACGGTGCTGGTCGAGTATCCCGAGTTGGCCGTCGGCGCGGCCGACCCCTTCCACGCCGTTGCGGCCGACGTGTTGCCGAAGTCGGTCGTCGACGAGTTGGTCGCCCGATTGCAAGCGGCGGGGCGCTGGCCCGAAGAATTGCGCACCCTCGTGTCGCCGGGAGGATCGCGATGAACGCGCCGCTCGACAAACCGATGCCGCCGTTGCCCGCTCGCCGCGATGTGCGCGGCGACGTCGCGCTCTTCGCGGTCGTGGCCTCGCTTTTGGCGGTGGGGGTCGCATTGGTGGTTCGGCTAGGATCGCCGCAACTCTCCTGGTGGACGGTGGCCCTGGCGGCGACGTGCAGTTCATCGTGTGGGCTGGTCGGCTGCTATCTCGTGCTGCGAAAGATGAGCCTGTTGGGCGACGCGATCAGCCACGCCGTGCTGCCCGGCATTGCGCTGGCGTTTTTCTTTACCGGTCAGATCACCGGCCTGCCGATCCTCTTAGGCGCGATGGCCCTCGGCGTGCTCACTACGCTACTGACGCAAACGCTGCGCGACTACGGCAACGTGCCCGAGGACACCGGCATGGGCGTGGTCTACACGGGGCTGTTCGCCGCCGGCGTGATCATGGTCCAACTCGGCGCGCGGCAGGTCGACCTCGACCCGGGCTGCGTCTTGTATGGTCTGCTGGACTTCGCGGCCCTCGATACGACGAGCGTCTTCGGCGTCGAAGTCCCGCGGTCGATGCTCACGCTCGGCGTCGCGCTCGCGCTGACCGTGGCGTTCATCGCCGCGTTTTGGAAGGAATTGAAGATCACCTCGTTCGATGCCGGGCTGGCCACCGCGATGGGCTATCGCGCGATGCTCGTGCATTATCTGCTCATGGCCGTGGTGGCCGGCGTGACCGTCGCTTCGTTCGAGGCCGTCGGTTCGATCCTGGTCGTGGCGATGTTGATCGTGCCGGGCGCGACGGCCCATTTGCTCACCGATCGGCTCGGCTGGATGCTCGTCTGGTCGGTGGTCGTGTCGGTGTTGTCGGCGCTGTACGGATTTGCCATCAGCAGCTGGCTGAACGTCAGCGTCGCCGGCATGATGGCCGTCGTGGCCGGGGCGCAGTTTGCGCTGGCGGTATTTCTCGCGCCGCGGCATGGGCTACTGGTCAAATGGGTGTCGAGCGTGCGGTTGGCGATGCGGATCGTCGGCGAGGACATCGTGGCGCGGCTCTATCGTAGCGAGGAAGTCGCGGCGGCCGGTGCGGGCGGTTCGAGCATGGCCGTTACGAGCACGGCCGCCGCAGTTCCGTCGCCGGCGTCCCGAGAGCATCGGGCGACTGTCTGGGGCCGGCTGCGGCGGGCGTGGGCCGCGTGGGGTTTGGTCAATTCCGGTCTCGCCAGACGCACCGCCGACGGCGAGCTTCAATTGACCGCCGCCGGTCGCCAAACAGGCCGCTCGATCGTCCGCGCCCATCGTTTGTGGGAAAGCTACCTCGAACGCCATTTTGAACTCCCGCTCGACCACGTTCACGAGCCGGCCGAGCGGATGGAGCATTTCCTCGGCCCGGAACTCCAAACGCAGCTGGCCGAACAACTGGCCGAACCGGTGCAGGATCCGCACGGTCGCTCGATTCCGCCGTCGTAGCCAGTTGGCCTCGACGACGTGCGACGGAGCCTCGTCCAGCCGATCGCCGACGTCGCCGATGCTTTCCAAACATCGCCCAGCTTCGGTTGATCGACTCTAGACCGCCTGCGCTGCGCACTTGTCCGCTTCCCTTCGTTCGCGGTACGTTACGTAGTTCGCGGGGCCGGCGCAGCGGCGGCGACCGACGCCGTCGTGAGTTCGTTTGGCCGCGTGAGATTCCAAAGCGAGCTTCGCGTCGGCAACTTCGCGTGCGAAACGGTAATGTCAGACAACGATTCCGATCGACACCACACGACGCCGGTCCGCCCGGATTTCTTCGACGACGAAGGGCATGCAATTTCCCCGCCGCGGCCGCGACGGTGGCTCGCGGTGGGCGAGTCGTTGCTGATCTTGCTGGTCATGTTTCTGCACGGCGCTTCGCTGCCGCCGGATCTGAACGAAGTCCATTATCTCGGCAAGGCCAAACATTACTGGGCACCCACGTGGTGCCCAGGCGACTTCTTCCTGGATACGGCCGATGCGCATCAAGTGTTCTATTGGACGTTCGGCTGGCTGACGCTGGACCGCTGGGAGCTTTCGTTTACCCAGATCGCGTGGATCGGCCGGCTGGCGACCTGGGCGCTGTTGGCCGTCGCGTGGCGGCGGTTGAGTTGGGCGCTCGTCCCGAGGCCGGCGATGGCGGTGGCGTCGGCCGTCGTGTTTCTGGCGCTGGTCCAGCGCTGTCACATGGCGGGCGAATGGGTGGTCGGCGGCGTTGAGGCCAAAGGGTTTGCCTACGCGCTGGTGTTGCTCGGCCTCGGCTCGCTGGTCCAAAGAGCCTGGCGGACCGCAATCGTACTGATGGGAGCGGCCGCGGCGTTTCATGTGCTTGTCGGCGGCTGGTCGATCGTGGCGCTGGCATTCGCGTGGTTGCTGCTCCGAAATCGCTCCGCGCCGTCGCTCGTTTCGTTGCTGCCGGCAGCGTTCGTTGGCGCGGCGCTTTGTGCGCCGAGCGTCGTTTTCGCTTTGCGGCTCGATTGGCACGCCGATGCCGCGACGGTCGCCGCGGCCAACGCAATCTACGTCTACGAGCGGCTGCCGCATCATCTCGTGCTCAGCGGCATGAAGCCCGAGTTCGTCATCCGGTTTGCAATGCTAATCGCGGTCGGCGTCGGACTCGCCTTCGCCGTGCGACGAACCGTGGCCGTGCAAAACCTACTCGCCTTCTGCGCCGGCGCTGTGGCGATCGCGATCGTCGGCGTGGCCTTGAGCAGTGCCGCCGAATTTGCGCCCGAGGCAATGGCGTCCGTGCTGCGGTACTATTGGTTCCGACTGGCCGACGTCGTCGTTCCGCTGGGCGTCGCGTTGCTCGTCGTGCTGCGGATCGGACAAACGCTCGAACGCAACGCCGTCCGCGGTTCGTATCTCGCGGCGGCGCTGTTCGTGCTGTGCGTCGTTCACTTGGGCGAGCTGCTCTACGAGCGCCGGCCCGGCACGGAATTCGCGCGGCACGCACCCGCCGACGCAAAGAGCAAGGTCGTTATCGACGGCAAGGCGGTGGTCGCCGCGGACGATTGGCAGGCGGTCTGCCTGTTCTTTCACAATCATCCCGGCATCTTGCCGTCGGCGAAAGTGCTTACGCCGCGGAACTCGCATTCGTTCAAATGGTACGCCGAACAGCCGGAAGTCGGCACGTGGAAGGACATACCGCAGGATGCCGCGAACATCGTCGAGTGGATGGACCGGATGCGGACGATTCACGCCAACCGCGACGCCACGAAGCCGGAGCGACAATGGTCGCGGACGCTGGCCGATCTCGGAAAACACGAACTGATACGTGTGGCGCGGAAGTACGGCGCCGAGTACGTCATTGCCGAATCGCAACCGCCGCTTGCGCTGCCGCAAATGTACTCGAATCGGTCTTACGTGGTGTATAAAATTCCTCCGGAGCTACCGCCATGAGCGAAGCGCCGGACTTGCCACGTTCGATGCCGCTGTCCACGCCGCCAACTTCCGGCGGTCGGTCGGGCGGTATCGCCGCGCTTGCTCGGCTGGGCGAAGTGCTCGCTGGCCCGCTGCCGGGCCACGCGGCGCAAGCACGGTACGAGCCGGAACTGGCGTTCGGACGACACGGCGGCCCCGCTCCGCGATCCGCCCGCGCGGCGGCGGTCGCGGTGTTGCTCTACGAGCGCGACGGCGTTTGCCACGTGCCGCTGACCGTTCGCCCGGCGCACCTAGCCAATCACGCGGGCCAGATCAGCTTGCCCGGCGGGCTGGTCGAACCGGACGAATCGACGGCCGACGCCGCGGTCCGCGAGTTGGAGGAGGAACTCGGCGTCGAGGCGAGCAGCGTCACGCTGCTCGGCAGCCTATCGCCGTTGTATCTGTACGTGACCGATTTTCTCATCACGCCGCACGTGGCAGTGGTCGACTCACCGCCCACGTTTCGTCCCAGCGACGCCGAAGTCGCCGAAGTGATCGAAATGCCGTTGCATACGCTGCTCGACGATCAATCTCCGCGGCGTGAGAAGCACGGATTCCGCGGGCTGGAATTCTATGCACCGGCGTTGTGCGTGTCTGGCCACGAAGTGTGGGGTGCGACTGCGATGATCCTTGCCGAATTGGCCGCCGCGGTCGTCGCCGCGCAGCACGCGAGCCCGGCAGAACAATGACGCGAGTCGGACTCGAAGGGTCGACGCGTGTTTATCGTCAATGCGTGCTAATCGTCGATGCCCGGCAGCGACATTTGCCGCGGCGGACGGACGCGGTCGAGGTAACGCCTGCGGTATCGCTCGGTAAGATGGACGAGCACGTCGACGACGAGCAGATCGGCGCGATTCATCACGTGCCGCGCGCTGCGGTTGCCCAGTCCGCGGATCAACTCTTCCAGCACGCCCAGGTGCAGCCACATTGCTTGCCGCGCCGTGACTTCGGCGGTGGCCAGCAGATCGGCGAGCTTGTTCATTTCCTCCGTAAGCTGCCCGGAACCCATGATCACGTGCGTCCGCAACAGTTCGCGATAATGGGCCACGAGCCGCTGGGGTAGTTCGCCTTCGCCTCGCAGGCAAGATCGATCGGCGTTGCCGGGCGCTAGTTCGGCGTTTTTCCCAGCGTTCGCTTCACTCGACGCGCTCGCTTCCGACGCATCATCGCTTTGCCGTTCGATGGCCGCCAGGTCCGCGATCAGGCCTCGCTGTTGGTCGAGCAACCGCTCGACTTCCTGATGTTCCGACTGCAAGCGGTGCTGCTCGGCTTGGTGCAGCCGGCGGTTTTCGGCGAGAAGCTGATGCCGCTCGATGGCGCGGGCGATCTGCCAAATCAACGCCCGAGTCGTCGCGGTATGTACGCAAACGTAGGCGTCCGCGTCGACCTCGAAGCACAACGCCGCCATTTCTTGCTCGCTCTGCGCTCCGAGCACGACGATCGCCACGTCGGGATTCGCCGCCCTGATTCCCTCGACCGTGTCCAGCGCGTCGAGTTCGCCGGGCTGGTGGCTGATCAGGATGGCGTCGAACACGTCGTGCCGCAGCCGCGATAGCCCGGCGGTCGTCCCGATCGCCTTGGCCAGCCGGACTTCGGAAGCGCTATCCGAGAGAAACGCCTCGGCCAGCCAATCGCCCAAGCCGTGCTGGTTGGCGATGTGCAATACGTGCATCCGCGTCGGCAAACCGCCGACCGACGTTCGCGCGACGCGCGGGGCGAATTCGAGCGCAGTAGCCAATGCCATGGGCGGTGCCTGCCACCGTTCGAGCCGCGGACGAACCGCAAGAGTTTTCCTAAACGCACCCCCTACGGAATTCCCGATTGGGGTGGAAGTCTAGAGACGATGCCGTCTGCGGTCAACGCCAACCGCTATCGGACGAAAAATCGACAGATTTGGCCGAGCAATTCCGAATCTCAGCTAGCGCCGCCGGCTGGCCCCTCGCTCACCACGGAGCTTCCATCATGCCGACGATCTGCGCCGACAAGCGTTCGATCGCCTGTTGATGGCCCGTGGCGATCGATTGGCCAGTTTCCGGCACGACGGGCGAAAGCCCCAGCACGTCGACCGTCAGTCCTGGATCGATCGGGATCATCACGTTTTGGGCAATCAACGTCCCGTCCCGTTTGGCCCACGTCACTTGCACGTACAACGACGTTTCCACTTCGCGGACATCGTCATTGCGGTTTTCGACCAGCACGCGCTTGCGATCGTGAATGATCCGGCCGCTCAACACGCTGTCGGCGACGCCGCTGCGCACGACCTTATACGGAGTTTCGTCTTCGATACGCTTGCAGACCGCTTCGGTCAGCCGCTCGCCGAGATTGCGGCGAAAGCTGTCCGACTCGAAGATCGGCACGTGGACGGTCGCCACGTCGGCCGGATAGAGCGAGGCGGTGCCCACGCGGTATGGCGCACAGCCGGTTGCGCCGAGAACGAGCGCGGGAAGCAAAACGGCGATGGCGAGACGACGGTTCATCGCGGACGAAGAATTGTGAATTGAAAATGGTGAATGGTGATTGGTGAATTCAAAGCCCAGCGATCGTGAATGGACGCATTCACAATTCACTATTCGCCATTTTCCATTTGACATTCTCTCTCACCGGCGCAACTTTTCGTCCGGTTGCGACGCCATTTGCGGTGGCTGGCTCTCTTCGTTCGCCGGCGTCGCACCCGGCATGAATTTTTCGGTCCAGTTGTACGCCCAAGCCAGCGGCGGGTCTGGATTGTCCGGCAACTGTTTGAGCTCGTCCATTTTCGCCATCGCCGTTTCCGTCAGGTTCGATCGCGGGTAGTTCCGCGCCACCTTCTCGTAATACTGTCGCGCGGCGTAGTTGTAGCCGCCCTTGGCGTAATACTCCGCCGCGTGCAGATCGCACATCTGCCGCCGGGCGAGCACTTCCGCCTTGTACTTGATCAGCTTCTCGCGGTCCGCCCCAACGCGGTCCGGGAACTGCGTGAGCATCTGGTCGACCAGTTCTTCGGCTTCCTTAAGCGGCGTGTCGACGTACTCCGGCCCCTGATACTTGAGCAGCTTGCAGCGCAGCGAACGCTCGTGGGCGTCGTACTGATACGGACTCTGTGGATAGTCCGTTATCAGCATCTTGTAGCGGAAGTCGGCTTCGTCGTAATATCGCTTGTTGAACATCGCGTCGGCCACGGCCATGATCGAGTCGTCGGCCAGCGGTCCGCGGGGATCGGTCATCATGATCCGCTCGTAACATTTAAGCGCCCGACCGGCCGTGTCGAACGTCGGCCGTTCCTTGTCGGTAAAGTTGGGCGTGACCGGCCAGTGCGGATCTTTGGTGTGTTTGTCTTGCCAATAGCGGGCCATTGCAAAGCTGCGGCGGCTGATTGCGCCGATGTGCTCGGTGGTCGAAAACTTCTTGATCAGCTTGTCGTAGGCCTTGTCCGCGTCGGCGTAGCGATCGGTGAAAAAGAAACACTCGCCGACCATGAACAGCGAGTCTTCTTCGAGTTGCGAGTCCGGCCAGCGGTACGCCGCCGTCACGAATTGCTCGCGGGCGGCGTCGAATTCCTTGTTGCGATAGAACTGCTCGCCGTCGGCATACGTCTTGCGCGCGATGGCTTCGTCCTTCTGGCCGTAGATCGAGCGTTTCGTATTGTCGACGAGCCGATCGGGCGAGAAATCGGCCAACTCGTAGCCGCCCGGCTTCGAGGCACATCCGGACGCCGACGCGACGGCGACCAGCAACGCACAGAATATCTTGTCGCGCGACATAGTGGACTGGGGTCAGTGGTCGGGGGTCAGGATTTAGGATTCGGCGAACATCGATCGCTCATCGTTCCGCATTCATCGCTCGTTACTTGCCCGTCTCGTTGTCTCGCGTGTCTCGTAGGGTGGGTCGAACGAAGTGAAGCCCACCAGAACAAGGCCGGACCCCACCACCTGCTCAGCGTTCACCAAACGATCTCTGCGTCTTCAGTTCGTGTCCTACGAGGTGCGCGATGTAGTGGTTCAACAACCCGCGCAATTCCCCGCGAGTGTTTCGGTCGATTTCGATCGCGTTTTCGTTCGTCGCGTTGGCTTCGTCGTTCATTTTCGCCAGCGCCGCCAGCGCCAACGCGCTGAGCGACACCACGTTCCGCTTGCCCGGCCGACACGCCGCACACAACACGCCGCCCGCCGTGTGGCCGAAAGGAACCCGGCCCGTCGCCGCGACCGCCGCACCGCATTCGGCGCAAGAGTCGAGCGATGGCATGTGTCCCAGCAGCCGCAGGGCAGTCAACTCGAAGCGAAAGACGTGTTGGGTTAGGACGTGTGCCGCGGCGTCGCGCGACTGGCCGAGTAGGACAAGCGTCCGGTCGGCCGCGTCGAACAACTCCGCATGAGGATCGTTGTCGTGGGTCAGCTCGCGGAGCAACTCGGCCACGTAATAGGCCGCGTTCAACCCCGCCAGTCCGGCCTCGCTCACGCGAAACCGACGTTCGAGCTTCGCCTCGGTCAACAAATCCAGGGCGTCGGACGATTTGCGGAGGAACACTACGCGACACAGAGCCAACAGGTCAAGAGCAGACTCGAAAGGCCCCTTCAATCGCCGCCCGCCCTTGGCCAAACCGCTTATCTTGCCGAACTCCCGCGTGAACAACGTGACGATCACGCTCGTTTCGCTGAAATCGATCGCCCGCAATACCAACGCTATCGCTTTCTCGGCTGCCATAGAGCGATGCTAGCAAATGGATGGATGGCGGGGAATAATTGGTTGCCCGTTTGGGATCGGCGTGTGCCATCGGCGACAGGATTCGCTTCCCGCGGCTATCCAAAACAATTCGCGTCGGCCGTCATTCGCCGGCTAGCCACTGGCGAAACGCTACCTCGTCGAGCACGACTCCCTCGCGCATGAGTTGAAACGTCAGGCGAGCTTCAGGCCAACCCAGCGCCGGAAGCAGCCGGTTGATCGCGTCCGCCGGCGCGTTTCCCTTGATCTCGACGTAGGCCAGCCGCCCACCGCGGTCGTAGAGGACTCCGTCGATTTGCCACGACGTCTCAATTTCATCGGTGGACGGGCCGTTTTCGTGGTCCACTGTCGCGGTTCGGTTTTCCGTCCACACGAACGACCCGTCCGGCTCGAAGAACATTCGCTCGAGCGACTCGAGCGCGGCCGCCGCTTGCTCGAACGACACGGCAAACCCGGCCGGCGATGCGATGGAAACGTGGTATGAACGCGGCTGCATGACGATTCTCCGCCGAAATTCTCCGCCAAGAGTCCTACCGTCGACGTCACTGCCCAGGACGCTGCGGTCCACGGGTTCGACGCCCGCGACTCGGCGTTTCCCACAGTTTTCCCCCGTGGAGGGGTGCTTTTCCGCTGGTGTGTTTTGACGTGTACGCCGATCTTGTTAAGATAAGGAGCGCGGCATGTCGCGGGTCGGCGGATGCTCGGCGGTGGATGCCGCGCGCGTTTGCGAGCGGCAAGCCCTATCGCATCGACCGGCCAACGAGAAGGTAGACGGTACAGAGTAGCGTGAACAGAGTCGAGTACCACGGGAGGAACGGATGAGCGGCACGAATCTCGATCGACGTGATTTTTCGCGATTGTCCCTGGCCGCGTTGGGCGGTGCGTTGACGGGCGCGACGGCGGTGGCTCAAACGCGGCCGCGTCCGATTGCTCCGCCGCGCCCCATCGCTCCGCCAACCCCGGTCGTTCCGCCACCTTCCACGCCGAAGCAGCCGACGACTCAGCGGCCGGCCGACAAGGCCGACGACGCGAAGGATCCCAAGGCTGTCGATGCTAAGGACAAAGACGCCAAAGACAAAGCCGCCGAAGCCAAAAAGAAAAAAGAAGACGAGAAGCCCAAGGAAATCCACATTTGCCGCGGCTTGAACTCGTGTAAGGAAAAGGGCAAGGGAGCCGACAACAAGTGCGCGGGGCAGGGCCAGTGCGCCACCACACCCAATGCGCCGCATGAATGCGCCACCGGCAATGCGTGCAAGGGACAAGGGGGCTGCGGACCGACGGCCGGCATGAATCAATGCAATGGCTTGGGCGATGGTTCCGTTCCGCTATTGGAAGAGGAATGGCCGCGACTCCGCGCGAAGTTCGAGGCGCGCCAACTGAAGCTCAAACGTCCGTTCGGCAAGGCGCCGCTTTCCGAGAACGAAGTCGAGTGGAATCGCCGCAAGGAAGAAGCCGACGCCAAGGCAATTGCCGAAGCGGAAGCGGCCAAAGCGGAAGCGGCCGCCAACGGCGGCAAGCCGCCGGCAAAAACGGGTCCAGGTAAAGCTACCGGCAGCACCACCGCCAAGCCGCCGGCCGACACCAAGGACACGGCGGACTCCAAAACGCGGCCGAAGCCACCCACGCGCACAACGCCGCCCAAGACGCCCCCCAAGGACGAAGACACCGCCGACATCCTCGGCGAGCTTACCGGCGACAAGGACAAACCGCCGGCACCCAAGGCCCCGCCGAAGAAATAGCCAAATAGCCGACGATGCCGTCGCTTGCATGGCCGAATCGGACGCGGAAATCGGCGTGCGCGGTTGCCGAGACGCACACGCGAATGTCGTACTTGCGGCGCGTGCAGTTCGTTTCCGGCTTTGGTTGTACGCCGGTACGTGATCTCTTCGCGTAGGCTATTCAGTTACCAACCGACACTGCGCCAGTTCGCATGGCAACATCGAATACCACGCCGCTGACGTCTGCAACGCGCCGCCTCGGTTTTCCGAATCTTGGCCTGGGTGTCGGCCTGCGGTGCGTCCATTTTCCGTACATCCTCGAACACTGGCCGGCCGTCGACTGGTTCGAGGCGATCTCGGAAAACTTCATGGATTCGCAGGGCCGCCCGCGATACGTCTTGGACCAGATCGCCGAGCGCTATCCGATCGTCGTACATGGCGTGTCGATGTCGATCGGCAGTCACGACCCGCTCAACCTGCCGTACCTAGGCAAGCTCAAGAAGCTGGCCGACGAAACCGGCGCGCGGTGGATTTCCGATCACCTCTGCTGGACCGGCGTGGCGGGACGCAACACGCACGACCTGCTGCCGATTCCGCTCAACGAGGATTCGCTACGGCACGTGGTCGCGCGAATTCGCACCGTGCAGGAGATTCTCGAACGTCCGCTCGTGCTGGAAAACCCCAGCACCTACGTCACGTTCGCCGATTCCGACATGTCGGACTGGGAGTTTCTCACGCGGATGGCCCAGCAGGCCGACTGCGGGCTGCTGCTCGACGTCAACAACGTTTACGTGTCGTCGATCAACCACGATTGGAATCCGCAGGAATACGTCCGCGGCGTGCCCCACGATCGCGTCGTGCAGTTCCATCTGGCCGGGCACAAGAACTGCGGCACGCACTTGATCGACACGCACGACGGAGCGGTGATCGATCCTGTGTGGGCGCTCTACCGGCTAGCTCACGAGTTGACCGGCGGCGCGTCGACGCTGCTGGAATGGGACGCCAAGATTCCAGAGTTTCCGGTGCTCCACGGCGAAGTGCTCAAGGCCAAACGACACATGGCGGCCGCGCTGCCCGGCTTCGCGGCGGTCGGCGCACCGTCGGCCGGGAATCCAGCCGCGGCGCAAGACCTCATGGCCCGCAACGCAATGGAGCACGACGCGATCGGCCAGCCGCTACATTTCGTGCCGCCGGAAGTGCGCTAGAAAGTGAATGTAGGGTGCTCTGTGAGCACCACAGAGTGTTGTGCCAAGGTGCTCACAGAGCACCCTACAGATTGCGGTCGGACTTGTGCGTATTCGATTCTTTCACAACCTTTGACGCCTACAGCACCGACACATCTTCGCCGTCGTCCTTGGCTGGCCCGTCCGGGAACAACATATTCGTCAGCGCGGGCAAGAAATCTTTGACGAACGGTTTGATCTCTTCCGGGTCGGACTTCGTCTTCGAGCCGGCCAAGGGCATGGTCACGTACAGCTTGTACCACGCCGGATGCGACGAGAGCGCCACCCGATTGTCGATCGCCGGAGCGATCCATCGGCCGTCGCGGCTCCACATCCAGACCATCCGCTGATTGATGACGCCCTCTTCGCCGCGTTTCATGAATTGCATGGTCCGCCCGTTGACGACGCCGATGTCGGTGCTCGCGGAGAACTTTCCGTTTTCATCCATCGGTTCGAAGCCCGCGCCCACCATGCACTGATCCGGCGTGTGCCGCGCGACGTGCCGGCGGTGGCCGCAGACGAGGGTCACGCGAATCAGGTCGCCGGTCCGCTTTTGACGGAACTCGATGTCGACGTGCGCCTTCACTCGCGCTTTGCGATAGCCCGCCAGCGACTCGTCGGTATCTGGGACGATCTTCCCCGTCCACTCGCCGAACTCGAGCGGCGGGTTTTCCATTTTCGCCGCCATCGCGATCAACTCTTCGCTGTCGTTGTGGCTGCTCCATCGCTCGGTGGCGTCGCCCTGGTAATAGGTCGTGACACCCATCACCGCCAACACCAGCGCGCTCGCTGCGATCAAATGAATTTGCTTCATGGCCGTGTCCCCCGTCGATCAGGTTTTGAATTCGCGTTCAAGTTTCCGCCGGCCGTTGCTTCCTTCGTCGAGGCGTTTGTAGGCCATTCGATCGCGCCGGCGGCGTTTTTCGTAAAGTTATGGCGATTCTGCGGCCGTCAATGCGAGCCGGTCGCTCGCCCGGTGGCTCTTGGCCGGTTTCGTACCGTTGACGACGGCCCCCAGGACGGTTATGCCCACGGCCCGCAGCCGCTTGACCGCCTCGTCGATCTTCGGCCGTTGGCTATATCCCAACCGCGCCGACACGATCGCTCCGTCGACGTGCTGGCCAATGAGCAGCGGATCGGCAACCGCGAGCACGGGCGCCGTATCGACAACGACGAAGTCGTATTCCGCCTTCAACTCGCGGAACAGCATGCCGATGGCGTCGTTTTCCAATGCTTGAATGCTGCGATGGTCGACTTCGCCGGCGGAAAGCAGCCACAGATTTCCGTCTTGCGTAGCGCGGATCGCGGTGTGCGGCTCGGCGGCTCCGCGGAGCACTTCGCACAGCCCGACGCCGGCCGGCAGGTCGAACAGCTCGTGCAACGTCGGATTACGGACATCGGCGTCGACGAGCAGCGTCCGCCGTCCGCACCGGGCCAGGCTGGCGGCCAATTGGCTGGCGACGGTGGTCTTGCCTTCGCCGTCCCAAGCGCTGGTGACCATCAATGTACGATTCCCCTCGCCCGCGGCACCGTGGATGATCGCCGTCCGAATACTGTCGATCGAGTCGGCCAGCAAGGCATCGAACTGCTCCGCGGTTATGCCCCGGGCGGTCGCTCCCGCACGGCTCGGCAGCGCCGGCACGGTGCCGACGAGGTGCAAACCGAGCTGTTTCGACACGTCGCCGACGCTGGACAATCGCCGTTTTAAGTACTCCCATCCCCCGACCGCGCACAGGCCGATGCAGCCGGTGATCAGACCGGCTCCCAGCGTGATCATGATTTGTCTCAATGTGCTGGTCTCGTCGGGCGAGGTCGCTTCTTGCATCAACTCCACGCGCAACCGAGTGTTGTTCGCGTTGTTTTCGAGATCCCAATCGTCGATGATTTGCGACTTTGCGTTGATGTACTCGACGAGCCGCATGATATTCTCTTCGTCGGCCGCCAACTCTTCCGTGGCGCTCGTCTTCTTCTTCACCTCGTCGACCATGTCCGTGACGTCCTGTTCGTGCTTCTTCGCTCGCTCCTGCAGCAACCCAACGTGCGCCCTGCGCAGACGGATATCGGAATCCATCCGTTCCTCGAACGCCTTGCGGATCTTCTGCCCGGATTGCCGGCGATAGTTGCTCACCTGCGACTGCGCCTCTTGGTACGCCTGGGCGAGTTGACGAATCGACGGCGAGGGCTGCGAACCCTTCGGCAGCCGCGCGATTTGGGCGCGATACGCCGTCTCGAATTGCACGACCTGCCCTTTCATCTCCGCGAAGGTCGGATCTCGGGCAAGCTCGGTGTCGATCATCGATTCGGTTACGCCGCGTCGCTTGAACTCCTGCAATTCCGTGGCGGCCAGGTAGAGCGCACTTTCGGCGGCGGTAAGCTCGACCGCCGTATCCGACTGAATTTTCCGCTGCTTTTGCAGTTCGTACAGCAGCAGCTCATTCTGCACCTTCGCGTTGGCGGCCGTCGCCACGCCAAGGGTCGCGGCCTTTTCCTTGGCGCTCTTCCGCGCGCCATCTAACTCGGTTTGTTTGCGCTGCACGATGCCTTTTAACTCGGTCGTCTTTTTTCTGAGATCGTCGCGTTCTTTATTCACGCCCAACGCCAGATACTGCCGTACGACCTCGTCGACGATGGCTTTCAGTTCCCGCTTGTTCTCACCCCGCAGACGGACTTGCATGATGTCCGAACGCGGAAGAAAACCGACGTCCAATTGCTCCGTGAGAAAGTCGATCTTGCGATTGCTGTTCTCCTGAACGATCTTCGCCTCTTGGACCGCCGGCGCGCGGAGCGCGGCCACGATGACGTCGTGGCTCTTGCAGAAGGCCTGTTCGTTCTGCTGCGTGCGTTGAACTTCATCGGGCGTCGCCGTCCGCGGGGCGCGGCCCTCGATGTAGGACGGTTTTACCGGCGAGACGCGCAAATACGCCGTCGCCACGTCTTCCGGCGGAAACAGAAAGTAGACGGCGATCATCGTCAACGCGGCCAAACCGCTAGACACGCCCAGCGCCAGCATCCACCGCCGCTGCAAGCCGCTGAGGAATTCCAGCGGGTTGATTCCGTGATGCTGCGCGTCCGGTGCCCACGCCGCCGAACCGTCGGACCACTCCGTCAACGGGTCGGCTGGCAGCGTCGATCGGGATGGAACGAGTAGCTCGGTTCCCGCCGCGCTGCCATTGCCGCCAAAACCATCGCCGTTGTAACTGTCGCCGCTGGAACTCGGAGGAATCACGGATGCGCCTCGCGTTGCCTGAAGGGTATCGATACGAAATGTCATGCCCCCGACGAAACGACGGCCAACCGCCGCGCCGCGGGTCGGACCCTACCGACCGCAACTGGCGGGCCATCGTCGCGCCGCCCTGCCGATCCGCCTCAACACGCCATTACGCGGGTCGGCGATTATCGGTTCGCGCGATTGTACGGGTTCTCCGCGTTTCTTTTCGGCAACTTCCGTCAACGCCGTTGTGGCGAAACCGCCACAGACGCCGTCTGGCCAGGGGACGCACTGAGCGGATCGTCCGGCCCCTCGCTTACGTGCCTTTATTTGCCGACCAGCGTCCCGACGCGGGCCCGCGGTCGAATCTTCACCTGCGACGGCCGCGAGACTTCCTGCGCGACGATCAGCCGCGACATCACGTACTGAAGCAACAGCAACAACAACAGTGCTGCCGGCATCATCAGCAAACCCGCGAGGTCGTGAAACACCTTTTTCGCCATTTCCTCGGTGACGAATTCCGTGTGCTCGGCCGCCAAATAGAGCAGTCCCGTTATCACGATTCTCGCCACGTTGACCGCCACCGCGATCGGCAGTGCGAACACGAGAATCACAATCCGCTCCCACCAATCCATCGGCACGAGCATCACCCAGCCCACGGCCAACGCGACGAAAATCGTCGCCATCCGCAGGCCCGAACACTGGTCGATCACGTTGAGCTTCTGCTTCATCTGATCGACGGTGATCGTGTTGCCTTGGCGGTAACATTGCACGCCGAGCGTCTGCAGCGAGTAGGTCGAAGTCTTGACCGCCACCTCGTTTAGCTTCTTGAGAACCTGGTCCTCGGCCTTCATCGGCAGCGGAAACATGAACAGCAGAAATAGAATCGGCATCGCCGACCACTTGAGCGTGTGCAACCCGCCGACCATCAAGAACACGCCAAGGATCGCCAGCGGAAATGTCGCCATGCCGGGCGTGTTATAGAAGAGCATGCCGAACAATACTCGCAATCCAAGCGCCAGGCAGATCACGCCCGCGCCCAACCACCGCTCCCAATTGGCCACGGCGCCGATCGGTTTGCGCCACAGCCACAGCACCACGATCGTGAACACCGGGACGATGCCGCCCCAGGAATACTGCTCGTCGGTCCAGAAGCCGGACACGCCCTCGAGCGTATTCCAATAGGCGTATAGCAAAGCGCCGAGCAGCGCGCCGATTAGCAGCGCCGGATACAACTGGTCGTTGTCTTTGGAGAAAATGCGGGCGAGGTCGTCGCCGATTCGCTCGCTCCACGGGCGCGCGGATTGTCCCGCCGCCGTAGATTCCACCGTCGATGCGCTCGACGCCGCGGCGGACGTCGGCCGCGGAGAATTATCTTGGGCTGTGCTCATGCTCGTCTCTCGAATCGGATTTCGGATCGCAAGCCAAACGAAGACCGCATAGTTTCAATACCGGGTGCGCAGGCAACGCCGTCAATGGCCGCCACGAAAGCCGATGAGAAGCCGCCGGGGCGCGTCGGAGCATCCTACCCGAATGGGTCCGCGCCACATCCGCCGTCGCCAATTGAGTTTGCGACGACGCGCTTCCAATTTGCTCATGCTACGGCCTACGCGAAAGCTTGTCAAACAATTTGCTCGACGTTCGTCGCCAGGTATATGTTGCCGACGGACAAGGGCACGCGCCGCGAAACATGGCCTTTTATTCTAACGGCCTTGGGCCGGTTTCCGGCGTTCTCGAAACCATACGTTGCTGCAAGTCGCCGAGCGGTCGGCCCGGCGCAGGGGACGCGCCAATTCAAGAGACACCGATTCGAGAGACGACGACGAGTCCGCGCCTAGCCCGAAATGCCGGCGCGACTGGCGCAATCTGCCCGAACGGAAATGTCGAACAATTCCACGCCGTCCGCCTTGTCCGCAAAGTTTCTGGCAAACTTTGCCGATGATCCAGAATATGCCGGCCCTACGCGGCACGATCGCCCAGTTCCGTTACTACGTTGGGCGATCCGGGTTGGTTGGGTCAATTACATCGTTTTTTCTCGACTTCGAGGGCAGTGGCCGCGAACGAGAGCCGCCAGAGGGCGGATTGGGGCTTGGAGCCGGACGGTTTTCTCCGTTCTAAGGCCGCTGTGACGAAGGGGGATTCGCATGGAAACCGTTCGATTGACAACATCGATTTACCGATCCATCGGATACCGGCCCATGGGTTTCCGTTCCACGGGCCGTATCGCGACCGCCGCGCTGCTCGTGGCCGTGGCCTTGCCGTTTGCTGGGTGTCGTGGGCTGTCGCGGGGTGGGAGCGGGGATTTGGGGGTCGATGTGCCGGCTGGGGACTCGGCCGGGGCTGTGGTCGAGGTGCGCGGCCAGGATCAGGGCGGTTTGCCGCCGAGCCGGATCGTGCCGCGGGAGTTGCAGAAGA
>JBBDYI010000047.1:32583-46657 GCA_040901705.1 Pirellulales bacterium | reverse complement strand
GGAAGCCTTCTGGAAAGACCACCCAAATTAACCCACAATCATGACGCCCACACTTGCGGCGGCCCATTTTCCTGGGGAAATCGCGGCGATTTCGCGATCGACCGATCTTCCCGGACGTGCAAACTACATCGTGCAACTACATCGTGGCGAGGCGCCGTCAGGACGCGGCGTGTCTGGTCTTTACACACCGCCGGTGGGTAACGACAATAGCACGGGTCGGCTGGCTGCAGTCAGCCGGCGTTGCGGTCTCGCTGCTGGAGACCGCCTTTTTTGCGCTGTGGGCGTCTTGTGGCGATAGCTTCCCGTGCGGCGCTACTGCCTCATATCGTAGCAACTCTCGTATTTCATTCCGACCGCGAAGATGGTGTCGCCATGTCCGACTTGATTCCCGTCACCCGCACCGGCTACGACAAGCTCAAGGCGGAGCTGGACCACCTCGAATCGGTCGAGATGCCGAAGCTGGCCGACCGCGTGGCGGCCGCGCGGAGCGAGGGCGATTTGAGCGAGAACGCCGAGTATCACGGCGCGCGAGAATCGCAGGGCATGTTGCAGGCCAAGATCAATCTGCTCCGCGACAATCTATCGCGGGCACAGATCGTCGACACTTCGAAGCTGCCCAAGGATGTCGTCGTGTTCGGCGCGACCGTGGTCGTGAAGGATCTCAATTTCGACGACGAGGAGACGTTCATCCTCGTCGGCGCGGGCGAGGAAGACTACGACGTGGGGCGGATTCTCTGCACCAGCCCGCTGGCGCAAGGATTGCTGCACAAAAAGGTCGGCGATCGCGTGGAGATTCCGGTTCCGGCGGGCACGATGAAGTTCGAAGTGCTCGAAATCCGCTTCGACGACTAAGCGGCCGCGCGGCGCGAGCGCGGTATGCGCGGCCGCGGCACTGGCGAGCGGTTTTCTGGCCGCCGATGGCAGACTATGAACCGGTGCGACCCGATCGGCGTGGCGGCTTTGGAGCGACCACTGGTTGACCGGCGGTTGGCGAGTCTATAATCGAACGGTCGCCTTTCGCTTGCTCACTTCCGGTCGATGTTTGGGTGCCGCCATGCCCGTCCAGATGGAATTGTCGCGGATCATCATCAGCGAGATCAACGATCAGCAAGTCATCTATTTGCGCGAAGTGGACGGCGCCCGGACGTTTCCGATTCTCATCGGCATCTTCGAGGCCACGAGCATCGACCGCCGCGTGAAGCAACATTCGGGTCAACTCGAACAGTCGCCGCGGCCGCTCACTCACGATTTGATCGTGAGCATCGTCGATCAGATGGGCGGCGAACTGCAGGACGTGGTGATCAGCGAGTTGCGGAGTCACACGTACTTTGCGCGGCTGCGGATTCGCTACGAAGGGGAATTGATCGAGATCGACGCGCGGCCTTCGGACGCGATCGCGGTGGCCGTGACGTGCGATCCGCCGCTGCCGATCTACGTGGCCGAGGACGTGCTCGACGACGTGCTCGACGAAGAGAGTTAAAGCGTATCCCAGAACTGATAGGAGGCGAATCCTTTCCCCGAAGGAGTCGCTTGCCGGTGCATTCGGCGAAAGGATTCGCCTCCTACAGGCCTCGACTCCACAGGCGCCGATTCCAGGTTCAGCACTGCATCGTTCGTCGACGCGAGCGTCGCGAGCACGCCGCCCATTCTTGAGGAAAACCGATGAAATCAGCGCATCGTGCGTTCGTCGTATCGCTCGTTTGTCTGGCGATATCGGTCGTGACGGTATCGCTCATTGCGGCGCGGGCGATCGGCGAAGGTGCGTCGCCCGACGATGCAAAGACAAACGATAGTGCGAAGCGGGTGGACGCTGCGAAGGCATCCGACACTGCGAAGCGGGCGGATGGCGTGCGGTTCGATCCCGTGGCGCGAGACATCGAGGGCTGGAAAGTGTGGGTCGAGCCGGCTCTCGTCGACGGGGAGCATCGCGAGGAAGGGACGAAGGCGCTGGCGATGCTGGCGAATCATTTGCAGCGGATCAAGATTCTCGTGCCGCACGGGCCGCTGGAGAAATTGCAGGCCATCGAGATTTGGATCGAGCACCGGCATCCGCAACTCGGCGCGATGCAGTATCATCCGAGCGAGGACTGGCTGCGGGAAAATGGGCACGACGTGCGGCTGGCGAAGAAGGTTCATATTACGCGGGCCACCGAGTTGATGTCGCGGGAGCAGTTGCTCAAACATCCGGCGGTGATACTGCACGAACTGGCGCACGGCTATCACGACCAGGTGCTCGGCTTCGACAACAAGGAAATCATCGCGGCCTACGAGAAGGCGAAGGAAGCGGGCATTTATGAGGACGTGCTGCTGTACACCGGCCAGTCCGTGCGCCACTACGGCTTGACGAATCACAAGGAGTATTTCGCCGAAGGGACCGAGGCGTATTTCTATCGCAACGATTTCTATCCATTCGTGCGGGCGGAATTGAAGCGGCACGATCCGGTATTGCACGACGTGTTGGAAAAGGTGTGGGCCGGGGAATGAGCGTTCTCGAGGGCGCTCGGCAATGGTCCGTTTGCTGTTTCGTGCGTGTTCACATTGGCTGACGCCGCGACAAAAACGGCGACGCAACAAATCGCACCGCTCATGGCACTCGAAATTCAGCAAGCAGCGGCGTCTGATTTTCTGGCGATCGCCGCGCTCGATCGAATCGCGTGGCGGCATACCGGCGAGCCGATTATTGCCGATGGCGAGCACGTGTGGCGGGTGTGGTGCGAGTATGCCGTCGTGCTGGTGGCGCGGCGAGAGGGCGAGCCGACCGACGACACCGGCGACGTCATCGGCGCGACCGTGATGTTTCCGACCGTCGAGCGGGAGTGGTTTCTTCACAAAATCATGGTCCACCCAGAGCGGCGTGGCGGCGGCGTGGGGAGCGGACTGATGCGGGCGGCGCTCAAGCGAGCGGACGCGCCCGTGCTACTGACGGTCGATCCGGCGAACGTGGCAGCAGTGCAGCTTTACGAGAGCTTTGGGTTCACGGTCCGGCAGCATGTGAAGGGCTACTACCGGCCGCACGAGCATCGCAACGTGATGGCTTACGCGCCGCAGTGACTTGCGTACACCACGCCGATTCGTCGCGCACAATTCGGTCGGGCGTGTAGCTCAATCGGCCGACTTGAATTCGTGGCACTCGAAGCAGACCGTGGCGAGCGCATTGGTCGCCGGGCGGATGTCCCAGTGCGGGTTGTCGGTCATGTGGCAGCGGCCGCAGGATTGCAGGTCGTGGGCCAGACTGGCGACCGTGGCGACCGCGGTGATGCCGTCGTGTTCTTGTCCCTCGATCTTGGGCGGCCAGACGATCGACACGAGCGCGGCGGTCGTCGAATTCGAGACCGAATCGCGGCCGGGGGCGACGGCGCGTTCGACGCCGATGACCGCCAGCGCAGCAAACGCACCGGCCAGCGCGGCGATGGTGACGATCCGCCATCGGTCGCCGTGAGCAGAACGACGGCGCTTGGCTTCGGTTGGCAGACGCAATCGGCGAACCGCTAACTGCGGACGCTGCTTCACCGTGACCGGCTGCTCGCTGTGTCGCTGGACGTGTTGCTCGCCGGGTCGCACTGGGGGTCGCTCTCCGGGCGGCACGTCGTCCCAATAGCCCGGCAGCCCCCAGCTCTCCTCGGGTGGGACCGATTCGTGAATCAAGTCGAGCGCCGGACGGAGCGCTTCGGCCAATTGCCGACACTCCGCGCATGCGCCGAGATGCCGCTGGACTGCTAGATCGCTGGCCGCGCCGGAAGGAAACGGTCCGCGAGTGAGGATATCAAAAACCTGGTCGCAGTTCATGGGAGTCGGGGGGGCAGTGGACAGGGGTCAGTGGTTTCTCGGTTAGGTCGTGCGTCGTGCGCGGAGGATGCGTTTAGCAATTCGGCCAGTTTGAGGAGGCCGGTTTTGACGCGGTTCTTGGCCGTCAACAGCGAGCAATCCACTGCGTCGGCGATTTCTTGGAACTTGAGCGTGGCGAAAAACCGCAGGCGGAGGGCGTCGGCTTGCGGCTCGCTGAGTTGAGCCAGCAGCCGGTCGAGCAATTCGGCGCGTTCTTTCGTGAGCAGCGCGGCAAGCGGCGAAGCGGCCGGATCGAGCGCGTGGTGGTCGATCGGCACGGAATCGTCGGCGCCGGTCGCGCGGTCGGTCCAATTCGCGACGCGGCCCGCGCGGGTTTGGCGGCGACGGACCGCCGTACACTGGTTTAGCAAGATCGTCCATAGCCACGTGCGAAAGCCGCGGCTGGCGTCGTAGGTGTGTCGCGAACGGAGCGCCGCCATGAGCGTTTCTTGCGCCGCCTCTTCGGCCCAATCTTCACGGCCCAGGCGGCCGCGCGCGACGCGGACCAACGCCGATTGATATCGCCCGGCGATTTCGGCGAAGGCGTCCTGGCGGCCCTGTTGGGCACAACGCATCAACGCGGCGTCGGATTGCTCGCGCAACTCGTCCACGAGTGGGCACTCCGTTTGGTAATTCGAGCCGGGACGGTCGGCGCGGGATGCGCAGCGGGACGTTTTGCTTCGCTATTGGCTGCGATGAGGTGCTCTGCCTCGTCGCTGGGCTGGATCTCGCTCGACCAGATCTTGCGACCGCCGTCCTAATTGTGTGCTGGACGGGGCCGAAAATGCAACGGTTTTGTGCGAAAGAAATCGCCGGGGAGAGCAGCTAGCAGTACCGCACTGAGTTGACGCCTTCGCTCGCAGCGGGCCAAACATGCCGAGAATCCCGTAGCGCCATCATGGCGGCTGGATTCTCTCCGGGGCGGATGTCGGCGATCGGTCGCATCTCCGACGGCAGTATTCTTTTCGGCAACTGGCCGCTCACACACTGGCTGCCACCACTGGGGTATCCTAGGGCTGGCGATTCAGGCCCGAGATATCGTTGCGATGCGATTCGCACCTGCAGATACATGCAGTCGGTTTACTCGCCGCGTTCTTGGAGCCGCAGAATTAGTTGGTCCACGTCGTATACGCAGCCACCCCAGGTTCCGCCGCCGACTTGTTGAAGTGCCGCCCATAGGCGCGTGTCGGCAGGGAGGTCCGGGTCGGGGGCGAGATCGGGCCGCGTGGGACGCTCGGCGAGGATACGGTCGGCTTGTGCGGCGGTGAAGGCGCCGGCGGCGTCGCCGACCAGATCGACCGTGCCGATCAAAGCTCGGCGATCGATCTCGATGCGAATCTGGTCGCCGTCTTGGACTTTGCCGATCGGGCCGCCGGCGAGCGCTTCGGGGCCGATGTGGCCGATGCATGCGCCGGTGCTCACGCCGGAGAAGCGGGCGTCGGTGACGACGGCGACGTGTTTACCCCAGGGAATGTACTTGAGGGCCGACGTGACTTGATAGGTTTCTTCCATGCCAGAACCGATCGGCCCGCGACCGGCCAGCACGATCACGTCGCCGGGGCGGATCGGCAGCGGCGCGTTGCCGTCGGCGGCTTGGTCCTTGGCAGCCTGGCCTTTGATGGCGGCGATCGCGTCGCGTTCGCGGACGAACACCCGCGCGGGGCCGGTCTTGCGATACACGCCGTCGGCGTCGATGACGCTGGGGTCGATGGCTGTGGCCTTGATGACGGAACCTTCGGGCGCGAGATTGCCGCGGGGGAAGCAGACCGTGCTGGTCAGCCCGCGCGACGCGGCGACCGCGGGCGACATGATGACGTCGTCGGGGTCGACGCCGTCGCGGTCGCGGAGGAGTTGCCGCAGCGCAGCCCGGCGAGGCGAGGTTTCCCACCACTCGAGCACGCGGCTGAGCGGTTCGCCGGTGATCGTGAGCGCGTCGAGAGCGAGCAGGCCGCCGCGAGCGAGATGCAGCATCGCTTCGGGAACACCGCCGGCGAGGAACGCCTGGACCGTGACGTGATTTCGAGGACCGTTGGGCAGCACGTCGACGAAACGGGGCACGCGGCGGTTGATGTCGATCCAGTCGTCGACTGTCGGGCGGCGCAGCCCGGCGGCGTGGGCGATGGCTGGAATGTGCAACAATAAGTTCGTCGAACCGCCGAACGCGGCGTGCAGCGTCATGGCGTTGCGGAGCGCGGCGTCGGTGAGAATGTCGCTCGTCTTGATACCGCGGTGGGCGAGAAGAGCGACGGCCATCGCGCTGCGGCGGGCCATGTCGAGCCAGACCGGTTGACCGCTGGGGGCGAGCGCGGAATGCGGCAGCGCGAGACCGAGCGCTTCGCCGACCACTTGCGACGTGGCGGCCGTACCAAGGAACTGGCAGCCGCCGCCGGGCGAAGCGCACGCGCGACAGCCGAGCGACGCGGCTTCTTCGAGATCGATCAGGCCGTGGGCGTAGCGAGCGCCGATCGATTGGATCTTGCCGGCGTCTTCGCCGTCGATGGGCGGCAGCGTCACGCCGCCGGGAATGAGGACGCAAGGCAAATCGTGCATGGCGGCAAGCGCCATCATCATCGCCGGCAGACCTTTGTCGCAGGTCGCCACGCCGACGACGCCACGGCGGGTGGGAAGCGATCGGATCAGCCGGCGGAGCACGATCGCGGCGTCGTTGCGATAGGCCAGCGAGTCGAACATGCCCTCTGTGCCTTGGGTGCGTCCGTCGCAGGGGTCGCTGCAATAGGCGGCGAAGGGAACGCCGCCGGCACGTTTGATTTCCTCGGCCGCGGCGCGGACGAGCAAGCCGACTTCCCAATGGCCGGTGTGAAACCCCAGTGCGATCGGCCGGCCGTCTTCGCCGCGAACGCCCCCTTGCGTGCTAACGATCAGATACTGCGGGCCGAGCATCTCGGCCACGTTCCAGCCCATGCCGGCGTTCTGCGAGAGGCCGAACAGATCGCCGCTGGGAAGCGAGCGGAGCATGTCGTCGGAGAGCGGCAACGCACCGGCGGGTCCGGCGGCTTTGGTGGTGACCCGATGCACGGCGGCGGGACTTTCGACGAGGTCGCGCCAATCGGAAGTCGGAGACATAGCGGCTCTGTGCAATTGCACGGCATGACGTTGGGCGTGAATGGCTATTCCCAGCATACTCGACGCAGAGTGCGTATGGGAAAGGGCCGATGTCGTCGTCGCAACGCTTCTCGGCTAATTTGCTGGGGGCACCGAGGGCGTCGCGGCGGCCTTGTCGCTGAGAAACGTGACTCGCGCGCTCATTTCCGGCTTGAGATAGACGCCTTCCTCGTCGGCGGGCACGGAAAGCCGGACGCGCACCGACACCGAGCCTTTGGCGCGATCGGCGATCGGCATCAGTCGCGAAACGACGCCGTGATACTCGCGCTCCGGGTATGCCTCGGCCTTGATGAGGCAGTTTTGGCCCTTGAAGACCTTCGAAATGTCGCGCTCGACGATGCTCAGATCGACTTCCAGACTGGCGAGGTCGGCCATTTCGCACAAGCTACGCGAGCCGCTGAACGCGATCGGGTTGACCAGGTTGCCTTCCTCGGCGTCCTTGCTGAGGATCGTGCCGCTGATCGGGGCGCGGATCGTGCAGTTGTCCAGCCGCCACTTCGCCTTCGCAACATCGGCCTGGGCCTGGCTGACTTCGGCCCGGGCGGCGCGGATCCGCTCCAGTCGCGGTCCTTCGTCGAGAAGCTTGAGGGCGAAGTTGAGCTTTTCGACGCGCCGCTGCTGCGCGTCGTGTTTGCTTTGGAAGTCTTGAAACTCCGCTTCGCTGACAACGCGGCGGCGGTACAGGTCGGTGGCGCGCTGCAAATCGGCCGCGAATTTTTCGAATTGAACGGTCGCTTCGGCGAGTTCGGCGCGGGCCTGCGAAATCTCATCCGGGCGGGTGCCGGTTTCCAACTCGGCGAGGCGCTCCTGCGCGAGTCGCAACGTCGCATTCGCCCGATCGTTGTCCGACTTGTAGTCCGTATCTTCGATGCGGGCGAGGACGTCTCCCTCTGCGACGCGTTGGCCTTCCTCGATATTCAGTTCGACGACGACGCCGCTGACCTTGGGGCTGACGAGGATTTGGTGCGTCGGAATGATGTAGCCTTTGGATTCGTGTGCGATTTCGCTATCGGCCGCGGCCCGTTGCTGCTGCACATCCGCTGCGGCGACGGTAGGATTGTCGTTCGCGGCGCCTGCTTGCTGTGCGTCGGCCCGGTCGGAGGGTTTGCCGTAAAGCTGATACGCCAGCCAACCCGACGTGCCTGCCAAGACAAAACAGAGAAACCACGCCAATTTCGCCGAGCCGGATCGGCCCGCGGCGCTTTCCGGCAAGCGGAGCGACTGAACCCGCTGACCAAGCGAGAGCGATCCACCCACGCCGGACGGCGGCGGATTGTGGACCGATTCGGCCGCTTCGTCGAACGTCTGTTCATCGTACGTCTTCACAATAGCCATTATTGCCCGGCGGGGTCGATTCGCCAATCGGAACTGCGGCGTTTCGGGGCGCGGCGGACGCGTGCGGCACCGGTCGTTTTCGCGAGTTTCTAGCAATTGCGGGCAGGGATGGGGGGCGTGGTTGCAGTCGGCGACGCCAGCAGGCAGCCGACGCCGGAGTACAACGGCGCAGAACTACGGCACGGATTGGCGAACCGGCAACGCGGGAAATTGGCCGGAAGACTTCGCCTCGAACGTCGGCAAGACGACTGCGGCGTCCGCGCGATTCCCGCGTATCGCGCCGACGATGCGCCGCGCGTAGCGGATGCGCGGGTTTTTCCACGGCCCATCGCGACGCCCAATGCCGTGACGGCGGCGACGCGACTTCGCCGAAAACGCGACCGATCCTCGCCAAGCGACGATCAGCAGCCGTGTTTGGCCAGCTTTTCGCGAAGCGTATCCGCCGTGAACGGCTTGACCAGGTAATCCGACACGCCGGCTTGAATCGCTTCGAGCACGCGCGATTTTTCGGCTTCGGTCGTGACCATCAGGATCGGTACTTCCTTGTTCGTCTGGCGAATCGCTTGAATCACTTCCAAGCCGCTCTTGCCCGGCATGTTCCAGTCGGTCAGCACCAAATTGAAATCGCCTTCGCCGAACATTTTGATGGCTTCGTCGCCGTCGGCCGCTTCCGTGATGTCGCTGACGCCGACGGCGTTAAGCGAACGCAAGATGATCTTCCGCATGGTGCTGGAATCGTCGGCGACAAGACAGCGAGTGGCCATAAAAACCTCTGGCGATTCGAGAGAAGTCAATTTTGTAGTAAGGACGGCGATTCCGCCGCGAATCGCTCGACCGCACGCGGCGACGACGCGCGGCCGGTTCGATTCCGACGGCGTTCATTGCGATCGCACGGCAAAGCGGCAGGAAAACGTAGGTCGCCATCGAGGAGAGTCAAGCCGTTTGGCCGTTGCGAACGGCATTCCGGCTACGGGTGTTTTGGCGAGAATCGGGATCGCTTGCCCAACGCCTGCGAGCGAGTCGCTCTCCGCCGGCGGATCAATCGTCGCGGCGGCTACGACCGGAAGCCATCGCGCGGTCGGCGGCCCCACCGAGTGCCAACACCCTAACGATTTCTCAACCGTTCTGGGCTGTCTATCCGAACGACGCCGCAGCGGCGACGACGTGCTGTGCTCGTCTCGATTCGTCGAGAGAGCCGTCCATTGTGAGAAGCGTGAAACGGCCGCGACGAATCAGGCAATGTCGCTACGGATCGCTTGATCGAACTTCGAAAAAATGCGGGTTGTCGCAAAATTGGCGACGCTCCCACTTGTGTTCTATGTTTTCCTGCCGGATGCGGCTGCGATATGCGTTCGCCGCAGCATTCGCGTTCATTCGCATGGACGGATACGCAACGATTGCGTTCGCGCCGCTCGCCGGATCGCACGCGGCAAACGACCTTCGACCAGTACGTCCCTTTCTCATCCGCCTTCGATAAGGAACACGTTCGTGGCCACCGCAACTCAAGAATCCAACGCCCTCGATCGCCAGCGTAACGCCGGCGATGGCATCGGCAGCATGCAACTTGTCAGCTTTCGGCTTGCGCAGGAGGAATACGGCATCGAAATCACCAAGGTTCAGGAGATCATCCTGATGGGTGAGATCACTCGCGTTCCGCAGACGCCCGACTACATCAAGGGCCTGATCAACCTCCGCAACACGGTGATTCCGATCGTCGATCTGCGGTTGCGTTTCGGTCTCGATCAGGAACCGGCCGGCGACGAAACGCGGATCATGGTCGTCAATGTCCAAGGCAAGACGATCGGCATCATCGTCGACGCGGTGAGCGAAGTGCTGCGGATTTCTCCGGAGCAGATCGCCGCCCCGCCGCCGACGGTCGCCGGCCTCGGTCGAGAGTATCTGACCGGCCTCGTGAAGTTCGAGAAGCGGCTGTTGATTATGCTCGACATCGACAAGATCTTGAGCGAATCGGAAGTAACGCAAGCCGCCGCCGCGTAGTTCGTCCCGCCTTTTCGTTCGTTGTGTTTGTGTCCCGCCCCCCGGCGCTGCCCCGCGTCGTGACATTTTTTGCCCCGCGTTTCGGTTTCGGTTCGATCGCCGTTGGCGTTTCGAGCCGAGCCGAAGGTTTCCTTTACCTTGCGCTGCTCGTCGCGATTTGTATCGCGGCGAGCGCACAAACCTTGCGGAGTAACGAAGTCATGACGCGCACAGCATCCGTCGAACCCCAGTCCACTGCCGACGCCGCGGCGATTCGAAACGAGCTCGCGGTACAGCGCGGACTGTCCGAGAACAGTCCGGTCAACATCATCATGGCGAACCCGGACCTGGTGATTACCTACGTGAATCCGTCGAGCGTCAAAACGCTTAAGACATTGGAGCACTTGCTTCCCTGCCCCGCCGACCAGATCGTCGGAAAATCGGTCGACATTTTTCACAAGAACCCATCCCACCAACGCAAGCTGCTCAGCAACCCTCGTAATTTGCCACACCGCGCGACGATCGCTCTGGGGAGCGAAAAACTCGATCTGCTCGTCAGCCCCGTCTACGACGAGCAGAACATGTATCTCGGCCCAATGGTCACTTGGGAAGTCGTTACCGAGAAACTCAAGCTCGCCGGCGCGGCCGCCGAGAAGAGCGCCATCGTCGAGAACGCGCCGATCAACATCATGCTTGCCAACCTCGACGGCGCGATCACTTACATCAATCCGGCGACACGACAGAATCTCAAGAAGATCGAGAAGTTGCTGCCAATCTCAATCGAGAAGATCGTCGGCAGCTCGTACGACATTTTCCACAAGAACCCCGCGCATCAACGCCGGGTGCTCGCCGATCCCAAGAATCTGCCGTATCACGCCGAGTTTCCGCTCGGCGACGAGATACTGGCGCTGCAAGCCAGCGCAATCGTTGACGTCGACGGCAAGTACGCCGGTCCGATGGTCACGTGGGAGATCATTACGGACAAACGCCGCGCCGAGCGCGAAGCCCGCGAGGCCGCCGAACGCGATAAGCATCAGCAGGAAGAGCTGCGCGGCAAGGTCGACGAGCTGCTCAAAGTCGTAAACGCCGCGGCAGCCGGCGACCTGACCGCGGAAGTCACGGTAAGCGGCGACGACGCGGTTGGCGAACTGGCGAATGGCCTGAGAAAGATGATCGCCGACCTGCGGGGCGTCATCGGTCAAGTCGTCGAAAGCGCCGCTCAATTCACGGAAGGCGCTCGCGTGATTGCGGAAAGCTCGCAGTCGCTGGCCGGCGGCGCGCAAACGCAAAGTGCGTCCGTCGAAGAAATGAGCGCGTCGATCGAGCAACTTGCCCGCAGCATCGACGCGGTTCGCGAGAACGCCAGCGAGGCCGATAAGACGGCCACGACGACGAGCTCGCTGGCCGACGAAGGCGGTTCGGCCGTGCAAAAGTCGGTCGAGGCAATGGACTTGATCAAAAGCTCGTCCGAGCAAATCAGCGAAATCATCCAGGTAATCTCCGAGATCGCCAGCCAGACGAACTTGCTGGCCCTCAACGCCGCGATCGAAGCCGCCCGGGCGGGCGAACACGGCCTTGGCTTTGCGGTCGTGGCCGACGAGGTTCGCAAGCTGGCCGAGCGATCGAGCGAGGCGGCCAAGGAGATTTCGAAGCTGATCCGCGAATCGACGAAGCGCGTGGAAGACGGCGCTTCGCTGAGCGCCCAGACCGGCGCAGCGCTCGAAAAGATCATCCAAGGCGTCGAAGCGACGGCGACGAAAATCGCCGAAATCGCCACCGCCACCGCAGAGCAAGCACAGAACGCGAAGGAAGTAGCCAGCGCCATTGCGAACGTCGCGCAAGTGACGGAACAAAATGCCGCCGGTTCGGAGGAGATGGCGTCTAGCAGCGAGGAATTAGGCGCGCAAGCGTCCGGATTGAAGGACCTGGTAAACCGGTTTCGAGTTTCAAGGTAGCAAGAGCCACGTCTACGGGGCGGCGCGCGATGCGCCGCCCCGCTCGTGTCTTTTGCCGCCGACGAAGATCGAATTCCGTCGGCACGGCAAAGGGCACAACGCCCCGCAACGTGATCGAAAGGTCCGTCGATTTGGCCGAAGTTAACGGTACGAATTGGCGTGGAACCGAGCCGTTCGGTTCCGCAACTGGACTATCGACCACAAACCTGTGAGGTGTCTTATGGCGCAAACTACCGCAACGCCAGAAACCAACGTCGAATTGCAAGAGACGGAGCGTCAACTGACGATCGCCCGTGGATTGAACGAGAATTCGCCGATCAACATCATCGTGGCGAATACCGATCTCGTGATCACGTACGTCAACCCCGCCAGCGTCAAAACGCTGCGGACCCTCGAACGCTTGTTGCCGGTGCCGGTCGACAAGATCGTCGGTCAAAGCATCGACATCTTCCACAAGAGCCCGGAGCACCAGCGACGGCTGCTCGCCAATCCCAAAAACCTGCCGCATCGTGCGACGATTTCCTTGGGCGCGGAGAAGCTCGATCTGCTGGTTAGCGCCGTCTACGACGAAAAGAACAACTTTCTCGGGCCGATGGTGACATGGGAGGTCGTTACCGAGAAGCTGAAGCTCGAACACGCCGCGGCGGAAAAGTCGGCGATCGTCGAGAACGCGCCGATCAACATCATGTTGGCGAATCGCGACGGGATCATCACGTACATGAATCCCGCCTCGGAGAAAACTCTCCGCTCGATCGAACGCATCCTGCCCGTGCCGGTCAACAAGATCGTGGGCGGAAGCTACGACGTATTTCACAAGAATCCGGCTCATCAACGCCGGTTGCTCGACGACCCGAAGAATTTGCCATTCGCGGGCGAAATCGAGATCGCCGGCGAGTACCTGGCATTGTCCGCTAGCGCCATCTACGACGCGGCGGGAAATTACACCGGACCGATGGTGGCGTGGGAGCTGATCACGGACCGCAAGAAAGCCGCCCAGCGCGAACAGGAGCTTCGCGAACACCAACAGCAGCAACACGAGCGTCTCCGCAAACTGTTCGACCAGATTTCCGAGAGCGCCGCTCAATTCACGGAAGGCTCGCGACTGATCGCCGAAAGCGCGCAGTCCCTGGCCAGCGGCGCCCAAACGCAGAGTGCTTCGGTCGAGGAAATGACCGGGTCGATCGACCAGTTGCAGCGCAGCGTGGAGATCGTCAACGACAGCGCAGGCAAGGCTCGCCAGGTATCGGCCGAAACGAGCCAACTCGCCGAGAAGGGCGGCGGCGCCGTCACGAAGTCGATCGAGGCGATGGAGCTGATCAAGGCCTCGTCCGAGCAGATCAGCGAGATCATCCAGGTGATTTCCGAGATCGCCAGCCAAACCAACCTGCTGGCCCTTAACGCCGCCATCGAGGCCGCGCGAGCAGGGGAACACGGTCTCGGTTTCGCGGTCGTAGCCGACGAAGTCCGCAAGCTGGCCGAACGTTCGAGCGAGGCGGCCAAGCAGATTTCGTCACTGATTCGCGAATCCACGAAGCGCGTCGCCGATGGCGCCACGCTCAGCTCCGAGACGGGCGAGGCGCTCAAGCAGATCATCCAGGGCGTCGAAACGACGTCGTCGCGGATCGCCGAGATCGCCAGTGCGGCGACCGAGCAAGCCAGTGGTGCGAAGGAAGTCTCGATCGCCATCAACGGCATTGCCCAAGTGACGGAGCAAAATGCGGCGGCGTCGGAGGAAATGGCGTCCAGCAGCGAGGAGCTCGGCGCTCAGGCGGCCGCGCTGAAGTCGATGCTCGACCAGTTCAATGCATCTCAGGCTGCAACGTAGTTTACGAACGCGGGGCGGTGGGGGGGGGGGGGGG
>JBBDYI010000047.1:0-32573 GCA_040901705.1 Pirellulales bacterium | reverse complement strand
CCCCCCCCACGCCCTTACCTTACGACGCGGAGTCAAACCGCTCCGCCTGGAAACCATGACCGTCAACGCTACCAACGAAACCGTTTCACCCGAACAACTTGCCCGCTACGCGCGGCTGATCTACGACCGCACCGGAATCGCCATTTCGCCGCAGAAGCGAACGCTGCTGTCGAATCGGCTGCGGCGGCGCCTGCGCGATACCGGCATCGACGGCTACGACGCTTACTACAAGCACATTTCGAAATTGCGGGACACCGATCCCGAGTGGGATGCGTTTCTTCAGGAAATCACCACGCACGAAACTTACTTATTTCGCGACGAGTCGCACTGGAACTGGCTCCGCGAGACGTTTCTGCCGGAAATGACCGAAGCCGCGCGAAAGAATCAACGGCAGCGGACCCTGCGGATTCTGTCGGCCGCGTGCAGCACGGGCGACGAGCCGTTCACGATGGCCACGTGCGTCGCCGCCTGTCTGCCGAACGCTTCACAGTGGAAAATCGACATCGTCGGCACCGACATCGGCGTCGGCGCGCTCGAAGAGGCCAAAGCCGCGACGTTCAACGAACGGGCCATGCGACTCGTGCCGGACGACTACCGCCGTCGCTTCTTCACGAAGTCGCCCACCGCGTCCGTCTGGGCGGCCAAGCCCGCGCTCACGTCGATGGTCCGCTTCCGCCAGCACAATCTGATGGAGTCGTTGGCCGAGCGACCGTTCGATTTGGTGTTCGTCAAGAACGTATTGATCTACTTCGACAAGCCATCCAAACAGAAAGTTCTCGACCATATCCGCAAACTGGTCGCTTCGAACGGCATGCTGGTCGTCGGAGCGGCCGAGGGTGTGTCCGACTTGCTCGGGGATTTTCAGCGATTGCAACCGTGGTTGTATCGCAAGCAATAACCGCCACCGTCCGACGACTTGGAGCATCACGATGACTCAGAACGGTTCCGCCAGTCAAGCCGAGGTAGCCGACGATCTGCTCGGCGATTTTCTCGACGAGGCTCGCCAATTACTCGGACGTCTCAACGACAACCTCGTGCTGCTCAACCGCGCCGTGGCGGAAGTGCCCGCAGATTCGCCGATCGAATGCGACACCAGCGCGATCAACGAAATGTTTCGCGCGGCGCACAGCATCAAGGGCTTGTCCGGAATGCTCGGATTCGTCCAGATCAACCAGTTGACGCATAAAATCGAGAACGTTTTCGACGCGGCTCGCCGGCATGAGTTGCCGATCACAGCGACGGTCGTCGACGTCGTGCAAGAAGCCTGCGACCGGCTCGACGTGCTCGTCGAACGGCTGAGCGAATCGTCGCTCGAGGAAGTTTTCTGCGACGACATCGTGGCGCGTATCGCCGAAGTACTCCAATCGGCCGGAGCGGATCGTCCCGCTACGAGCCAGAGCGACGCCGAGTTCGCCTTGTTGTCGCCCTCGGCGGGAGAGTCACCGAACGACGCCGCCGGTTCGCTGCCGGCCGCGGCGTCCGACCCGTGGCCGGCCGCGAAGATCGATCACTTCGACGGAGTCGTCGACGAACAATCGCCCTCGAAATACCTGGCGATCTTCATCGACGAAGCGGAATTGTCCATCGACAGCATGAACGAAGTGCTGCTGACCGAAGGCGGCGACCCGCGGGCAATCACAGAGACGCTGCTGATCACCTCGCATCGGATCAAGGGGTCCGCGGCGTCGATCGGGCTGCATCGACCGGCCAAGCTGGCTCATCTGATCGAGGACATTCTTCAAGATTTGCGTGAACACAGCGGCGGACTGTCGGCCACGCTTATCGACGCCATCCTGCGTTGCACCGATGCGCTGCGCATTTACGTCCAACAACTTCGTAGTGGGTCGCCGCAGTCGGACCACTTCGGCCAACTGGCGGACGACCTGTTAGCCGCCCACGCCCCGACGTCGCGCAATTCGCCCTCCAAGGGCAACGCTTCGGCCGGCGGGGCGTCGGCAATCTCGCCTGACGGCGCTTCCGGCCACGGTTTGACCGAGGATCAATGCGCCGCGATTGCTCGATTGGCGCCGGACGGCGCGCCGGTCTTGTGCGGCGTCGTTAGTTTTGAGGAAAACCTCGTGCTCAGCGGCCTCAAAGCCAAGTTGCTGTACGAAAAACTCGCCCAACACGGCCCGGTGTTCTTCTGTGAGCCGGCCGCGGAAAGCCTGGACGAAATCGACGAACTGAAGTCGTTCGCCTTTGCCGTCGCGACGAGCGCCGGCGAGGCCGAATTGGCAACAAAGCTTCACGTCGCCGGAGTGGCTAGCGTCGGGCTGTCGGCGATCCGTCGAGCGGCGACTTCGCGGGCGAACGCCCCGGCCAATAAGACTCCGCCAAAAGCCGCCGCTGGCGCTGCGCAAACGTCGGCCCCACGTGCTGCCGCCGCGGAGTCGGCCGAAGGGCCAAGCCAGGCCCCGCGCGATGCGTCGCGCCCGGTCGAAACGCTCCGCGTCGATATCGACCGGCTCGACCAACTCATGAATCTCGCCGGACAGTTGGTCATCAACAAGGCCCGCTTCGCTCGCATCGGCGACGGGTTGCGCCTGGCCACTCCGACCAAACAGATCGATCAGATCGTCGACAACGTCCGCGCCGCGCTCGAACAAATAGCGCGCGATGGCGAATCGCCCAGCACCGTAGTCCGTTCCGAGGACGAATCACACGCCATTCGCGCGCAGCTTCGCCGCGTCTATGCCGACGTCGAAACGATTCAACGCGAATTGCACAAAGTCACTCAGCTACGCGCGTCGATCGCCGATCTGGGCGATGCCGTTCACCAACTCGACCGCGTCGCCGACGGTATTCAAAAGAGTGTGATGGACACGCGGATGGTGCCGGTTGGGCCACTGTTCACCCGGTTCAAGCGCGTCGTCCGAGACATCACGCGAGCCAACCAAAAGCAGGTCGAATTGGTCATTCGCGGCGAAAAGACCGAACTCGACAAGCGCATGATCGACGAATTGGGCGACCCGCTGATTCACATGGTTCGCAACTCCGCCGACCACGGCGTCGAATTGCCGGACGTGCGGGTGGCCGCAGGAAAACCGGCCCAGGGCACGATTTCCCTCGAAGCGTTTCATCGCGGCAACAGCATCGTCATCCGCGTCAGCGACGACGGCAAAGGACTCGACGTCGAGCGCATTCGAGCCAAGGCCGTCGAGAAAGGAATCGTCTCGCAAGCCGACGCCGATCGCCTCAGCGACCACCAGGTATTTCAACTCATTTGGGAGCCCGGCTTCAGCACGGCCGAAAAAGTCACGGAAATCTCCGGTCGCGGCATGGGCATGGACATCGTCCGCTCGAAAATCGAGCAACTCAACGGCACGGTCGACCTCACCAGCCGCAAGGGGGAGGGCACGACGTTTTCGATCAAGCTGCCGTTGACGCTGGCGATTCTTCCCAGCCTGCTCGTCCGCATTGATGGGGATGTTTTTGCATTGCCGCTCGACGCGGTCGTCGAGATCGTGACGATCGACCCCCAGGACATTCGCAGGGTCCACGGCCGCTCGACGGCCTGCGTCCGCAACCGCGTGGTTTCTATAGTACGATTGAACGAACTGTTCGATTGGCGACAGGGATGTCGAACGACAGGCGACGACTCGACCCGCGCTACGTTAGTCGTACTCGGTTCCGAGGGCCGCGAAATTGGCCTCGTTGTCGATTTGCCACTCGGCGAGGAGGACATCGTCATCAAGTCGATGGCGGAAAACTACCGCAACGTAGCGGGCGTGGCCGGAGCGAGCATCCTCGGCGATGGCCGCGTTTCGCTGATCCTCGACCCTTGTGCCTTGTTGGACATGTCCTCGCGCCGCAAGGAAGCGGCGGGCAATGCCGCTGCTGAAATGGCCGCAGTTTGAAAACGCCGCCAGCCGACGCGCCGCCAGTAACCGACCGAAATTCGCCGCTAGCCAGAACGAGACGAAGTAATGACGACCACCGCGCCAACGACCAGCGACAACCATATCGAGTTCTTGCATTGCTTCTTCTCCGCAGCCACGCACGAAGCTTCCGCGGCAATGTGCCGCTGGACGGGCGGATTGATCTCGATGCGGCTCGACGAAGTCCGTGAGATGCCGCTCGAAGAAGTCTGCGCCGAATACGACTTCGGCGCGGATTTGCTGACCATGATTGTCCTGTCCCTGCAGGGCGAACTCGGCGGCGACATGATCCTCACCTTCGACGATCACAACGGGCGGCAACTCGCCGCATCGCTCCTGCGTCGACCCATCGACGAGCAACCGGAGTGGACGCCGCTGGAAAAGTCCGCGCTCATGGAGACGGGTAACATTCTCGGCTGTGCCTATATGAACGCGCTGACCAAGCTCGTCGGCACGCAACTCGTTCCTTCGCCGCCGACGTTCCTGCAGGACTACGGCGCGAGTGTGCTCGAGCAAGCCCTGATGCCCCAGGCAATGACCTGCGACAAAGTGCTGATTTGCCGCACCAGCTTCGAGCGGCAGGGCGAGGAACTCAATTGGAACGTGTTCTTCGTGCCGTCCCTCGCACTCCGCACAGCGATGCAAACCGCCATCGAACATTGACTGCCGCCCTACGACGCCTACCCAGGCCACTCGTAACCGCGAAAACACGCTGCCCCAACCGACGTTCCGCCCTCTCGCCCCGAAGAACGATCCACCCGACTAACGCTCGACACGACGAACTTACGATGACCGCAATCGCCGAAGCAAAAAAAACGTCCGCTGCGCAAACGGCAGGCATGGGCCAGGCCGTAGTCGGGCACGCAGGCACGTCGCTCGTCGCCGTGCTTGGCTCGTGCATCGGCGTTGCGATGTACCACCCGCGGCTCCACGTAGGCGCCTTGGCGCACGTCGTGCTGCCGGACTCGAACAACCGGACCGGTCCGCCGGCCAAGTTCGCCGACACGGCAATTCCCTACCTGCTGCAATTGCTGAAGAACGAGGGCGTCGGCTCGGCCGGTTTGACCGTCAAGCTGGCCGGCGGCGCAAGCATGTTCGCCTCGAGCGGTCCGATGCAGATCGGCGCGGCGAATCTCGAGGCCGTTACCAAGGCGCTGGAAGCCGCCGGGCTGCGAGTCGCCGCACAGCAGGTCGGCGGACCGAAAGGACGCCGCGTTACGCTCGACTGCCAGAGCGGGGAATTCGTTGTCGAAATCGCCGGCACCGTTAGTGCCACGTTATAACGCGACAATAGCCAAACTTCAGAAACCACAACGCCGGGCCACGCTCCCATTCATTCATCGTCAAAGAGCATCGCCATGTCACGAACACTTCTAGTCACCGATGACGCCCTCATCATCCGCGAGATGATCAAGGACGCCGCCACCGAAGCCGGCTGGCAGATCGTCGGCGAGGCGCAAAACGGCCAACAGGCGATCGACTTGTACAGGGAATTGCGGCCCGACGCCGTCACGCTCGACATGGTCATGCCCGAGTACGACGGAATTCACGCGCTCGCCGGTATCAGAGAAATCGACACCGACGCCCGCGTGTTGGTGGTCAGCGCGCTCGATCAAAAGCAAACGCTCAAGCAAGCCTTCCGCCTCGGCGCGGCCGACTTCATCGTCAAGCCGTTCGACCCGAAGAATCTCGTCGAAACGTTGGAAAAGATGGTGCCCTCGGCCGTCGGCGTGTGAATCGAACGGCCCCGAACGTTCGATCTCGAATCGCCAATGCTGTCCACCGCTACCGCCGCGGTGCTCTCACCTCCAGCAGCAGCGGCAGCGACGCCTGATTCCCTTCCACCAGCGCCACTGCCTGAAACGGCCGCGTCTGCTCCGGCGCCCAATCGCGGGCGCTCAAGAACAACTGCCGCTCCGTCTTGCCGGCCGGGATGAAGATTCCGCTCAGGCCGATGTTGTCGACGATCACGCCGTGCGGCAGATTGTCGACGTCGAACTTCAGATCGCCGTCAAAACCGTTCCGCTCGATCACCAGTCGCGCCGTCACCGTTGTGCCGGGCACGAGGACGACCGCGGCAGCTTCGTCGGCTTTCGCACCGCGATCGTCCGCCGAGAAGCTTGGCTCTGGTGCTCGCGGCGCAATCGCATCGCCGGAATTCGCATCCGCCTCCGCTTCGCTCGACGCGAGTTGCACATTGTCCAGTTCCAAACGCACGAGCAGCTTCGGTTTCGGGCTAAGCTTGATTTCGCCCAGTGCGTCGACGGTCTTCACGATCGTCCGGCCGCCAATCACCGCCGTGGCGGTGGCCCGCGTCGTTGAGGCGTTCTCGTTGGTCGGCTGCGGTGCGTCCGCCGTCGCGTGGATCACGCCCCATGCCCGTTCGTGTCCAGCGGGAATCACCAGCGGCGACGACACGGTGAATCCCGGCGGAACGCCCGCGATGTCCACGCGAATCTCGCCTTCGTAACCGTCGATCCGCTCCGCCCGCACGACGAACCGCTTGCCGCTTCCCGCGCCGACGGTCGGATTTTGATCGCCGAACGAGATCGAAAATTCCGGCCGCGGCCGCCGCACCGTCAGCCGATAGGAAAACTTCTCACCGCCAAAGCCGCGCGTGTCGCTCACGCGCACGAGATAATCGCCGTCGTCCGGCGCTGTGAACGTGAGCCGCGAATCGGTGCCGATCTTGCGGTCGCTGCCGTCGTCGTTTAGATAATTCAGCGGAAACACCGGCAAACCCGTCGGCACCGGCTGCGAACCCACCGCCAACGGACGCACGATATACGCTGGCTCGTCGAGATAATGCGCCGTGGCGGTCGTATCGAAGTACGCCCGGCGGCGGCCGTTCGATTCGTAATACAAAAAGTCGCTGTCCGGACCTTGCGGAAAGCGAAACAGCCGGCAGATGTCGCCGCCGACGTACATGTACTGGTTCAATTCCATCTCTTCCCAGTTCGTAATGCGAAACCCAGTCTGATTCGCGTCCGCTCCGCGGAACGTCACGCTCGTATCCCGCACGGCCTGCAACAGCACGCGCGGCACGGGCCGGCCATCCGCGTACAGCACTTCGACCTTCGTATCGCACGGCGACTGCTCGCGGGCGGCCGATGTCTCGACGACGAACGTCTCATCACGCCGCGTAGAGAATCGCCACAGGTCGACGTCCTCATTTCGGTCCGCGCCGCCGTCGGCTGCGTGAATCCGCCCCGTCGCCACGCCACCGTTGTCGTTCAGCGTCAATTTTCGCGCGACGGCGGGATCGTCATTCGGCTCCTGCTCGGTAACCGCTTCCGCCAGCGGCGGCGCAGGCACGTCGGCCGGCAACGCCCCGACGGGAAAGTCACTCGTCGCGTCAGCGACCGCATCGTCGTCACGCGCCACCGTCGCATCGCCGCCATCGAGCGCGTAACTTTGTAGCGAACCATCGAGCCGACCAACGTACAGCGCGCCGTCCGCCGACAACGCGATCCCTGCCGTCAGGTCGCTCTGCGTTTCCAGCGTTCGTCGCGGGGTCATCGCTTCGGCGTTCCAAATCTTGATCGTCCGATTGTCCGCCGCCGACACCAGCGTCTTCCCATCCGCCGAATACGCCAGCCGCAGCACCGCACCATCGTGGGCGAACCGCGAATAAACGAGCGGATTCGTCCCCTCGCGACCGCCCGCGGTGATCTCCCACACACGAATTCGCCGATCGACGCCGCCGGCCGCGATCCGCCGTCCGTCGGGACTGATCGCCACGCAATACACGTCTTTGAGCGGCTGGCCCAACGTATCGAGCCGCCGGCCGTCGGCTACGTTCCACAGCTTCACCGTCCGATCAGCGCTGGCCGTGGCGAGAAGTTTGCCGTCCGGGCTGAACGCCAGATCGAACACCGCGCCGTTGTGACCGTCGATCGTGTACCGCGGTTTGCCGGTCGCCACGTCCCACACGATCACCTTTTGATCGTAGCTTGCCGTGGCCAACAGCGAGCCGTCGCCGTTGAGCTTGGCGGCGTACAGCGCGTCGCGATGCCCGCGAAACTTGCCGGCTGGCTTTCCTTCGCCCACGTTCCAAAGAATCGCTTCGCCGAACAGGCCCGGCTCGCCGGCCCCCGCGACCAGATGCTTACCGTCGCGGCCAAACGCCAGCGAACCGACCTTCCCGGCGTGTCCGGTTAGCAGATGCACGCGGCGGCGATCCTTCGTCTCGACGATCTCGACTTCGCCCCGGCGGGCAATCGCCAGCAGCTTTCCATCCGGCGAAACCGCCAGCGCTGAAACCGCCGGCGTGACGTTCGCTCGCGGCTCGATCTTCGGCACGACCAACAACGTTGGATCCGGCCCCGCGCCAGTCGGCCCTTTCGCGCCCGCGTCGATCCACCGCTTCAGCGCGGCGATCTCTTCCGGCGAAGGCCGCTCGCTATCGTCCGGCGGCATCACCGGCTTCGCCACGCCGGTGAGCATCCGCACCAGCCGGCTGTCGTCCGCCTTGCCCGGCGCAATCGCCGCGCCGTGCTTGCCGCCGCGCAGCAACCCGTCGTAACTCTCCAGCACCAACTTGCCTTCGGGTTCGTCGGCCGCGTGGCAAGCGGTGCAGTATTTGGCAAACAGCGGGTGGATCGCTTCGTTGTAGCCGATGCTCGACGGAGCTTCGTCCGCCGCCATCGCGGCGCACGGCATGGCGACAAGAACGAGCACGAAGCTTTGCATGAACAATCGCATGAACCACCCAATCTCGTCGAATGTACTTCGCGACAACCGCACTTCGCGCCATCGTTCATCTATCGTAAACCGCCCGATTCGTCGCGGAAAGTCCGCCCTGCGTCGTGGCTGATTTTTCTACTCCGCGATGCGCCTCTACATTTCCTCCCAAACGGTCCGATAAGCCCCGATTCGCTCGACGTATTCGAGAAACCGCCCGTAAAATGCGTGCCCGCCGATCGTCGCGCTGTCGCCGATGACGATTAGCTTCCGCCGCGCTCGGGTGAGCGCGACGTTCATTCGCCGCGTGTCGGAGAGAAACCCGATCTCGCCCGTCGGGTTCGACCGCACGAGCGAAATCACAATCGCCTCTTTCTCGCGGCCCTGAAAACCGTCGACGCTGTCGACCTCGATGGCGTCGTTGCCCTCCGCGTCGTCACTTAGCGCGTTGTCACTTGCCGGGCCGTTACTCACCACGGCATTGTCGAACATCTCGCGAATCAGCCGAACTTGCGCGGCATACGGCGAAATAACCGCGATCTCGCCCGGTTCGATCCCCGCTGTGCGAAGCTCCGCGACGCGCTTGACGACGAGCCGCGCTTCCTCACGGTTGAACCGGCTCGTGCCGTCGGCCACTTGCGCTTCGTCGTAGCTTGCTCCGGCGGTGTCGATGAACTCCACCGGTGACGAAGTAACGTCGCTCGCCCCGATACCCGGCAAGTCGGCCAGCAAATGCCCGCGGACCGAGTCATCCGCCAGCAGCGTGCCGTCGTAGAATTCCGCCGAAGCGAAATCCATGATCGCCTCGTGCATGCGATATTGCACGTCGAGCCGCCGCGTAATTGCTTCGCCATAATGAGCGACCAGCCGTTCGAGCAGACTGACGCCAAAACCCTCGCGCATCGCTTCCGGCGAGACGATCGTCGGCGGCAACTGGCAGTGATCGCCGGCCAGCACGACGCGATCGGCGCGGGCCAATGCGATCCAGCACGACGGCTCGACCGCCTGGCATGCCTCGTCGATCACCGCCAGATCGAACCGCCGCCGGCCCAGCACTTCGCTATCTAATCCGGTAAGCGTCGCGCACAGCACGTCGGCGTGGTCGAGAATCTGCTCGACCGTTTGCGATTCCAACCGCCGTGCGTCCGCCAGCAGCGACTTGGCCTCGTCGCGCATCTCGCGCCGCGCGCCCGGCGCCGGCTTGGCCCGCGTGTACTTGCCGGCCTTGTCGAACAGCTTTCGCGACTGCTGAACGAGCTTCCGCGCGAGCCGCACGTCCTCGTGCTTCTCGACCAGCAAGTCGAGTGTATGCTCGCGCAATTGCGGCAACACCCGCGCCGGATGTCCCAACCGAACGGCTCGCACCCCGGTGGCAAGCAGCCGCTCGAACACGTTGTCGACCGCCAGATTGCTCGGTGCGCAGGCTAGCACTTTTTGCCCGCGTGCGACGGCTTGGCGTATCAATTCCGCGACGGTCGTCGTCTTGCCCGTCCCCGGCGGGCCGTGAATGATCGCCACGTCTTCGGCGGAGAGTGCAAGCCGCACCGCTTCTTGCTGCGAGGGGTTGAGCGCTGCACAAACTTCGCGTGGCGAAATGGCCGAGTCGCCGTCCGCCTGGGCAGTTTTGTCGGCTGCACGAAACGCGGGCTGTTTTTGTGCCAACAGCACACGAGCCAAGTCGGCCAGCCGCTCAGCCCGCGCGGTCGCCGCTCGCGACAAGGCGTCGAGTTGCCGCTGCCGAGCAATTTCGTCGACGGACGCATCGAGCCGCAGCGTCGCCCGCTCGTCGGACAACTCGGGAAACTCCGCGAGCGCTACCTGGACGGCGTTCGCCGATCGATCGCAGATCACTCCTCGCCACGCCGCACCGTCCGCGGAGTTCTCTTCGGAAAGCACGACCGGCGAACCGACGCCGAGCCGCGACCATGGCAGCCGCCGGTTCACGTCGCGCTTGCCCAGCGTCACCAGTGCCCGCCCTCCCAATCCGGCCGTCTCGTCGCGAATCACCAGCGCCACGAGACTTTCGCCCGTCCGTTCGGCCGCGTCGCCGGTTCGCCGCGCCGCGTTTTCCCGCGCTCGCTGCGCTGCGGCGTCGGATTCCATTCGCAGTAACCACGCCAGCCGCGCGAAATGATCTTCGCCGCCGCTTCGCGCGGTCTCGCCCGTGGCATCCTCGCCCGCCTCGCGACGGGCGCGGACATTCGTCTGGTTGAACCGCGCGCCGTCGAGCGACCGTACCATCCGCGCGGCCCAATCGGCCGGAACCTCGACGGTCGCCCGCCGTCCGGCAAGCTCGATCTTCCCCAACCGCTGCGAATCGACGCCGGCCGTGTCGCATACGAAACGAACCAAGGCCGACACGGTCGCCCGCGGCGGCAAAGCATCGAGCACCAATAGCGTGGTCTTCGTCACTGTATTTACTACGTCCGTTCTGCCCAATGGGGCGCCCGGCCTGCATCGGTTCACGCAACGATAGCGGCGCTGCCGGTCGCGGAGAACGGTCTCGCGTCCAATCGCGTTCACTTCCTCGATTCTCTCATTTATCCAACCCTCCGCCGAGGGCCTGCAAGCGCCGACGTTCTTATTGGGGCGGCACTGATCTTGACCGCGCGGAGCCGGCTGCGTAACTTCCGCCCGCTATGAAGTACGTCGTGCGGATTGTATGGGCCGTCGCGGTTCTTTCGGTGCTTGCGCCGGCGACCGAATTGCGCGCGCAACGTTCCACGGACATCGAAAGCCCTGCGCTGCCGACGCCGCATGAGGGCGTGTTGCTGCTCAAGAACGGCAACGTGCTGACGGGCCGCATTACCTGGTCCGGCGACCATTACTTCGTCGATCGCGGCGGGCTGCAAATGGGCGTTCGCGCCGCAGAAGTTGTGGCCGCCGCCGACGATCTCGACGATGCTTATCGCCAGCAGCGCGACAAGCTGGCCCGCGACGATCTAGCCGGGCATCAGACGCTTGCCCAATGGTGCTTGCGGCACGATCTGCTCGGCTACGCGGCCAGCGAGCTTGCCGAGTGCGTGGCGCTCTATCCGCGCAATCAGCGCACCGACTCGCTGATGCGGCAACTGCAATCGGCGGTTCGAATCTCCCAGAGCCAAAGCAACGTCGACACCAACACCGACGACATCGACAACGCCGGCGACGTGCCGCGCAAAAATCCAAAGGATTCAGCCGACGCCGCATTCGGTGCGGAGCGAACGCAGGACGATCCATCCGACGGGCTGTCCGCCCAAGTGAAAGGATCGTTCGTCACGCGGATTCAGCCGCTGCTGATCAACCAATGCGCCGCCGGCGGATGTCACGGCGGGGCCAACTCGGCGGAATTGCAATTCCACCGCTTCGATCCGCGCAAGACGCCCAGCCGCGTTTATACCGAACGCAATCTCGCCGCGGCGCTGCGATTCGTCGACGGCGAGCGACCCGAGGCCAGCCGCCTACTCGTTGCGCCGAGTGCGGCTCACGGTTCGGCGAAAACGCCAATTTTTGCCGGGCGAACGCTGGGACATCAGGCCGAACTTGCCGCTTGGATTCGCCTGGTGGCACGCGACGGGAAGCGGGCACGGCGCGGCGACAATGCCCCGCAGCTTGGCACAACAGCCCAACGCCAAGCAACGGCCGGCACGTCCGCGGTGAGCCGCGCCGCCTACGAAGAACGAACCGACGCCGTGCCCATTGCCAACCCACACGATCCAGATGTCTTCAACCGCCGCTATTTCCCCGAAGGCCGTCCGCCGAATTCGGACTCTGAGAACGACGAAGTTGCTGGCCCAGTTGCTGGCCCAGTTGCCGGCCAAGATACCAACCGAGACGCCGACCGAGACGCCGGCGCAAAAACCACGCCGCAGGCCGATCGCGCGGCCGATTCGCCAAACAGCAACCGACCACAATCGCGCATCCGACCAAATCCGCGACCATACTCGCGCACGAATCCGCGAACCGTGCCCACGCCACACCGCCAACCGCTCAATGGTCCGCAGACCGCGGCGGGGCGTCGATCACTCGGCGAGGACGATATCCCCCGCGCCCAAAGCGTCGAGGAAGGCCAGGTTGCTGCGGAGCAGCCCCGGTAGTTCGCGCATCGCGTCCCACGTCCGCCACACGACTTCGGCGACTTCTAGCGGGGCCGGCGTTGGCTCGGCCGAATCGGCGATCCGCGCGGTCCACCAGGCCAAATGCACGCCCCAGGGTGTGATGCTCTCCCACACGCGGCGCATCGGCTCGATCGCTACGTCGAGCTCTTCGCGCAGCTCGCGGCAGAGGGCTTCCGTCTCGGTTTCGCCCTCTTCGATGCCGCCGCCGGGGAAGCAATAGGCGCCGGGGGCTTCGATTCCTTCAGCCCGCCGGATGATCAGGCACCGGCCGTCGCGAACGATGATCGCCACGGCCCCGCGGCGAACGACGAGACCCGCATCGCCAGATTCGGCTCGCTCGGCAGGCTCGGCGCCGGTTTTCTCGGCCTGATCGGTTGGTGGTGGATTCATGTCGGCCGAGTGGGATACCGCGGTCGAACAACTCGGCTGCGGGAGAAAAACCCCTTCGCCGCGGACGAAACCGATTCGTCTCGTGCGGCCGCGACCGAGCATTTTCCGATTATGACGGCTGTTCCGGTCGCTTGCGAACGCTCACCGGCCAACCTACAGTTTACCGGCTTCAAGCTGGGCCAGTTCGTGGACGCAGCGAAAATTCCCTGCCATAATCGAGGTTTGGCGGCGGACTTCCGGGCGAGCAGCCACGTTTCCGCCCCAGCTGCGAAGCGGTGGCGCTGCGAATTGCGAACCAGTGTAAGGTTTGCGTCGTATAGGAAAGCTGGCGGGTTCGCTCACCGCGGCGAACGGACCGAAAGAATTCGATTCTTGGCGAGGAACTAGCGATGGCGACGTGGCGGACAATCAAGGCGCTGGCGGCGGTGGCCATGCTCGCATTGGCGGGCTGCGGGTCGGGGAGCGAATCGTCGACCGAGGGCGAGGCCGCAGCATCCGGCGACGAGCAGAAGGCCGCCGTGGCCCAACTCGGCGATGGGACGGAACCGTACCATTACATTGCGCCTAAGAAGAAGCAAGCGAACTCCGGTCTAGTCGAAGTCAAACCGATCAAAGCCGGCGAGCAGAAATTCACCTACCCGCCGCAGTCGTCCACGCCCGAGGTCGTTGCCGACATAACGGTCTTTTCCGACAAGTCGTTCGTGTTCGACGGTAAGTTCGAGGAATTTCGCAGCGACGGGAAGACGCCGCATGCGGTCGGCGAATTCAAGGACGATCATCGCGAAGGCAAGTGGATTTATTACCATCCCAACGGCAAAGTCGCCAAGGAAGTCCACTACGTCAACGGCCTGCTCGACGGCGAGTGGACACACTACAACGAAGACGGCACGAAGACCCTCGAGGCCGCGTACAAAAACGGCAAACGGCACGGCACGTGGACCAATTACGCGCCGCCGGGCGAGGACGGCAAGCAACCGGTCGTCCAGACATCGCAATTCGTCGACGGCCTATTCGACGGACCGACGATTCAATTCTACAGCGACGGGAAAAAGCGGCTCGAACAGAACTTCAAGGCCGGGTTGCCCCAGGGCACGAAGGCTCAATGGTTCGCCAGCGGCGCCAAGTTCTATGAGGCCGACTTCGACAAGGGAAAAAAGAATGGCATGGAAACCTACTGGGACGAACAGGGGAAAGTCCTAAGGAAACGCGAGTTCCACGACGGCGCGCCGGTCCGGCCCGCGGCGGACGCTTCCAGCGCGACGGCGTCGACGAAATAGGAGCGACCGAAGAAGTAGGAGCGACCGAAATTGATCGGCCGCATCGATCGCGCGACTGCGAACTCCGTTTCGCGACGCGACGTTTTCACCGGGTCGCTGTCGGCCATGCTTTTCTGCAAGTCGACCGCCCCACACGTCCAGATCACATCGCCGCCGCAGCCGATCGCCGGCTGCGGCAGTCTTTTTTTCGCCCTCGTCTTTTCGCCGTCGTCGCGGCCGCCAAGCATCGCTCTAACTCGCGGCGTCGGCTACAATTCCGTTGAAACCGGACGCCGCCCGACGCGCGGAGCGACGTACCCCGAACCGTGGAACGATATTCTGAGTTCCGCGGAGCGCCGGCAAGGAAGGAAAAATGGCCGAAGCACCCGAAAATAAAGAAACCCCGCCAACGCCGCCGAAGGGCGATGCGCCCCCGCCGAGGCCCCGCATCGGCGCGCCGTCGCTGTGGTTGCTGATCATCATGGGCCTGGTGGTGTTGTTTCTGTATCTGGTCCGCGACAGCGCCAAGCGGGACGAGATCGACTTTTCGTTCTTCAACGCGCAGCTCAAGGCAAAAAACATCAAATCGGTCGAGGCCAGCGGCCCCGGCGGCTTGCGGCTCGTCGGCAAGTTCAAAGAGCCGCCCCAAAAACCGGCCGACAAGCTGGAAAAAGGAAAATCGGTCGGCGAAGCAGAAAAATACCGCGAGGAGTTCTTCGTCAACTTGCCGCAATGGATCGACAGCAAGCAGTTGCAAGAGGCAATCCTCAACAGCGACGCGTCGTTCAACAGCGAAGAAGTCACCGACGGCACGGCCATGTACATGTTCGTGTACTTGTTCGTGACGATCCTGTTGTTCGGCGGGCTGTGGCTGATGTGGCGGCGAACCCGCGAGCAGTTCATGGGCGGCGGCTTCCTGTCCAGCTTCGCCCGCAGCCCGGCCAAACGCTACGAGGCCAGCAAGAAACGCATCAGTTTCAAGGACGTCGCCGGGCTGGAAACCGTGAAAGCCGATCTGCAAGAGATCGTCGACTTTCTCAAGAGTCCGGAGAAGTTTCATCGCCTCGGCGGCCGGATTCCCAAAGGTGTGCTGCTCAACGGCCCGCCCGGAACGGGCAAGACGCTGTTGGCCCGCGCGATCGCCGGCGAGGCCGGCGTGCCGTTTTTCTCGATCAGCGGCAGCGAGTTCATCCAGATGTTCGTCGGCGTGGGCGCTAGCCGGGTCCGCGATTTGTTCAAGACCGCCAAGGACGCCGCGCCGGCCATCTTGTTCATCGACGAAATCGACGCGGTCGGCCGCGTCCGCGGCGCGGGCCTCGGCGGCGGGCACGACGAACGCGAGCAGACGCTCAACCAGATTTTGAGCGAAATGGACGGCTTCAGCCCCAACGAGTCGGTGATCGTCGTCGCCGCCACGAACCGGCCCGACGTGCTCGATCCGGCGCTACTGCGCCCCGGCCGTTTCGATCGGCACATCACCGTCGACCGCCCCAATCGAAAAGGCCGCGAGGCGATTCTCAAAGTGCATTCCCGCGACGTGCCGCTGGCCGACGACGTCGATCTCGATCGGCTCGCCGCAGGCACCGTCGGACTCACCGGCGCGGATCTGGCCAACCTCGTCAACGAATCGGCCCTCTGGGCGACCCGCCAGGGCAAAGACCGCGTTGACATGAATGACTTCGAGGACGCCCGCGACAAAATTCTGATGGGTCCGAAGCGCGAGGAGATTCTCGGCGACAACGAAAAGCGGATGACCGCCTATCACGAGGCCGGACATGCCTTGCTCGCCTGGATCGTGCCGGGCGTGGACGCCGTGCATAAAGTCACGATCATCCCCCGCGGCCGGGCGCTGGGCGTAACGCAGTTGCTGCCCGAAGAAGATCGGCTCAGCATCAACGAGCGAGATTTACACGCGCGGTTGGCGTTTATTCTCGGCGGGAGGGCGGCGGAGAAGCTGGTGTTCGACGAACTCAGCGCAGGGGCGGAGAACGATTTGCAGCAGGCCACCAAGATCGCCCGCCGGATGGTCACGCACTGGGGCATGAGCGAACGCATCGGGCCGGTGGCCTATCGCACCAGCGAGGAGCATCCGTTTTTGGGCAAGGAGTTTCACGAGCAGCGCGAATTCAGCGAACACACCGCCCAGGTGATCGACGAGGAGGTAGCGCGGATTCTTCGCGCGGCATCCGATCGGGCGCTGGAATCGCTCACAGCCAATCGCGAGCAGCTCGACAAACTGGCGGCCGCCCTGGAAGAGCAGGAAGAAATCAACGAAGCCGACATGCAGCGACTGCTCGGCCCGTCGGCGATCAATCTGGCCAAGCGCAACGGGCAGGCGGCGAAGAAGTCGGGCGAGAAGCCGAAAGGTCAGTCGACGGACGCCGAGTCGACGCCCTCGGCAAAGTGATTTCAGGCGATCGCGATTGTTTCGCGATAAAGAAAACTCGAACGGGAAGACTCGAACGGACCGATGAGCGAACCGCAACTTGCCCACATTGTGTTTTTCACGCTGCACGAGAGCACGCCGGCGAATCGCACCGAGCTGGTCGCAGCGTGCAACAAATATCTCTCCGGCCACGACGGCGTTGCGCATTACTCGGCCGGAACGCTCAACGCGGAGTTGGCCCGGCCGGTGAACGATCGCGGTTTCGACGTGGCGCTGCACGTGGTGTTCGAATCGAAAGCCGCCCACGACGCCTATCAGCAACACCCGCGGCACTTGCAGTTCATCGCCGAGAACAAAGCAAACTGGAAGCAAGTGCGGGTGTTCGATTCGGATATATCTTAGCGCAGCGGTTGCCGCACGCGCAAAACGAGTCGGTTGTTTTCTCAAAGCAGAGGACGCGGAGGGTGCGCAGAGATCGCAGTGCAGCCGATGGCCGCAACCAAACGAATCATCCGCAGATGGCGCAGATGAAACGCGATCGTCGCCCATCTGCGACATCTGCGGATAATGCTGTTCTTGATCGTGGCTGCGAAGTCTCGCTATCTTTGATACGGGAAAATTCTCCGTTCGCGAAGATTCGAAGCGTTAGTAGTGCAGAGAAGGAACCTTCCCGACGTGCCGCAACATCTCGACTCACATTCTCCTCTGCGCCCTCCGCGAAACCTCTGCGCCCTCTGCATTAAAAAAGTACCAGCTTGTTGTTCGCGTGCGGCCAACGGCTGCTCAAAAGCTCCGTGCTTCGAACGTCCACGGTAAACCGCTCATCGCACGTAACGGATCCCGCAGGCCTCCAGCCGAGCGAAAAGTTCCTCCGCGTGGGCGTGGTCGCGGGTTTCGACAATGCAAGAGACGCGAACCGCCGTCACGTCCGGCCCGGCGAACGCCCGGTCGTGCGTAATCTCTTTGATGCTCGCGCCGGCCTCGGCCAGCACCGTTGCCAGCCGGGCCAGGCCGCCGGGGCGATCGCTGATGACGGCCGAGAACCGCGTCAAGCGGCCGTCGGCGACGAGGGCCGATTCGATCAGCCGGCTCAGAATCGCCAGGTCGATGTTTCCGCCGCACAGCGCGAGCACCACGCGCTTGCCGGCGAGATGCGGCAACCGCTCGGAAAGAATCGCGGCCAGTGGCGCGGCGCCTGCGCCTTCGACGACGCTCTTTTCCATTTCCATCAGCCGCACGATCGCCAGCGCGATCGCCTGCTCGTCGACCGTCACGACGCGGTCCACACAGCGACGGGCGATCGCAAAGGCATTGTCGCCGACGCGAGCGATCGCCAGACCGTCGGCGAGCGTCGGCCGCGGCGGGACCGCGACCGGATGGCCGGCGGCAAGCGCGGCGGAATACTTCGCGGCGTGCTCGGGTTCGACGCCGATCAATTCGACGCTCGGAAGCGCATGCTTAAGAGCCACACCAACGCCGGCGATCAGGCCAGCGCCGCCGATCGGCACGATCACCGCGTCGGCGTCGGGCACCTGCTCCGCGATTTCCAGACCCACCACGCCCTGGCCGGCGATGATCGCCGGATCGTCGTAGCCGTGGACGTAGGTCAAACCGCGTTCGGCGGCAATCTCGTCGGCGCGGGTCTTGGCCGCGGCGAAATCTTCGCCGTCGAGCACGATCTCCGCGCGGTATCTTCGGCAGCGGGTTTGCTTGATGAGCGGCGCGAACCGCGGCATGACGACAGTCACGGGAATGCCGAGCCGCTGGCCGTGAAACGCCAGGGCCAGCGCGTGATTGCCCGCACTGGCCGCGATCACGCCCCGCGCTCGCTGCTCCGGCGAAAGCTGCAACAGCGCGTTGGCCGCGCCACGTTCCTTGAACGAGCCGGTGCGCTGCAGGTATTCGAGCTTGCAGAAGATCGTCGCGCCGCAAAGCTCCGAAAGCGCCGTCGACTCCGGACACGGAGTGGCGAACACATGCGCGGCAATCCGTCCGCGGGCAGCAAGAATATCGGCAACCGTACAACCCATCCCCAGTCTCCCAATCCCCCAGCCCCTAGTCCCCAACCCCTAGCCCCCGCTCCGCAACACCAGCCGCGTAATCTCCGGCAAGCAATCGTACCGCAGCGGCATCTTGCCCGATATGCCGCGGCTGACGTGCAACACCGTCGGCGGCTCGTCGAATGTGCCGGCAGAGTAGTGGACGTCGAGCCGGCTCGGCACCAGCATCGGGCCAATGAAGGGCAAGCGAATCTGCCCGCCATGCGTATGGCCGGCCAGCATCAAATCGAAATCGTGCCGCCGTGCCCAACCAATCTCGTCGGGCGTATGGGCCAGGGCAATCCGCAGCGGCCCGGCGTCGGCAGCGCGATCGCCTCCACCGCTGCCGCGCGGCGGAGCGTGCGCCATGTCGGCCGCCGGCGTGATCCAAGGAAGTTCGTTGCCGGCCAGAATCACTCGCTCGCCACGAATCGCGATTTCCAACCACCGCTGGCCGACGTCGATCAGTCCCGCGGCCGCGAGCAACCAGCGGATGTTCGCCGTGTCGCGCAAGTAAGCGTCGTGATTGCCGAGAATGAAGTACGCGCCGTACCGCGCGTGCAACCGGCCATAGACCGCGTCGGTCCAGGCGTAGCCCGCCTTCGTCTCGAACAGATCGCCGGTGATGCAGACCAAATCGCAGTCGAGCGCGTTGGCCCGCCGCGCGACTTCCTCGAAGTACGCGCGGTCGACCTTGTGGCCGAGGTGAAAGTCGGACAGGTGCGCGATCGACAAGCCGTCGAGCGCCGCCGGCAGTCGCGCGATCGCCAACTCTTTTTCCGTCACCGCCAACCGCAGCGATTCGTTGAGCGGCAGCCGCAAGATGACGCGGGCCGCCAAACCGCGCGCCGGCACACGCCCGAGCAAACTCCGCACGTCGATCTCCGTGCCGCCGCCGGACAGCAGTGCCGCGGGCGGCGGCGAGAGAAACCGATGAGTGAACCACCGTCGCACCGGCCCGGCCACGACCGCCCAACAGATCGCCACATACGCCCAAGCCAGGCCGCGTCCGCCGGACCAGGGGGCGTGCGGATCGACGAGGCTGCCGCCGAAATAAAACCAGGCTCCCAGCACGATCAGTCCGCACAGCAGCGCACAGTGGCAGCACGCCGACAACGTCCGCACGGCCCATTCGGGCAGCCCCGTCGCGTGCAGCGCGTTCGCCCTACCGATCCACAGCGCCAAATGACCGGGCAGTGCGACAGCAATGATCGAGATATCGGCCGTAGTCATGGCGGCATTCAAGTTATCCGCCGACGCCGAAGCAGGGACGCGACGCAATTGCGAATCGGGCGTTGCATTCAGGGCGTTCCGAACAACAAGACTCCGCACAGCCCGTGGCCGCAAACGAAAAACAAGCTGGTACTTTCTTAACGCAGAGAACGCGGAGGACTCGCAGAGGCCGCAGAGAATCCGCTCTTTTTCTTGGGCCCTCTTCGTATGCACCGCGATGAATCAACTCGCGACTCTCTCTGCGTCCTTTGCGCAACCTCTGCGACCTCTGCGTGAAAAAAAGTCCACTCGGCCTGCATTCTACATGCGGCCGAGGCGTTCTTCGAATTCCCTGTTTCTTCGTCGGCAGCCAGCCGAAAATGATAGTCGCCGCCGCAACCTCGGCAAACCCCGCGTACCTGGCAATCGCCGCGGTCAGCGCCCTGTGCCACGGTGCTGACGAATCGCGTCGAGCGCCGCGGACAGATCATCCGGCAGCGGCGCGACAAACTCCATCCGCTCGCCCGTCGCCGGATGCACGAGGCAAATCCGCCGCGCGTGCAGCGCCTGTCGGGCCAGCACGACCGTATCGTCGTCCAACCGCCGGAGCAATTCGCCCCGCGTCAGCTTCGCCCGGCCGCCGTACAAGCGATCGCACAGCACCGGACAGCCAATGCTCGCCAGGTGGACGCGAATTTGATGCGTCCGGCCCGTGCGGGGCAGCACGCGGACCGTCGCCAGCGCGTCGAACCGTTCGGTGACTTCGTAAAACGTTTGCGCCTCGCGGACCGTGGGGTGGTCCGTGCGGATCGCCATCTTCTCGCGCTGATACGGATGCGCCCCGATCGGCCGGTCGATCAAGTCGCGGTCGAGTCGCGGCGCGCCGGCGACGATGGCGAAGTATTCCTTCTCGACTTCGCGGTGCTCGAACTGCGCCGCCAGTTTCATGTGAGCGGCGTCGTGGCGCGCGACGACGATCACGCCGCTCGTGTCGCGGTCGAGGCGGTGAACGATGCCCGGCCGCGTCGGTCCGCCAACCGTGCTCATGCCGCCGAAACGATGTTGAATCGCCCCGGCCATCGTGCCCGACCAATGTCCCTTGGCCGGATGCACGACCATGCCCGGCGGCTTGTTCACGACCGCCAGATGCTCGTCCTCGTACAACACGTCGAGCGGAATGTCTTCCGCCACGGGTCCGGTTCGCGGGGCGTCGGGCAGGCGGATCGTCACCCGTTGGCCGACCTTGAGCCGCTCCGCGGGTCGCGACGTCGGCCGGCCTTCGATCGTCGCACCGCCGGCGGAAATCGCTTCCTGCATACGAACGCGGCTATGCTGGGGAAACTTCGCAGCGAGAAACGCATCGAGCCGCGCCAACGCATGTTGTTCGTCGACGATAACTTGCTCCACGGCCTGCGCCACGACCGATTCGGCGGGCACCGCGACGGACAAGTCGACGTCGCCGTCCAGTTCGTCGGTATCCAGTTCGCTGGTGTCGAGATTGCTCGCGTCGCCGTTCATGAATCGCTTTTCACGGATCGCTGATTTACGCACACGTCGGCATGCCGCGGTCGGCTCGCGGACAAAACAGAACAACCACGGAGACGGACGCCGCCGACTCCGTGGTTGTTGATAGACTCAGTGCCGCCGAATCGAACGCCGAATCGAACTTCGGCGGCGGTCGCCGGCTGGCTATTTCTTCGCGTCCGGCTTGGCGGCGGGCTTGGGTTCGGGCTTTGCTTTGTCGTCGGGCTTTGCTTTGTCGTCGGGCTTTTTGTCGTCGGGCTTTTTGTCGTCGGCTTTCTTGCCGTCATCCTTCTTGCCATCGTCCTTGTCGCCTTCCCCGCCTTTGCGCAAGTCGTCCTCGACGCTCTTGCTCTTGTAGATCGGCATGTAGCGGTAATACACTTCGAGCGTCATAGCGCTGAGGGCCGTGATGTACAATCGACCGCCCGGCTTCGAGCCGTGATCGCCGTTGAAGTACCAGCTTCCAAAGGCGTGATCCTTTTCGTTCTTCTCTTGCGTGCCGACGAGGTGATCGCGGACCTTCTTGTTCCATTCCTTCCACGAGTCGCCGCCATAGTGGAACATCACCTGCGTGGCGTAATAGTTGTAATACATGTTCGTGCCGCCGGCGATTTCAGGGCCCCACTTCGTGCCCATCAGGTTCACGCCCTCCGTGATGCCCGGATTGTTCTTGTCCCAACCCAGATACATCCGACACAACAGCCCGATGGCCGTGGTGGCGTGCGCCGAGTCGGCCGGGCGATTCTTTTCGGGCAGATAGTGATAGATGTGGCCATAGTCGCCGTCCTGCACGGAATCGAGGAACTTGGATGCCCCGCCGACGACTCCCCGATTGACGCGCAGATGCGACATGTAACCGCTCTTGAGCGCCATCAGCATCCAACCGACAACCGACGTATCGCCGGCCTGCTTGCGCTGATACCGCCATCCGCCGTCGGTGTGCTGCTCCGAAGCGATGAAGTCGAGCGCCCCTTGGGCCGATATCCGCAGCTTCTCGACCGGAATCGCGTTCTTGAGAAACTCCTTGTCCTGCTTGGCTTTTTCCTGCGCCTCGCGCCACTTCTTCCGTTCTTCCTCGGTCATTTCCGAAGGCGATTTCCCCGGCTTCGGCACGACCGGCTTGAAGTCGAGCGCCATGCCATAGGCTTCGCACATCGCCAGCGTCGCCAAGCCGTGCGAGTAGTTCGTGGCGTTGCCGACGTTTTCCCACCAGCTCGCGCCGCCGGCGCCTTCGGCCTTTTGCGTGGCGAGCAGATACGCCAAGCCCTTGGAAACCGTTTGCTTGTATTCGCCTTGCAGGTGCGTCTTGCCGGCACCGAGGAACGCCAGCAGCGCAATGCCGGTTGCACCTCCCTTGGCGTCCTTGAACGAGCCTTGATCCTTACAACGGCCGTTGCACGTGGCACCGGGGCCGTCGCGATGATCGAAACTCCAACTTCCGTCGGCAAGCTGATGGGCCGCCAGCCACTTCAGCGCGTTGTCGACCGCAATTTCGCTCTCCTTGGTGGCCCCGCGACCGAGCGCGCCGCTGCGCCGCTCGCCGCGACCGCCCAAGCCGGCGCCGGCGCCCTTGTCCCCCTTGCCCGTGCCGGTCCCTTCCTGGTCGCCGCCGCCGAACCCGTCCGAAACCAATTCGCTCTTGAGCGCCTTGTCGGGGCTGAAAACTTCGGTGGTAAGCTGCGAAGCGGCATTGGCCCCTTCCTCCATGTTGTCCATCACTTCGCTTTCCGACATCGGCGCTTCAGGCTCTTCGAGCAGCAACTCGTTGACCGGCGCGTCTTGGATCTTGCTATCGTCGAATTCGAACTTCGGCGGGTCTTCCTCGACCACCGGCTCTTCCACCGCGTCCAGCGGCGCGGCCACGATCGCCTTCTTGTCGTTATTCGGAGAACCCAACGTCCACAGGGCCAGGCCCAACAGGAAAACCGTATGCACGACCATGCTCGTCAGCCAACTCGCCTGATCGCCGAGCCACGCCAGCGCCGCGTTCGGCTCGTCGTACATTTCGTCTTCGTCCGCTTCGTCGGCCGCTTCCGCACCGGCTGCGGTCGCCGCCATGCTCCGCTGCGCGTTGGTCGTGGCGGCGTCGCCCACGGCCCGAGTCGGCGCCGATTGGGCCGGCAGCGCTTGAGCCATCCGCGGCACACGGGCAGGCGCGGGGCGAATCGAGGAATCGGATGCCGAGGATTGAACCATGTCGCCGTCTCCAACGTCGCGGGATTAAGTCGCGGAAAATCGCCGCGCTGCGCGACGACCGAGCTTACTCGGCCGCGCCATATGGCTCGGTAAAAATTGATCTGTTTATCGGACCGTTCTTATCCCGGTCCAAGTCTGCTCTCTATATCCAACTCAGCATCCAACCGACGGACCGTATTCATTATGAACGACGGCCGCACCGCGAGATGGTCCGCACGCAATCGCAAATCCTGGCAGAGCAAGATGTTTGGAACATCCGAAGATTATCAGCTTTTTGTTTTAACGCGCCGAAATCGCGGCGGCAAGTCTCGAAACGGCCATTCGCATCAAAGCCGCAAATGCACCGCCGCAAATACACCGCCGAGTACGACATTCCACCCCGCAGAGTGGTCCTGTCGGCGGCCGGTCGCCTTCTGCGAGTGAATTCGGCCAGTCGGCCACGGCTTATTCCCCAATTGCCGCGGTTTTAGCGAACTAGCCGGCAATTTGTACCCTCGCGTCGCGCGGCCTTCTCTATTTTACCCACACCCCAGAGGTTGAGAAAGAACCGAATCGGCGCAAGTCCGACAACGATTTGTAGGGTGCTCTGTGAGACCGTGGCATACCGAGCACCATAGTGCGCCGTTGATTTGGTGCTCGCAGAGCACCCTACGCTTATTCACAGACTCTCGGCCGCTCGGCGAATTTCCGTCGTTCGTCGCGGCGAACGCCGCCGCGCAGACGCCGCCCGCCACCAACGCTAGGATACCGACGCTAGGATGTGGCCGAAGCGAGCCGCTCCAGCCATCGCGATAGGCGGCGCGTCCGCTCATCCCACCCCCAAAAGCCGCCCGCCACAAGCCATGTTCGCCCACCTCGGTTCGTTTTGCGCTCGCCGCTGGCCGTTGGTGATCGCGCTGTGGCTGATCGCCACGGCCCTGCTGGCGGCGTTCGCCCCGGCCTGGAAGGATGTCGCCCGCGACGGCGACCTGGACTACCTGCCGGCCAACATGCCCAGCGTCCGCGGCCGTGCGATGCTCGCCGAGGCCTTTCCGGATCGCACCTCGAAGAGCCAAATCGTCGTCGTGGTCGAACGCACGGACGGCCCGCTTTCGGCCCAGGACCTGGCGTTCGCCGACGCCGTCGGAGCCGTACTCGAAGCCACCGAGTCATTGCCAATCGCCGACGTCTGGACCCCCTCGACTCCGCAAATCGGCCGGCTGCTCAAAAGCGTACATAGCCCCAACGGTCAGGCCGCGATCGTCGTGGCGAACTTGAACGTCGATTTCGCCGCCACGCAGAATATCAAAGTCCTGGCCACGGTCGAGCGCCGCGTCGCCGAGGTCTTCGCCGCCCGGGCCGACGAGGCCGCCGGACTGAAGTGGGGCATCACCGGCAGCGCGGCCGTCGGCGGCGATATGCTCTCCGCCGCCGCCGAAAGCGTCCGCAACACCGAATGGACCACCACGCTGATGGTCCTCGTCATCCTGCTGCTCGTCTATCGCGCGCCGCTGTTGGCCCTCGTGCCGCTCTTCACGATGGGCATCACCATCGTCGCCGCCACCAGTCTCATCGCCCTGCTCACGCAACTGCACAACGTCCCGCTGTTCGATTGGTGGAGCCTCAAAGTGTTCACCACGACGCGAATCTTCCTGGTCGTCGTGTTGTTCGGCTCCGGCACCGACTTCTGCCTGTTTCTCATCAGCCGCTACCGCGAAGAACTCGAACATGGCCGCGGGCCGGACTCGGCGATCATCCGCGCCCTAGGCCACGTCGGCGAGGCCCTCTCCGGCAGCGCCTTCACCACGATGGTCGGCCTCGGCGCGATGGTCTTCGCCGAGTTCGGAAAATACCGCAACAGCGGACCGTCGATCGCCATCTGCCTCGGCGTCGCGCTGCTGTCGTGCGTGACGCTCGCGCCCGCCATGTTGGCCGCGCTCGGCCCCCGCGTGTTCTGGCCCGCCCGGTTGAAGCGCATCCGCGGCAACGAAACGCTCGACGAAGCCGTCGCCGGCGCTGGCCGCTTCGGCTGGCTTTGGAACCGCATCGCCGAGACGACGATTCGCCGCCCCGGCACGGTATTGATCGCCGCGCTGGTGATCCTTTCGCCGCTGGGCATCGCGGGCGTGCTTCGCAGCGAGCCGACCTACGACATCCTCGAAGAGCTCGGCCGCAACCGCACCAGCGTCGTCGGCACGCGGATGCTCGAACGCCACTTCTCCGCCGGCGAGTTCGCTCCGGTGTCCATCCTCGCCTACGTCGAATCCGGCGGTCTTGGCGACAGCGAAACGGTGTTTCGCGCGATGCCCGAGCTGTGGTCGGAACTCTGCGCCATCGATGGCGTGCGCAGCGTCCGCTGCCTGCCGCGCCCGTTGGGCGAGTTGCCGTTCAGCCTCCGATTCGACGGCGCTCGCCAATCGGCCGCATCGTTCGCCAAGGCGCGCCAGCAGTACCTCAGCCAGACGCCAAGCCTCGAGGGCAAGATCGCCAAATTCGACGTGATCCTCGCCTACCCACCATTCTCGCGCGAGGCGATCGCCGTTCTCGATGTCATCCAAGAGCGGCTCACCGCCATTTCGGCCGGCCAGCCGATCGGCACGAAGGCGAGTAGCGCGAAGTCGACCACCGCGAAGCCCGCCACGCCCGAATCGGAAACCAAACCGCACGTCCCCACGCTCGACCGCTGGCACGGCGCGGAATTCTACTACGCCGGCACCGTCGCCGGCATTCGCGATCTCGTCGCCGTCACGCAGCGCGACGAACGCAAAATCCAAATCCTCGTCGTCATCAGCGTCGCCGTCGTTTTGCTCGTCCTGCTGCGTCGTCCGGCCGTCTGCGCGTACCTGATCCTCACCGTCGTCGGCACCTACCTCGTCACGATCGGCACGACCGAACTTCTGTTCCGCGCCGCATACGGCGACACATTCGTCGGGCTGGACTGGAAGGTCTCGGTATTTCTATTCGTGCTGCTCGTCGCCATCGGCCAGGATTACAACGTCTACCTAACGACCCGCGTGTTCGAGGAGCAGCGTCGCCGCGGGCCGATCGACGGCTTACGATTCGCGGTCGTCCGCACCGGCGGCATCATCACCAGTTGCGGCGTCATCATGGCCGCCACGTTCGTGTCGATGGTCACCGGCTCGCTGCGGTTCATGGTCGAGCTAGGCTTCGCGCTCTCGCTCGGCGTCATGCTCGACACCTGCGTCGTCCGCCCGGTGCTCGTGCCGGCGTTCCTGGCGCTACGCCTCCGCATCGGCGAAGCCCTCGGCCGCCGCTGGACGTAATGGCGAATTACCGACTTGCGCGATCGGCGCTTTTTCAGGTTCGTCGCCGCCACGACGCACAACCGGCGAACTGTTCAAGAACCGCTGTTCCACAAGTACGTAGAACACCCATCCGAAAACCAACGATGCGACCAAACACGCCGGCAGCGTGACCAACATCAATCCGACGGCCGTGTCAACGCCGTGCTCCATGAGCGCCCGGCTAATACCAGCCACGATCAATTGATGGACAAGATACATACTGTAACACATTGTGCCGCATACGAACAACGGTCGAGCAAGTCGCATGCCACGCAAGTAGTCATCGAATGGATATATAAGGATTAGCAGAGCAGCGAAAGGCATGGCAACAAATGCGCCATGAGCGAAGAATTCGGGAGAGTATAACGAAAGCCCCCCGATTATTAACAATACAGCAACAGCGCTCGATCGACCTACTTTGCCTCGGCGATGAATCACGTGGTACACGAGAATTCCCGCGGCGAACGATAACCATTGGCCGTCGAAAAAAAATCCTCCAATCGCTACGGCGTTCGCGCGGGACAGCAATTGCGCAGCCAATGCCAAGAACGTAACAACGATCGCCCCCGTGAAGAAACGGCCTCGCGACACGGCCAAAATAACGCCCACCACCGCGTAAAACTGTTCTTCATAACACAGCGTCCAGGCTTGGCCAATAAACATTCCTCGCCCATCGCCTAGTACGTGATACCGCCACGTTTCAGTTAATGTTAGGTTGCCCAGCCATTGTGATGGCGAAAACCACCACGGCCGATATTGCGCCCATGGTTCTTTGGAAAGGAGATTCGGATAAAGCATCATATCGACAAGAAGAAACAACAGGACGCCGAGGCCGATCATGCACCAATATGGCGGAAATATCCGACGAAAGCGGCGCCAGAAATAGTCCTTTACCGAGCCGTTCTTGCGTAATGTCGACTGGGCCGTAGCCGTAATGCAATACCCGCTGATAACAAAAAACAGCGGAACGCCGATCCACCCGCAGCCGCAAGCCGAAATCAGCGAACGACAAATACTTTCAGCCGCGTTCGACGCAACATCTGCTGTCGATGTTGACGTAAACACGAGTGTCGCGTGGTAAAGCACTACCAACAGACAAGCCACCCCACGCCACGCATCTAATGACTGATAGCGCGGCGTTTGACCTAGCGACGGATGTTGGCCGACTTTGTCCATGGACGCAAGGTTGATCTAAGCGAAACGTGAAGTTAGAGATTTACCTGCTCGACGTAGCGCAGTTGCAGCGAAGTATTGGGACCTATCGGCTTTCAACGGTTTCTCGCTGCAACGGCCGGCGCATTCTACCCGCAAGTGACCGTGACGCCGCCTCAGTTGCGCTCCACCGTTTCATGCGCCAGCTGAATTCATCCCCGCGCGGCCTCAAACGCCGAAATCTTCGGCTCGAATTCCAGCGTCATCGCGATATCGTCCAGCCCGCCCAGCAGACATTGCCGGCGAAACGGATCGACCTCGAACGCCAGCCGCAGCCCGTGTTCGTCCGTGATGACCTGCCCTTCGAGATCGACCGTCAGCTTGTAGCCCGGATGCTCGGCCACGCGGGCGAACAGATCGTCCACCGCCGCGTCATCCAGCGCGATCGGCAACATGCCGTTCTTGAAGCAGTTGTTGTAGAAGATATCCGCGAAGCTCGGCGCGATCACGACGCGGAAACCGTAATCGTCGAGCGCCCACGGAGCATGCTCGCGACTCGATCCGCTGCCAAAGTTTCGCCGCGCCAGCAAGATGCTCGCCCCGGCGAACTCCGGCCGGTTCAACTCGAACTGCGGATTCGGCGCGCCGTCGTCGAGAAACCGCCAGTCGAAGAACAAGAACTGTCCAAAGCCGGTCCGCTCGATCCGCTTGAGAAATTGCTTCGGAATGATCTGATCGGTATCGACGTTCGCCCGATCCATCGCGGCGACCAATCCGGTGTGCGTAGTGAATGGTTGCATGGCAAAGAAGTGGTGAGTGATGCGAAAAAACAGCGAAGCGACGAGCGATACGCAATGCGTTGCGCCCCGCGCTCGATCCAGTCCCGTAAAGTGTACGTCGGCGACAAGTCGCTGGCCATAAGTTCGTCCCGTCCAAAAGCCTGTATGCGTCTGCCGTGCCAACGCTTCGAATCTTTCCACGACGGACAGAATACTCGGTGGCGGACTGAAACAAGCAGGAAAAGGGAAAGTGATGAACGATGATTGATGAACGATGATTGATGAACGATGATTGATGAACGATGATTGATGAATGATGATTGATGAATGATGAATGGCGAACGACCGGCTCGGCAACCCGAGCATTAGAAATGCCGCTCATCGCTCATCGCTCATCATTTACATGACCCCCGCGCTCCTCCTCCGCCACGTCATTCCCCGGCCGGAAACTTCGCCCCTTCATCGATCCACCGCCGCACCAGCGCCGCCTGCTCATCCGATAGCGGCTCGCCCTCGCCGGTCGGTGGCATCGCCACGATGTCGTTCGACGTGCCCAAAATCGCCTGCACCAGCGGGCTTTTCTCGCCCTTGCCCGCAATCACCGCCGGCCCGATCTTCCCGCCCGCCAACAACCCCTTGCCCGAATCGACGCGCAGGTCCGACTTCTGCTTCTTCGGCCCATGACAGCGGACGCAGTTTTGGGCCAGCAACGGTTTGATGTCCCGAGCGTAATCGACGCGCTTGTTCGCATCGTCCGCAGCGCCGCGGTTCTCCGCCGCAGCAACCGCCGCAAACCAGAACAACACCAACCCGACGCCAATCCCACGCGGCCGAACGAATATCATCCACGCCATAGCAGCCCCATTACGATTCAACGCCGCGCCCCGCGAAAACGAACCTCACGCTGGCGCACCAGAGCAGTCCAGCCAAACGTACCAAATCGACGGCCCGATCGCCACGACATTCCGGTGACGAACCGAAGCCGACTTCATTGCATCACCGCTGTCCCATTCGTTGCCAATTACGTCGGTTGCCGCCGGCACCGGCCAGCGGCACATCGCAACGTCCGCAACGCACATCGAACGGATCGAACCCACGAAACAGCGCGCGTTTCACGTGAAACGTTGGCGTTTCACGTGAAACGTTGGCCTTAAAGTGTACTTGACGCACCATCGAAGCATCACGCCGGCCGAAAACAACGCTTGACAACCGCCCAATGTGTCGCGGCCGCGTGTCATCTCAACCGCCCAACGAGTTTTACACCGCGATCCTCGACGAATCTGCTTGACTCGCACCCCGCCGGCCCACTACGTTACAAGCGTCCGTCGCGGCAGGCCCGGAACCCCGCCGCGACAGTTCCAGTCGTCGCACCAGCGACATCTCATCGACACGAGGAGAAGAGCCATGTCTTGTCGAACCCGATCGTGGGCCGCTGCGCTTTCCGCCGCCGCCATCCTCGCCGCCACAGCCGCCGGTCGAACGGCCGACGATCCGAAGTCCGCGTCAGAGGAAACCACGAAGGATGAAATCACTACGGTTACAGAGAAGGCCGCCGACAAACCTGCCAGCGACGAGGCGATCCTCTCGGCGCTCAGGAAGAAAGTCGATGCCCACCTGATTCAGTTTCCGCTCGAGCAATTCACCGATTGGGTCGAACAGCAAGGACAAATTCAGGTCGAGATCGACAACCGCTGTCTGAACGAAGGTGGCCTCGATCCAGAAGCGATCCTAATCGACCTGGACTTACACCAAGTTTGCTTAGCATCAGTCCTATACCACGCCCTTCGCGGGTACGACCTGACATACGTCATTTCGAATGGCGCTCTGCTGATCACGACGACGGATCGCGCCGCGTCGGTGTTGGATGTCGAAATCTATCCCGCCGCTGATCTCGTCACGTTTCGCAGCCCAGACGGCAAGGTACGCGAGGACTACGATCCGCTCATCGAACTCATTGCGACAACCTGTGCGACGACAACGTGGGAAAGCGTCGGCGGCGCAGGAACGATTTCCGGATACGGCGGAATGCTCGTCGTCAGCCAAACCCGCGACGTGCAACTGCGCATCGCCGCGTTGCTCGCCACCCTTCGCTCGACGATTGCGGCGCAGGCCAAAGGCGACGTCGCACCGCGGCCGATTCTCGATCCGATTTCCAACGACTCCGCGGCGCTCGCCGCACTCGAAACGGCGTCGAAATACGATCTGGTTCAGACGCCTGTGCGCCAGTTTGCCGAAAGCATCGCGCAGGAGAAGGGCGTCAATGTATTGATTGACATTCGCGCCTTTCTCGAAGCGGGCATCGATCCCGAATCGGTGGAACTCACTGGAGAATACAAATCCGCGCCGCTGCGGTCCATTCTCAACCGGTTATTGCACCAACACGATCTCGCCTACATCGTCGACCACGAGGCGATCGTCATCACCACCGCCGATCGCGCCAGCACGGTTCTCGAAACGCAAGTATTCCCGGTCGCCGATCAGCTCGCCGGCGAAGTCGACTCGGACGAATCACGCATGCGGCGCGCCGACAAGCTCAAAGAAGCGCTCACCATGTCGGTCGATGCGAGTTCCTGGGACCACAACGGTGGTGGCAATCAAATAACATTCGCCGCGCCGTGGAATCTAATGGTGGTCTCCGCGACGGCCCCGACGCAGCGGAAGCTGTCCGCGACCCTCGACCAACTCCGCGATGCTCGCCGCCGGCAAGCGGCAATGAAACTCGCTCCGACCGACGCGCTCGCCGACGCCGACCCGCTGGAACTGCGCGTCATCGCTGTGCCCGCCGGAATCGACGCCGATGCCGACGCAGCGACAGAAGTCACCCATTTGATCCGCGATCTCGTTCCGGAAACGCGCATCGCGACTGCCGGCAATTCGATCGCGCCCGACGCCCCGTATCTCCGCGTCGTCGCGGGCCGAATGGTGATCCGCCATCGCCGTTCCGTGCTCGCCAAGGTCGAGGCGCTCGTCAAACAGCTCGAATCCACCGACGCCGGCGGAATATCGGCCTCGATCACCTCGGCCCCGCGGTAAACGCCGCTCTCGCCCAGGCCCCGATTCTGCCGTAGAATTGAGCAGTTCCCGCCGCAACTCGCGACCGCGGTTCGCGTGCTTGGTCCCCGGTCCATTCAGCCGCTCCGCTCAGCCGTCGCGACGCCGGCGAACCAATTGCCGCCTCTCGCCGTCTGGCAGGAGGCGCGATCGGTCTACCGGCGATTCCCTTGGCTCACTTCGCAACGAAACAAACAGTCCCAGGACTCCCCAACCATGTCCGCCAATCACCCGCCCCGCACGATCGTCGAAAAAGTCTGGGACCAGCACGTCGTCCAAGCCGAGCAAGGCAAGCAGACGATCCTCTACATCGACCTGCATCTGGTCCACGAAGTCACCAGCCCGCAGGCGTTCGAGGGCCTCCGCCTCGCCGGCCGGCAGGTCCGCCGGCCGAATCTCACCGTCGCCACGCCCGATCACAACATCCCAACCACCGATCGCCTGCTCCCCATCGCCGATCCGATTTCGCGGCAGCAGGTCGACACGCTCCGCGCGAACTGCAAGGAATTCGGCATCCGGCTCTACGACTTGGGCGACCCGCACCAAGGCATCGTCCACGTCATCGGCCCCGAACTCGGCCTCACCCAGCCCGGCATGACGATCGTCTGCGGCGACAGCCACACCTCGACCCACGGCGCGTTCGGCG
>JBBDYI010000046.1:0-7838 GCA_040901705.1 Pirellulales bacterium | reverse complement strand
AACCAACCCAAGTTTTCGCAAGCGAGCAAGGAATTGCGCATTAGTAATACGGATGTTGTCCGGCCGGTCGAGTCGGGGGCTAGCAGGCCCCGATCCGTACTACAAACGCTCCAAATCGTCGCGGCCCGAGAAGGATTCATGCATGACTTGAAAACACGGAGGCACGGAGGAAAAGGGAAAGTGATGAACGATGAACGATGAACGATGAACGATGAACGAGCGGCTATGCCACCTTAGGATTGGAAATGCCATTCATCATTCATCATTCATCACTCATCGTTTGCATGTCCTCCGTGTTTCGAATTGACTTACCGAACCATTTTGGTTGCGGCCAGCGGCCGCGCTGGGAAATCCGTGCGATCCGTGGTCGAGTGCTTTATATGGCCAAACGGTTACCGGTTTTTCATAACTGAGCGCGGCTTGCCGGAGGGTACTGGAGCCGATCCTCAAGGTGATCGCGTGTTCCTCATTGGTGTCCATCTCGCCGCGGCCGTCGCTTATACTAACGGCTGCCGAGCCGTAAGCGCCGGCCGACGAACGGAGGGCGAAAAACGATGAGCATCGATCGAACGAACGATCGACGACGAAACGCCGACGCTTGCGGTTCGCTCGTCGGCACGCGCCGCGAGGCGCTGCGACATGCCGCGTGCGGTTTCGGCTATCTCGCCCTTGCCGGCTTGACCAATGCCCCGCGGCGCGTCGCCGCCAGAGAGCGCGTTGCCGATCCACTCGCTCCCAAGGCCGGGCATTTTCCCGCGCGGGCCAAGCGCGTGATCTTCCTGTTCATGCAAGGCGGGGTGAGCCACGTCGATTCGTACGACTACAAACCGCTGCTCGCCGAACACGACGGTGCGATGATCGCCTTCGACGACGCGCGGATCGTCGCCAACACGGGCAAGCGCGGCTCGTCGCAGCGGATCATGAAGCCGCTTTGGAATTTCAACCAGCACGGCCAAAGCGGACGTTGGGCGTCGGACTTGTTTCCGCAGGTGAACCGGCACGTCGACGATTTGTGCTTCGTTCATTCGCTCCATACCGAAGGCGTCGCTCACGGACCGGCGACGCTGTTTTTGCACTGTGGCGCGGCCAACCAGGTTCGCCCGTCGATGGGTTCGTGGATTACTTACGGCCTGGGCACGGAAAACGAGAACTTGCCGGGCTTCGTGTCGATCGCGCCTTCGGCCGGCAACGGCGGAGCAAGGAATTACGGCAACGCCTTTCTGCCGGCAGTCTTTCAAGGCACGCCGCTGGGCAAAGCGGGCGGTCCGGCGTCGGAACTGGCGATTCGCAATTTGGGCGACCCCAGAAACCTCGCCGAGCGCCGCGAGACGTTCGAGTTGATCGAGCAACTCAACGCAGCCCAGCGGCAGCGACACGCCGCCAACACAACGGTCGACGACGCCGAATTCGACGCCGTGGTGAATTCGTATGAACTCGCGTGGCGGATGCAGCAGTTCGCCCCCGACGTGCTCGACCTGGGTCGCGAATCGGCCGCCACGCAAGCGATGTACGGAATCGGCGAGAAGGCGACCGATTTGTTCGGCCGGCAATGTCTGATGGCGCGGCGGTTATGTGAGTCCGGCGTTCGCTACGTGCAAGTCACTTACGGCGACAACAGCGCCAACCCGGCGTGGGACCAGCACTCGAACATGCCGAAGCACGCCGATCACGCCCGCGCGGTCGACCAGCCGATTGCGGCGCTGTTGGCCGACCTCAAGCAGCACGGGCTGCTCGAAGACACGATCGTGTGGTGGGGCGGCGAGTTCGGCCGCACGCCATACGCCGAGAAGAACGGCACGGGCCGCGACCACAATCCGGGCGGGTTCACGGTCTGGCTGGCCGGCGGCGGCGTGAAGAGCGCCTTTGCCCACGGCGCGACCGACGAGTTCGGCCATCAAGCCGTGCAAGACAAAGTCCACATGCACGATCTGCACGCCACGATTCTGCACCTGTTGGGCCTCGACCACGAGCGGCTCACTTACCGCTACAGCGGCCGCGATTTCCGGCTGACCGACGTTCACGGCGAAGTCGTCCGCGAGATCGTCGCGAGCGTCTGAGCGAGATCCTGCTTGAGCCGCGTCCACGCCGAGCCGCTGGCGAGCGGAAACTTCTGGTTCACTTCGAGTTCCACGCCGACGTAGCTGGCTTCGGAAAACGTCCGCCGCAGATGCGTCACGAAGCCGTCTGCCACACCGCGATAAGGGTAGTTCCGGCGAATCAAAAGGTCGCTTCGCCGCTGCACCAATGCGTCCCGCCAGCGACCGCACCATTGCCGCTCCAGCGTTCGCCGCGGGTCGTAGAGCAACCCCACGTCGGCCCGCCGCGCGACGCCGTCGAACACCGGCGTGAAACTATGCACCGAAACATGCAACGCCACGGCCCCCGCGCCGATCACGTCCGCGATCCGCGCTTCCACCGCGTCGCGATAGGGCCGATAGTGCCGTTCGATGAGTTGGCCGCGAGCAGGCGTGCTCAGGCCGCGCGTAAACTCGGAGAACAACGCCCTGTGATGCGGCGATCGGTTCAACTCGACCACCAGCCGCGACACCGTGGCCACGTGTAGCGGCGCGGCGAGCGCCGCGGCGAACTCGCCGGCCAATTCCAGCGTGCCCGGATCGTAGCCGCGGTGGCTGTCGAGTATGTCCTTTGCGCCCTCGAACGCGGCGGCGTGCTCGGGCGGAACTTCGTTGCCGCCGTGTTCGCAAGTTACGACGAGGGCCACGCGCCGCGACATGGTTATCCACCGACGAAATGACGCGGCGTCCGACGAACCAAAAGTTATCGTGCCCGATCCAGCGTCAACGCGATCTTTTTCTCGACGGGGCTGGTCGTGTCCGCCGTGATTTCCACGTCGACCGGATCGGCTTCCTTATATGCCCGAATGCTGTTCTGTGGGCGTCCCTTCGCGGTCAGCCGATACTTTCCGATCGCGACGTTTTTGAATTCGTACTCACCCTTATCGTTTGTCGTCGACGTGATGGGCTTCGGCGCTTCGGCCGGTGCGGGGTCTTGCGCTTCGGTCGGTTCTTGGGCCTTGGACAGGGTTACGACGATGTTGTCGCGCGGCGTGCCCAAGTAGATGCACGTGCCCGACACGGTTACGGATGGCTTCGGTGCGTCGTCCTGGCCCGTCGTCGTCGTCGCCGCAGACGTCAACAACAAGCCGGCGATCAAGGTCGCGAGAGAAAACAGTTTCATGCGTGGACTCCTTTTTCTTTGCAAGCCGATTTTTCAGAGCCGGCGGCCAAGTCGCCGCGGCGGATACGGAACAATACGCGATGGTAATTCTCGTGAGCATCGCTTCTCAACCGGCGGCAACCGAGCACGATTGCCAGCCAAACATGATAGCGGCAGCCACGGGGCTAAAACCATCCCAATTCCCGCACCGTCGGCAAGGCGTCGCCAGAGGCCGGAACGCCGGCGGGGCTTTGCCGCAACGGGGAGCTTACCGCAACCGCGTCACTGCTGCGATATCGGCAGGAAGCGGTTCGGGGCGGAGAGCACCAGCACGGCCGCGGCGGTGCAGAAGGTGCGGCTGGTGATGCAGTGATGGCCCGTCCAACTGCCGTCGCTGTTTTGCACGGAGAGCAACTTCTCGCGGACGAGCGGATACCACGACTTCCAGTCGCCGCCGCCTTTTTGCAGCATCGTTTCGGTGATCAGATGGAACGAGAGGAATTCCTCGCCGCCGGCTTGCGAAAATGGAGAATCGCTGCCCTTGATGAGGTTGAGCACGCTCTCGAACGCCTGTCGAGCGACGGGCTGCTCGTCCTTGCCGATGGCGTACAGCACGCGGACGCCGGTGGCGTTCTTGTAAAGCTGGTGCATCCAACTCTGCTGGTGGCGGCCAAGCTCGGTCGTCATCGCCTTGACGATATGCGTGGCGGTCTTTTCGGCGGACGCCTGGACGCGAAAGCCGGCATAGTGCGCGCCGCGCAAGGCCACCCAGCCCATTACCGTGCCGAGCATCGGCGCCCAACTCTCCTGGCCCCAGTGACCGTCGGACGTTTGCTGCCGGGCGATGACGTCGACCAGTCGGGTGAGCGCTCGGCGGACTCGTTTTTCCTCGTCGGAGTCTTCGCCGATCACCTGGCTCAAGAACAGCGTGGCGAAGAAGGTGTGGGCTTGGACGCCGATCTTGTTCTGCAGCTGCGTGCCGAACTGCGACGTGATGTTGCCCGGCGGCATGGCGGCGACGGTGCGGAGCATGTAGCGCAGGACGCGGTCGACGCGCTTGTACAGCTCGCCCTCGATTACCGTGTGGCCCTGCGAGAGCAGCGCGAGGCCAACCATCGCGGTGCAGCCGATGTCGCTGGGATGCCGCACGTCGGTGCCGCAGCCGTCGTCGTTGTTGAACGTGCGGAGGAGGAAATCGGTCGCCCGCTTGGTCGCGGCCTTCGACGCGGCGGTGATCTCGCCGCTACCGCCGCCGGTCGCGTCCTCGCTTGCACCGCCAGTCAAAGAGCGATCCGTCGGACCATCGGCCGCCAGTCGGGCCGCCCAATACGACAGCGGCGCCAGCGCCACGGGGCTGGCCGCCAGCAGCTCGCGACGTGATAGCAGCGCACGAGAACATATCGCACGGGTCATCGCTCGTCCTCCGGACATTGTGGCCGCCGAATCGTCGCCAAAATCGTCACTCAAGCATCCCAATCGCCATCGTCGGACGTTACGCCCACGAAGTCAACGCCGATGGGTATTATACGGCGTCCGTTTCAATATGTGCGCCGGCGCAGCGGATAGGTTTTCGCCAAAACTGGCCAAAGATTGGACATCCGCCGCGCTGCCGCGTCTCCGCGCGGGAAAGTGAGCACGTGCATGTGGTCGGGCATGGACACGAACGCAAGAAGGTCAATCGATTCCTTCAACGCGGAGGACGCAGGGGACGCAGAGGGAGCGCAGAGAATTGCCGTTGAAACGAACGAGCGATCGGCGACTTCCGGTCACGATGGCGAGCGGCGATAGCGAGGTCGATGCCGGGACGTGATGTCTTGTCTGCGGACCTCCGCGGCCTTCCGCGCGCTCTGCGTTGCATCGAACCGATCGAGATTTGCGCAAGCGAGCAAGAATTCTCGGGTTGGTATTATGGAGTTCGCCGGGGTTGTGATCGTGGCGGGTTGTCTTGCGGTGCGTCATTGGCGGACCACGCGGCGCTGCGAGGTCAGGGGGCGGGCCTAGCCATGCCGACTGACCCCCGCAAGCTCCGCGCCAGCGAACTGTGCCGACTGCTCAACAGCACTCCGCTGGGCGAAGTGCTGAACGAACGCCAACTCCATCGCCACCGTAGCCGCGCCGGGCTACGGATCGGCGACGGCCGGCACATCGACCTGCTCCGCTAGCGCCGCGATCATCAAGGTCGCCGGGATCACTGGCCGAATTCGCGGGATGAAATACAAGCGTGCCGACGGCCAGACGGTGCGGCCCACGCTCGTCGTTCTCGACCCGAGCGATACCCGTGTGGAACGGGCCGGGTTCGCGTGGGATCGGGGGATTGTTGACTTGACTATTGAAGCCATTGACACACCACGACACATTCAAGGTCGATCACCGAACGGATCGCCTTCGGCTGCGCGTTTTGCAAAGAAGGCAAAGGCTCGCCGCTAATAGAACCGTGTTCGACGGCTCCGGTACGGCCAGAAGCGTCACTTCACCCGTCGAATACAGGTTCGACAAGTCCCACAAATGTGGGCTGGCGACCTGAAATTGACCCGCCGGATTAACGCCGGTCCAATCGAAGACACGCAAAGTGCGGCCGACTTGGCTGGAAACGTCAACGTCTTCCGCGAACGTCAGCTCTATCACTCCGCCCAACGCGACCGGAATGCCCTCGCTGAAAGTGATTGTCGAGTTCCAGGCGTCCTCCTCAAATACCAGTTTCAATGTGCCGCCGCCATCGACGATCATGTTGAATTCATTATCAACATGAATGGACGAGACCGGCGGTCCTTCCGAGCTCCAATGAAGCGGACCATCAAAGTCACGGACGACAAGTGGAGAGGTGGTACCACGAAGTACCACGCTCTGGGCGTGGCCGTAGTGATCAATAGCGTTGCCCTTAGCGAAGCGGAAGCCCATCGTGCTGCCGCGCCAATCCGAAAGACTCACCTCCGCATCAAAACTCAATCGGAATCCGGCCTCAATGCCCCCAAAAAATGTGTTATGAAGTACGGAACCGCCAAAGTGTGGTCCTTCGTAATCATCATCAAAGACGTCTATACCGTACCCGTGTGGTAGCTTTGCGTTTGTAAGGTCGGAATTGCGAAAAGTTGTATGGTAGACAGACGCAATGTCCAGATCGGCATTACTTAGGTTTGCGTTCGTTAGCACCGCCTCGTCAAAGTTCGTATCTTTTAGGTTAGCGTTCCTTAGGTCAACGTTGGTTAGAGTCGCCTCGTCAAAGTACGTATCTTTTAGGTTAGCGTTCCTTAGGTCAACGTTGGTTAGAGTCGCCTCCCCAAAACTCGTTTCTTCGAGATTGGCGTTTGCAAGGTCAACGTCGGTTAGCGTTGCGGAGAAAAAACTTGCATTGGCGAGATTTTGTCGGCTAAAGTCCCAGCCAGTAAACTCGCCGCTAGCAAGGTTAATTCCATGTAGATCTCGTTGCTGGTAGCTGGCCGTGGAGTAAAGTTGCTCCTTCGTGAAACTTCGCAACATTGGGGAGTTAAGATTAGTGCCCACCACTATCGCGTCGGAAAAGTTGACGTTGGTAACGATCGCCCACAGTACAGCGTTAGTCAAATTCGCGGCTTCGAAATCAGCCCCGGTAAAGGTGCCGGTCAGCCGAGCACTAGTGAGGTTCGACGAATCGAAATCTGCTCCCGAAAAAAGGCCGCTAAGTCGCGCGTTCGTCAGGTTCGATGCCGCGAAATTTGCCCCGGTGAGGCCGCCGCCTAATTGTGCAAACTGTAATTGACGGTGGTCTAACTGCACTCCCGGCCCTAGTGTGATTCCCTCCGTGCCGGGAATGGGCTCTCCGTTGTCCCAACGGTAAATGTCGGCTCGTCCTAACGAAGCAACGTACAGAAGAGCCGCAATCGTCAGCGACACTCGAATTGCCTGCAGCATTTTTTCCTCCGGACTTCGACAAAAGAAAAACGCCAATCGCTCTTCCCCTTTGGAAAAAGGAAGCTGAGCGTTTGGCGTTTTGCAGTAGCGGCCTGTAGATATAAGGGGGTAAGGGGTAAGTTCTGCTAAGAATAAGCTCACATCAATCGCGTTTCAAGACTCTTCCCAACAAAAAATCGCAGAATTCTTCCGCGCCCGCATACCTGTTCATTGGTATATATCGGCAAGAGAGGCGAGAAACGGTCTCGCCGGTCGGAACGGACAGAAGGAGGTTGGAGATGGCGATTACGTTGGATCGAGAAGCGTATGAGGAGTTCCGGTGCTTCGGGCTGCCGGACGAGTACCCAAAGGACATTCGGTCTGCTGTAACCGAATTGAGACAAAGGGGTTACGACGCATCGGTGGCGGTGCTGAACTACCTCGTCGAGGAAATCCGCGTCCGGCTGGCCGACGACGCCCGCTGGTCGGCCGAGGACATCGACGCCGCGGCGAGCGAACTGGCCGACCTGGAGCGGTACACGGCCGAGGCGCAGATGTTCGCCCAATTGGGCGTCGACGCCGAGCAGTACCACCGGGCGCTGGCCCTGGCGTGGGACAAGGTGGCCGAGGAGTTCGGCGACGCGGCGGTCTCGCTCAACCCGGTCCCCGACTATTTTATTATGCACGTCTACCCACCGCGCCTCGGACACGAGGGGTACGTTGAAGGTGAATTAAAGAGTCCCGACCCGAATGGCACTTCCCGAAGCGTAAAGTATTTCGACGCAACGATTAAG
>JBBDYI010000045.1:0-46744 GCA_040901705.1 Pirellulales bacterium | reverse complement strand
CATGCCAAGTCATGACGAAATCAGGGAAAGTTGTGTATAAATGACAGGTCGAACGAAGTGAGGCCCACCAGGCGACAGAAACGACTCCGCCGGGCCTCACCTTCGTTCGTTCGACCCGCTCAACGCAGTCTCATTCTCTGTCACTCGCTCGCCGCCGCGGCATCGTCGGCGTACACGATCTTCGCCTTCGGCCGCTCGGCATCGGCGCGCCTGCGGAACAGTTCCGTCGTCGCGGCCCGCACGACCGCTTCGCGCACGTCGGCAAGTTTCTTCTCGCCCGGCTGCTCCGCCGCGCATCGAATCAGATGCACGCCGTGCGGCGTCCGCGTCGGCGGACTGATCTCACCGACGGCGAGCGCAAACGCCGCGCCGGCGAAAGCCTCGTGCTGTTCGCCACGTCGGGTAATCGAGCCGATATCTCCGCCATCCGCCTTGCTCGGCGCATCGCTGAATTGCATCGCGGCGTCGGCAAACGAAACATCTCCGGCCACGATCCGCGCGCGCAACTTTACCGCGCGCTCCGTCGCTTCAACCACGGCCTTCTCGTCCGCGTTCTTCGACAGCGCGAACAGAATGTGGCTCACCCGCAATCGCGTGCCGTCGAACTGCCGCCGATGCTTGTCGAAATAAGCCGCGATCGCGTCGTCGGTTAGTTCCGCCTCGCAATACCGCCGCCACGAAATCTGCCAAGCCATTTCGTCGCGCACGTCTTCGGCCGATGGGCCATACGCTTTGCGATAGTCGTCGAGCGTCTGCTTATCACGGGCGAGGCTGGACCGAAAACGCTCGAATTCGACGTCGATCTCGGCGTCGCTGGCAGCGATCTTGTCGCGTCGCAGACCATCGAGCACAACGCGGCGGTCGACGAGCAATTCCAGCGTCGCCCGCGCCCATTCTTTGTTTATGGTGGCCTGCGGCGACAGTTGCGGCACGGACAGCGAGTTACTGATCTCTCGCCGCACGTGCCGCTCGTGAATTGCGTAACCGTTGACCGTCGCCAATAAGCGATCCTCGTGGGCAACTCCGGCCCCGTCGTCCGCCTCCTCGCTGGCGAACGGCGACGCAGCGACGGCCGACGCAACGACCACTAGCAGCGGGAACCAGCACGCGGTCATCGCCGCTTGCCGAAGCCGGTCGATCGTCCCACGCAATCGCCGGCGAACTCGAAAGTACGATGGACGGCATTCTCGCGACATCGCTTGTCCTCCCGCCCCGCTGGGGCCTCGTCGAATTCGCCGCGCCGCGTCAAAACAGCGCCGGCGTCGAGTCCGTTACCTCCGCCGCCGTGGCCGTTTTTCGTCGGCCACGCCCAACGGCCGGCGCGTCCTCGCCCAAACAATGCACGAAATAATCCGCCTCGCCCAGATTCCGCGCAGCCAAATCGAGCACGTGCTGGTGGTGCGTGAAAAAAATCACTTGCGTTCGCCGCCCCAGTTCGGCCAGCGCGGCAAGCGCCGCCGCCGCCCGGCCGTCGTCGAACCGTTGCAGCACGTCGTCCACGATAAAGGGAATCGCGGGATGAGCATCAATATATTGCTCGACGCTGGCCAGTCGCAGCGCCAGATAAAGCTGGTCGCACGTGCCGTCGCTCATGCCCGCCACGCCGACCGCCTTGCTGGTCTCCGCCCGCACAGCCACCAACACCGGCCGCTGATCATCGTAGTCGGTCTTGAGGTCGGTGAACGCTCCGCAGGTAAGACGCGAGAAGATATCCCTCGCCCGCCGGAGCAACGGATCCTGGTTCTTTTCGCGGTACCGCTCGATCGCCCGCCTGAGCACGGCCGAAGCCAACCGCAGCCGGGCGTAGCGGCAGACATCGTCCTCCAATTGCGCCCGCAGGCCCTGCATGTCAGCATAAGCGACAGCCGCGACATCTCGGCCGCCGTCGGTTTTGATGTTGTGTTCGAGCGACCATATCCGCTTGCCCAGTGGTTCACTCTGTCCGCCGAGTTCCGCTAGCCGGCTCGCCAGCCGCGATTGCTCCGCTGGCAGTGTGTCGGCGTCGACCGCCGCCAGTTCTTCGAGAAACTCGACCAAAGGGGCCCCCGCGGCGTGCTCGTGCAACCTTTCATCAAAGTCGGCAATCTGCCGCCGTAACTCCCCATGCCGCCGCCATCGTTCCTCGATGCCCGGCAATTCTTCGGCCGAAGCCGCGCGGGCCTCACGGCATAAATCGCCCATTGTCGCGTTCGCGACGCCGGCGTCTTCGCGGACATTGGCCAGTTCGGCGGATTGCCGCTGGCGATCGACGACAAGTTTTTTCCGTTCCATGGCTGCCTCGCGAGCCGCGGCCAATCGCCTCGCCAGTTCGTCGACCGCCGCCTCTACGCCGCGCATGTTGTCGTCAGACACTTGCCGCAAATCGAGGTCACCGCACGCCTGACCTGCGACGTCGGCAAGCTGCTTGGCGAATTCGCGCACGTCGCGGTCGATGTCTGCAACTCGTGAAGCGCACGCCTGCCGCTTGTCGAGAAGATTCTGTACTTCCGCCAACTCACCAAGCAACGCCTGAGCTTGAGCAGGCGTCAAGGCGTCTTCGTGTCCCAGCGGCGCCACGGCGACTGCCCATGCGGCTCGCCACCCGGCAAGCGACGCCTCGGTCTCGGCCAGTTCGTTTTTCGTTTCGCTCAAATCGCGCGCCGCTTGGGCGTGAGCCACGTCCAACTGTTGCCGCCGCTTGCGCTCGTTATCGATCCGCTCGTAAGTCGCGTCAAGCGTGTCGACCGCCAGCGTCAGCGTAATCGGCGGAGCGATCGAGCCGCCCGCATCGCCGATCACAACGATTGCGTCCTGCCGCGCGTCGTCGAGTCGTTTGGCGACGGTCTGTTGCTCGGCCCGCCGCGTCCGTAGCGCCGCCGCATGCTCGCATAGCCGCCGCCGCTCGGCGAGCCAAGCGAGCATCTCGCGCGGCGTGCCCGGGTCGATACCGCATGCCCTCCACAGTCCGGCCCATCGCTGATGGACAGCGTCGCGCTCGTCGGTGGCGAGTCGAAGTTGGTTTTCTGCTCGCTCAAGAACTTCCGACTTGCGACACAACTCGTTTTCGAGCGATGCCCGCTCGGCCACCGCTTTGGCGTCGCGCCGCAAGCGGTCGGCGAGCGCATCTGCCTGGGAAACGAGCGGTTCGAATGCCGCGGCATGACTTGCATAGGTGTCAAACTCCTCGCTGGCGATGGCGTCGCGAAGGGCCTGCCAGGCCGCGTCGCGTTGTTGGCGCGCGTTGGCCAGGTCGGCGTCGCTGGGAATCGCATCGCCGGATTGAATGACTGAGAGCGACGCTTCGATCCGCGACTTTTCGGCGGCCGCTTCGCCACGACGTTGTGCCGCTTTGTCGACACTCGCATGCGCGGAAGTCAATTCGGCGTCGAATCGCTCGACCGTCTCTTCCGCAGGGACCGCCAAACGTTCGAGCACATCGAGGTCGCGATCCCACCGCGCCAGTCGGGCGACACCGATCGCGAATTGCTCGCCTTCCGCCGCCAGCCGGTTCGCGTCGGCAGCGTGTTGCGCCTCTTCGGCGACAAGGCGTTGCAGGCGAGCGAGCAACCGTTTGATCACGTCGCCGTCGGCCAACGTGGGGTACGCGGCCAACTGCGCGGACAACTCCGCCATGCGCCGCTCGTCCTGAGCGCGCCGCCGCTCGGCGTTCTTGCATCGCTCAGAAAGCTCATGGAACTGCCGACCCAACTCCTCGATCCGCGCCCGTTCGGCGGTCCGCACGACGATCCGCATCTCGTCGTGGTCGCTCTCGCCGCCGATACGGTCAATATGCCTCTCGATCTGCTCCCCAAACTGCTTAACTTCAGTGACGCGATCGACACGATCCCTGGCCGCTTTGACATGCACGCTCAGTTCGGCGCAAGTGGCATCGACAGCCTTGGCGTGTTCGAGAATCGCTGGCGGTAGGCCAAGGTCGGCCAATCGTGCGTCGATCCGCACGAGTTCCCGCTCGGTTCGTTCCCGCGCATGCGTCGTCAGACGAAGCTGCTCCGCCGTGTCGCGTCGCCGCTGGCAGAAGTCGTCCGACAGTGGCGGGACGTCGCCCAACGGTTTCAACTCGGCGAGGACGGCCGCTCGTCGCGATGCCACACTCAGCGCGGCCGCATACCGCCCTAGGCGCTGCCGCTGCGATTCCAAGGCGGCCGATTCGTGCTCGATTCGTTCCAACTCCGCCTTGGCGTAGGCCAGTTCGCTCTCTTGCCGGATCCAGTCTTCCTCGGAGAGTTGCAGCGCACGATGGTTCTTTGCCGCCTTTTTGTATTTGTCGAGCGCCGCGTTGATTTCAGGAATCTGGCCGCGTTGCTTAAAGAGTTTTTCCGCTTGCTGGCGAAACTCAGCTAAGATGTCTCTCAAATGCGCAATACCTGCGCTCGCGGCAAACAACAATTGGCCAATGTCGTCGTCGTTATTGCTCTTGTTTTTCTCATCGAACTTGACTGCCTTCTTGCCGCCTTCAACTAAATCATCGTGGCAAATTCCAAAGCGAGTCTTGAAGGCCTGCTCATGCACATGGCCGAGTAACGAGTCAATCAATTGCGGATCGATGGGTGTTGAATCGTCGGCCGCGCGGAGCGTGTTCGCGTTGCCTTTGCGGCGAATTACGTAGATCGACTTGCCGTCAGCTAGCTCCAACTCGGCGCCAATCCGCAAGTCACTGTACGGGTGCAGGAAATCAGCGTCTGTCTTTTGTTCGATGCCGAACAATAGCGCACGCAACGCCTTTAGCGCAGTGCTCTTGCCGGCCTCGTTGGGGCCGTACACGATGTGCAGGCCTTTGCTGCATGCGGAGAAGTCAAGCGACTTGCCCGTGAACGGGCCGTAGGCGAGCAAGTCAAGGCGGAGGATATTCAATGCGCCGTTCATCGCCGCGCCTCCTCGCCGGTCAGGTGGCCGACTAACAACGATTCGACCGCCGGCAATTCTTCGCGTAGCCATGTGTCGTCGCCACCAAGAAACTCCGCGAGTGGCCCGCCGGGGCGCAGCTCCGGAAACTCGGCGGCCAATTCGGCGAGCGCCGCCTCGTCCGCTTGCAGATCGCGAAAGAGCGACAGCAACTCGCCCAGTGGACCGTCGAGCGCCGCTTCATCCGGCGCGGAAAACGGCTTCGTCCGCTGCACGACCTTCTCCACCCACAATTCGCAGTCGCCCGGTTGATTTGCCGGATTGCGAACCTCCTGCACCATCATTTGCCAATTGACGGCCAGCCGCTCGTGCATGCGCGTGTTGCCAGTCATCGTTACACGTATGGCGAGCGGCCGGCCATCGCCTTGCTGCGTGTATTCGCTGAACCCCTGTTGCACGAGGGATAACACGTCGTCTTCGCTTTCCGCCGTCGACAGATCGACCGAAAGATGCTCCCAGCGCACCACGTCGAGCGGGCAGAACTCGATCTGAGTGTTGTGGGCGGAGTCGACCTCGACAATGACGCAGCCCTTCGCCCCGGTTTCGCCGATGTCGCGGCCTTGGATGTTGCCGGGAAAGACGACGTGCGGGCCTTCGGCGAGCGTCTGGCGTTTGTGAATATGCCCCAACGCCCAGTAGTCGTATTGCTTGACGCGCAAATCGTCGAGCGAGCAGGGGGCATAGGGCGCATGTCCCTCGCCGCCGCCGACACACGAGTGTAAGACGCCGATGTTGTACAAACCGTTGATCGCGCGCGGGTAGCCAGCGGCCAGGTTGTCGAACACCTCTCCGTTGGCGAATCCCTGCCCATGCACGGCAACATTCAGGTCGCCGTAAACCTGCGTCTCGGGCTCGTCGGCGGACAGCACGCGGCAATTCGGCGGCAACCGCAGCGACCGCGTCATCTTGTTGGCCGCGTCGTGGTTGCCGGAGATGAGCACCACGGGGATATTCTCGGCGGCCAACCGCTGCATTTGGCCAGAAAAGAACAGCGGCGTGTTGAAGTCGCGGCAATCGCCGTCGTAGATGTCGCCGGCGATCACCACCAGCGAAACCTGCCGCTCGATGGCCGTCCGTACGAGATTCTCGACCGCGCCGCGAAGCGCCCGCTGCATTGCCTCGACCGGCGCGCCCACATATCGGGCCAATCCTCGCAGCGGGCTATCCAAATGCAAATCGGCGGCGTGTAGAAAGCGGAGCACGTGGACCTCCTGTCGCGGCAACGGTCGGGGCGGCTACAATCGGCAGCGAGCATGGACTTCTGTATATTACCGGATGGGTAGGTGGGTACAAGTGGCGGGCAAGGCGTCGCACCGGGACCGGCGGCGATTTGCGGATTTCAAGGCTACCGGTTTGCAGGGGTTTGATTTCCGCCGAATCGCTGCTCTATAATGCCCAGCAGTCGAGTGGAGGGAGGGTACGTCCGCGGAACTCGAATCGAGGAGGAGCGAGCCATGCAGAGCGTATTTTTGCTGAAGCGGAGTTGGGCAGTCGGAAAGGCGATCGTCGTGCTCACAGCGGCAATCGGCGTAAGCTGGGCGACAGCGCCGGGAGCACAAGAAGGCGACGCGCCGGCGGCAGAAGAAAAGGCCGCGACGCCATCGCCAATGGAAACGAAGCGCGAGGAGATCAACCGAGCGCTTGCGCGGCTCAAGGCGGAAGACGCCCAGCAAGCCGCAGCGTTCGCGGCCGAGTTGGCGTCGGTCGAAGCCAATGTCGATGAGTATCTCGACGCCGCGGATTCGGATTTGGAGTTTCACGCCGTTTCGGTCGGCGAGGGCGGTTTGCTGCCGGCGGGCCTCGTTGAAGGGAAAGATCGCTTTACGCTCCGTTACGCGGAAGTGCAAGTCACGCGCACGGGCCGGCCGCTGGTGCTCGTGCTGCGGACGTCGAGCCCGATGTATTGGAAGATTTCTCCGGCTGAGGGCGTGCGAATCGACGCCGTGCTGGTCGATGGGCATGCACAGCAACGGGTCGTTGGCGTGGCAGACGAAACGTGGGTGGTTCCGCCGAGCGCATTGGGCGCCGAAGGATCGCTTTGGACGAAGGACTTGCTCACGCCGGACGAGCGGCCGTGGGATTGGAACGCCAAGGACGGTCGCCGCGACGTTCGCACGTTGCTCGCGTTCGACGAATACCCCGGCGAGAAAATCATCGTCGGCCGCGAGAACCCGGCGTGGCGCGAACAGTATGTCATGGGCCATCTACGCGCCCTCGCCAATCGCGTGATCCGTGCGAGTGAGGAATTGGCGGCGAAGAAGAACGTCGCGCGACTGGAGAAGCTGACGTTCGAGGCTAAGAGCCTATCCCAAAACCGCGGAAATGCTGCTATTGCTAGCATATTGGCGCTCTCGTTTTAGGTTTTGGGATAGGCTCTAAGTTCTACCAGGACTTCGGCAGCAAGAACGAATACGGCGAGCGGCACGGCAGCAGTTCTTGCGCCACGTTCACGATCCGCGGGCCGAGCGAGGAGTCGCTACGGCCGCGCCACGACAAGCTCTCGGACATCGTGTACGACAAGCAGGAGAAACTCACCTTCGCCATCGATTCGCACACGTATCTAGTGCTCGTCGATGAAAAGTTCGCCGACCGCGATCCGCCGAAGATTCCCGTCGACAAGGCGCTGTTGGACAGCGACCGATTCTGGAAGATGGTGATCGATCCGGTGCGGCGGCGGCTTATCCTCACGCCGCGCGATGGCCGCAACAAGCCGCTGGCGGCGTACGACATCGCCACGAACAAGTGGTCGGTGTTGCAGGAGAAGTTTTCCGAGGTGAGCTGCCTGACATATGTCGAGGCGCTCGACGCGATGTTCGCGATCCCGTCGAGCGGCAACGATCCCAACCTTCCCCAAAGCGGGACGCCAAAGCCGCGCGACACGATTCTCAAGCTCGACGCCAGCGGCAAAGTGCTCAAGGAGATCCGCACGTCGTCGCCGATGGACTTGGGCGACTCCGGGCTTGGCAGCACGCAAGTCGTTTACGTCGACGATCTGCTCGTGGTGCTAGGCCGGCCGGCTGCGCGGCCGGAACCGCGATCGACCGGCATGATGTACGTGGTCGATCCGCAGACCGGCGACGTGCTCTATTCCGGCCGGCAGGAATTGCAGCGAGCCACGCCGCGGCCGCAGGCCGAGCGTAAGGTGGTCGCCGTTGCGCTGCCGATCCGCGATCCGCGGGGCGGCGTTTCCGTTCGCGGGATTCTGGCAGCGCTCAATCGCGCGGAAAGCGAGGCGAATCGTTTGCGCACCGCCGACGAAACGGCAAAAGCGGAGCAACTCGAAAGCGAACTCAAATCGCTGCGGTTGCAACTTGCCGGACGCAAAGATGCGGAAGCGAGCGGCAAGGCTGAACTGCATGCTGTTGGGTATCATGCCTCGCAACATTGCACCGTGCATGTGACGGATACTTCGCACCCGATCGTCCTGGCGCTGATGGCTTACCAACCGACGAAGTGGACCGTCACGGCAGATCCCGGCGTAAATTTACAGCGTGTGATCGTATCCGGTTACCATCGCCAGACATTAGCCAGTGCGCCGGCCGGCGTGCCGACGGACGTTTCGTCCCACGACGACGGTCAGCCCTACTTCTACTTCACCGGGTTTACCGACCGAGAATCGCCGCGGCATCAAGCAGGCTTGCGTGAAAAGGCCGGAATGGACTTCTCGACGTTCGTCGGCGCCGAAGTGTATGAGACACAAAGTGTCGTAATCGGCAGAGAAAACGTCGCTTGGCAATTGCAGCGCGTCGCGCGAAAGATCGAGTCGCTCACCGCCGAGTTGGATGTCCGCGAGCGAACCACCGCGCTCGAGGCCCTCGAAGCGTTGACGTTCACCAACATCTATCCCGGCGACGTTGCGGAGGGACCGGGCGGGCCGCGCGGTGCCGGCGGTGGCAATCAAATCGCCACGTACACGCTCCGCGGCCCGATTCTCGAGACCGTCAAAGCAATTCCCACGTCCGGCGGCGAGCCGTTTTTCGATAAATCCGACGGCGCATGGTACGAGTGGCGCGGCAACCGCGAGTTGGTCCGTTTCGCTCCGGGAGCGGCGGCCGAGACGATTCCCTTTGGAGCGGACGTGCCGCGGCTGAGTTGGCCGCACGGACTGGCCTTCGATACCAAGCGGCGACGGTTCGTGCTCAACTCGTTCGGTGGCGGCGGCCACGTTTACGCTTACGACATTGTGAACAACAAATGGTCGGTGTTGCGTTCGCCGGGCGTCGGCATTTCGGCCCTGACTTACAGCGCAGAGCGCGACCTGCTGTACGTATTCAACAACGAGCAGGGCGATACGATTTCCACCTATTCGCCCGACGGCGCACGCATCGGCTTCGTCAAGCTATCGGCCGACGTGACGCGTGGCGGCGGACTTGGGCGGCCGGATGATGCGACGCGGATCAAAACGGTTGGCCGCTTCGTGGCGATCATCACGCCCGGCTCGATCAGCCAGGACGGACGCCGCCGCCGGTTGCCGCGGATTGCGCTGGCCGACCCGGAGACAGGCGAAGTGCTGTACCGCGGCGTGATGCGGCCGCAGGCGGCGGCGCGCAAGATTTCCGCTGAACAACTCGATGCGCTATGGACGGAGTTGCTCGACGCCGATAAGGACGCCGCGGACGCCCTGGTTTGGAAAATAGCCGCCGGTCGCGGTCGTGCCATCGAGTATCTCTCAGAGCGGATCGGCAAGACGGCTCCGCCCGACGCCGCCGAAGTCGACAAGCTGGTGGCCGAACTGGATTCCGACAAGTTCGAATCGCGGCAGCAGGCGTTCCGCCGCCTGGCTTCGTTCGGAGCGGCGGCGGAAGAAAGCCTGAAGAAGGCTGCCGACAGTCCTTCGGCCGAGGTCCGTGCGAGGGTGAAGGATTTGCTCGAAATGATCGCCAAGGACGAGCCGGCGACCGGCGAGCAACGCCGCGAGTATCACGCGATCGCGGCGCTCGCCAGGATCGGCACGCCCGACGCGGTCGAAGTGCTTTCGCGGATCGCCAATCGCCGGCCGGCCGATTCGCTGTCGCGGCGGGCGGCCAAGTCGATCGAAAACCTTGGCCGCGAAGAAGAAGTAATTGAAGTGAAGGAAACGCCCTCGGACGATCCGCGAGCTCGAATTCGGCGGGGACTTCGCGTGGAATTCTAGCCGTCGGCGACTAGCGCAGCGTCAACGCTAGGGATAGATCGCAAAACGGCCCCGAGTCGAGAATTCGGCGGCGAAGATTCGAGTGCAATCGTGGGTGGCGGAATGACGAATGTCTCATTTGTGCGATTTGTGAGTACATTCGACATCGCAATATGTTCGTGTGGTGTAACGCCCTGCAAATGCGGACCACCATCTGACCGAGACGAGCAATCTGCAATCGCAAATGCAACAAATCCACCGATGCTTATGTGTTATCGCCGATTTTAACTAAAAAACTCGTCCGAATATGCTACGCGATTTGCGTGCGGCAGGCGAATTTCTCCGCGTTTTTTTCCGTCCGTAACCCCAGAGCATATCCCATCATATAGTATGCGACCGTCGCGGTTCAACTTGGGCGAGATGAGCGCGGCGCGTGGCAGGTTGCCTTGAAGCGTTTCCAGCACGGGAGGGTAACGCGATGTCGAAGACAGGGATGCACCATGACGATTCTTTCAAGAGACCCTTGCAATGCCGTATCTCGCTCTCGAACCGTCGTTATTCCCCGCGAATCTGTTGACCGACATTGGACGTACGGTTAACGGCCGCCGCTGGTGGGTGATGTACACCAAGTCGCGCCAGGAGAAAGCTCTGGTTCGCGCGTTGGACGCTCAGCAAGTTCCCCACTATCTCCCGCTCGTTTCCCGCGAGGTGCTGATCCGCGGCAAGCCCGTCGCGTCGCACGTGCCCGTTTTCCCCAGCTACGTTTTCGTCTACGGCAACGCCGACGAACGCGAACAGTGCCTCAAAACGAATCGGGTCTGCCAGGTTCTGCCCGTGCCCAACGGCGAGGAACTCTGCGAAGACTTGGCCTGTGTGCAGACGATGATCGAATCGGGCTGTCCGCTGACCGTCGAATCTCGTCTCGAACCGGGCCACTGGGTCCGCGTCCGCAGCGGTCCGCTGGAAGGCCTCGAAGGGGCAATTCTGCAACGCAAACGGCAGACGCGGCTGATCGTTGCCGTGCGAATGCTACAGCAAGGCGTATCCGTCGAAATCAGCGACTATCTGGTCGAACCGGTGACCGCGCCCGCATGGCTCCAATTGCCGGCCGAGTCGTTCGGCCGCACGAACGCCTAAACACAACGCGACGCGGCGGAGCGAATTGCGTCGACCGCCGCTTCGATCTGCAGTTCGATGGGCAAGGTCGTATCGATCGCCGTGCTGGCCTGCGAAGTGCCATCGGGTTCTTCATCCGTCGTTTGACGACGGAGCGTCACCTCGCTCGCGTCCGATGCCGCGTGTTCTTCGGATTGTGTCTCGGCCGCACGGTCGGCGATCCGCCGCGCTGCGACTTCCATGGGGCAGCGACAGACCAGCATCACCGCCGTCGCGCCGTTGCGGGTCGCGTCCCCGACCGACATCCGCGATCGGGCCGCCAGAAACGTGCCGTCCAGCACCACCGGAATTCGCTGGGCGAGGAATTCGCGGGCTTGTGCCAGCATCGCGTCGTAGACCATGCCTCGCGCCGCGGTCGTGTAGCATCCCTGGCCGTACGTCGCGGGCGTTGCGCCGGGAAAGAACTGCCGCCGCACGCGATCCGTCTGCAAATGGGTCGCTCCCAACTTTTCGGCCAGCGCGGCCGCGAGCGTCGACTTGCCCGTGCCGCTCAGCCCGCGGACGATAATGCACAGCGGCCGCTGCAATCGCCGCGACTGCTGATCGGCCAGTTCGAGATACTCGAGCGCTGCGGCTCGTTCCGCGGCACGCTGCGGCTCGTCGAGTTGACCGGCGCGAAGCACCGCCACTTTGGCCCGGACGCAGGCGCGATACGCCCGGTAAAAGTCCCATAAGCCAGCCGGCGGACGATCTCCGGAAATTCGCTCGTACTTGCCGACGAACGCGGTGGCTAAATCGCACGCCCCCATGCGCTGCAACTCCATCGCCAAAAACGCCACTTCGTCGGCCGCGTCGAGCGTGCGCAATTCCCGGCTGAACGCCAGGCAATCGATCGCAGTCGGCCGCGGCATGAAATAGACGTGCTCCGGCCGCAGATCGCCGTGCCCTTCGACAACGCGATTCTTCTCGACGCGCTCGTGGAACCACGACCGACAAATTGCCAACGTCGTCAGTTGCGCCGCGTGGACACGCGCCACGGTACAAGTAGGGATGGAATGCTCGCCGCGCGACAGTTCGGCGAAGTTGTCGCGCACATGATGTTCGACCGCCGCGACGTATTCGATCGCGGTGAGCGTCGACCGCGTCGCCGACGCATAAAATTCGCAAAGCGTCGCGGCCAAATCGGCTACGTGGTCCGCCGTCGCCTCGCCGCGGCGGACGAGCGCATCGAGCGTCCGGTCGGCGGGAAGGCGTCGCATCTTGACCGCCCAGTCGACGATCGCGCCGTCCGCGGCGCGGTCGCCGCCAATGCGAACGCCGCCGCTCGCAAGTCGCCATACCGGCTCGGCGGAAAGATAGACGTCGGCGGCCAACGCGCGGTTCAACTCCACTTCCGCCCGGCATTCGTCGCGGCGTCGATCGACGGTGCTGAAGTCCACAAACGCGAACTTCACGGGCTTGAGCAGTTTGAAGACCAAATCGCCGCAGAGAAAAACGTGCGAAAGATGCGTTTCGATCTGTTCGACCGCTCCGGCGTCGCCGCTGCCCTGAGCGCGGCCGTCACCCTGGCCTGATGAGAGATACTCCAGCACCGCGGTCAACGTCGCATCCGGTTGCTGCCGGCAGCCGCGGTCGGTTGTATCGTGTCGAGTCGAAGCCGCCATCGTGCCTTTACGCTCACCTGACCACGAGAGATCGTCGACCTGTGCCCCGCGACTGCCCCGCCGATCGGCCGTCCGCACCCTATATTTATACACGACCTCTCACCGCAACGGCCAAACGCCGCGCATCGAGCTATCGAAATGTAGATTGCGCGCATTGCGTTACGATCTGAAAAAAGAATCCAAACCGCGAAGAAACGCATCAATAGCGGCCGATGCGAAGGCGCGAAATGCAGAGCAATGCTATCGCAGCGGGCCACCCGCTTCGCCCGCTTCGGCCAATTTCTGTGGCGGACCGTCGAAGATGGTCCAAACTGGGGTATTCGCCCTCAGTTTGGCCAGGTATTCCTTGATTTCACGGTCCGTCTTTTGCTTGCGGATCGTGTCGCGAATCTCCACTTGGGCCTCGAGGAACGGGCGCATCGAATCGTCCTTGCGCTCCACAACCCGCAGGATGTGAAAACCGGTCGGGCCTTCGATGATCTTGCTCATCTGACCAACCGGCAGCGAGAACAGCGCTTCGTCCATTTCCTTGGCGGCTAGGCCTCCGCGGGACGTCCAATGGCGTGCGCCGCCCTCGGATGAGGTCGCCCCCTGCGACTGCTCGCGGGCGACCTGGGCGAACGACGCTTGCCGGCTCAGCACGCGGTTGCCCATTTCGGCCACCGCCCGCCAGGCATCGGCCTTGGTGGGAAACTCCTCGAACCGGACCATCAATTCTTCCCAGCGAGCCTGGGCTTTGATCGAAAACTCGTCGGCATGCTCGTGAAAATAAGCAAGCATATCGTCGTGGGTCACTTCCGGATCGAAATTCACCTCGCGGCGAATCCATTCCTGCATGACGCTCCGCTCGAAGTACAGTTTTCGCTGCCGCGCTAGTGACGATCCGTTCTGCTTGAGCATATCGTCCAACTCGTGCGTCGTCTTGGCTTTCGTCTGCTCGAGCAGATTCTTGAGTTGCGTCTTGTCGAATTGTTCGTTGATCGACTGCTCGATTTTCGGTATCGCCTCGGCGGGCAGGTCGCGGCGGGCGACCGTCATCACCAGCTTCTGGTCGATCAGATTCTTGATCGCCTGACGAATCAACAGCTCCCGCTCGCGTTCGATATCTTCCGGACGGATCGCCCCATCGCGAAGCCGCGCAGCCAGTTGTTGGTTCACCGGACCAAGCACGTCGCCGACGAGAATCACTTCCGGGCCGACGCGGGCCACCGGCTGCGCTGCTAACAGCGGGTCGGGCATGCCCGGCGCAGCTTCGCGAATGCCATCGGTTGGTCCCGCCGGCGGCGCAGAGGGACGCTCGCTTGGGCCCGGATAATTGCGATCGCGTGACGCGTCGTTCGTGTTGTAATCGTTAGGCGCGTAATCGTTCGATGCGTAGTCCCGGCGCTCGGGCGTCGCATTGCGCTGCGCCACATACGTCGGGCGTGGGGCGACGGGCCGCTCGGCCGCCCTTGGCTCGGTGGGCGTGCCCGGCACGCGATCGGCCGGCGGCGTCATGCCGGGCCGCGACTGAAACGGGTCGACCGGATCGTCCGCCCGTCCAAACCTCGGTAGCGATATCTGGGCCGACGCTGCTCCGTCGAAAGCGTCAAAGACAGCAACGGCCGCTACGGCGACGATCATCCAGCGGATTGGCGACGATTGAGTCACGCAGCGGTTCCGTGAATTCGAGGAGCGTAGTTGACGACGTGGATCCAAAGGCGCGACGCGCTCGCGGCGAACAGGCGGCGCACGCGCCAACGCCTTTCCCTCGCGAGGGTGAAGTGGGGCGGGATTATAGGAACGCCCTACGCCAACTGCAACAGCGATTTCGACGCCGCGAGAATCTCTTCGCTCGTCGTAACCTCCTCGCCCAACGGCAGATACGCGCAGCGGTCGTCGACCACTCGCAGCCGGCCGCGGCTTTTCTTGGCAAGTTCCTCGATTTTCGCTCGCCAGCGATACGTAAGCACCAGATATCGATCTTCGACGTGCAACTGCTCGACCCGCCACCGCGCCGCCGCCAATCGCAAATCGACCAGCGACAGCAGGCGTTCGACCGCTTCCGGTATCGGCCCGAAGCGGTCGACCAGTTCGCCGCGAAAGTCGGACAAATCTTCGACGGTGGCGATTCGCCCAAGTCGCCGATAGAGGTCGATCTTCAACCGCATATCTCCGACGTACTCGCGTGGAAAGAACGCCTCGACCGGCAACTCGACGTGTACTTCCGGCGACTCCTTCGTCGGCACCTGCCGCAGCCGCCGCACGGCCTGTTCGAGCAGTTGGCAGTACAACTCGTAGCCGACTGTGGCGATGTGCCCGCTTTGTTGCGTGCCGAGCAAATTGCCGGCCCCGCGGATTTCCAAATCGCGCATGGCGATGGCAAAACCGGATCCCAGCCGGCTGAACTCCTCGATCGCCCGCAATCGCCGTGCCGCGTCGGGCGACAAATGTTTCTTGGGATCGACGAGCAAGTAGCAATACGCCCGATGCTTGTACCGCCCGACGCGGCCGCGAAGTTGGTGCAAATCGGCCAGCCCGTAGCGATCGGCGTCGTCGATGAAAATCGTGTTCGCGTTGGGAATATCCAGGCCGCTCTCGATAATCGTCGTGGCCAGCAGGATGTCGTACTTCTTCTCGACGAAATCGAGCATCACTTGTTCGAGTTTGCCCTCAGGCATCTGGCCGTGGCCGATCACGATGGATGCTTCCGGCACGATTTCTCGCAGCCGTTGGGCCACCGCTTCGATGTCGGCGATGCGGTTGTGAACGAAATAGATTTGCCCTTCGCGGCTTAGCTCGCGTAAGATCGCGTGCCGCACGACGCTTTCGTCGAACCGCGTCACGCGCGTCTCGACGGCGATGCGATCCTCCGGCGGCGTTTCCAGATTCGAAATGTCGCGCACGCCGAGCAGCGACATGTGCAGCGTGCGCGGAATCGGCGTCGCGGTCATCGTCAGCACGTCGACGGTCTGCCGCAGCGCCTTGAGCCGCTCCTTTACTTCGACGCCGAATCGCTGTTCCTCGTCGATAATCACCAGGCCAAGGTTGTAGAACGCCACGTCGGCCGACGCCAACCGATGCGTGCCGACGACGATGTCGATGCCGCCGGACGAAAGTCCAGCCACCGCGTCGCGTTGTTCCTTGTCGGCGCAGAAGCGGCTCAGCCTGGCGATCGTGAACGGAAACGCCGCCAACCGCGCGGTCATCGTGCGAAAGTGCTGCTCGACGAGCACGGTCGTCGGCGCGAGAATCGCCACTTGATAACCGTTTTCGACCGCCTTGAACACAGCCCGCATGGCGACTTCCGTCTTGCCGAAACCGACGTCGCCGCACAGCAGCCGGTCCATCGGCCGGCCGCGCTGCATGTCGCCTTTGATGGCGTCGATGGCCACGAGTTGGTCCGGCGTCTCGCGATAGGGAAACGCCGCGTCGAATTCGTTTTGCCACGACGTATCCGCCGCGAACGCGATGCCCGGCCGCGCGGCCCGCGCGGCTTGCAGGTCGATCATGTCGACGGCCAGATCGACGACGGCCTGTTCGGCGGCTTTTTTCTGGCGGATCCAAGTCGCGCCGCCGATTTTCGCCAGCCGGGGCCGCGTTTTCGTGCCGCCGATGTACTTTTGCACGAGGTTGATCTTCGACGCCGGCACGAACAGCCGTGTCTTCTCGTCGAACTCCAACTCCAAATGCTCTTCAGCATGGCCGTCGGTCTTTTCGAGCATTTTCAGCCCGCGATATCTGCCGATGCCGTGGGCCAGATGAACGATCAGATCGCCTTCGTTGAGGTCGAGGAAGCTGTCGATCGCCCGGCCAAGCCGCCGCCGCGAAGGGCGATCGAGTTCGCTGCGTTGAAAAAGTTCGCCGCCGCTGAGAAACACTAGCCGCTCGCCGACCATGCGAAAACCAGCGTGCAGATGGCCGACGACCATCTGTATCGCACCCTCGCGGGCGAGTCGCGTGTCGCCGAACAGTTCGCCGAGCCGCTCGGCTTCCGCCTCGGTGCGGCAAACGATGCACACCCGTTGGCCGCGGCCGACGATGTCGATCTCGGCCTTGACGCGGTTCAAATCGCCGCTGAGCCGTTCGACCGACTCGACCGGCAATCGGAAATAGGCCTCGGCCACGTGGCTCGTGACGCCGCCCGTGCCGACCGACACGGCCTCCATCGACGCACATCCAAAGCGGAACAACTCGGCCAGCACGGCCGTTGCCGAATGATACGCGGCCGGATCTTCGACCCGCTCTAGGAAGTGCTTGCCCTGTTCGTCGATCTCGCCCGGCTCGACGAGCAGCGTCCAAGTGTCCTTGGGCAGGTAGTGCGAAAGATGTTCGCGGTCGGCCGCCCCGCCGCCGAGCATCGTCACGTCGACCGCGTCCAGCGACGCCAGGCTTCGCTGCGCGGACACGTCGAATCGCCGGATCGATTCGATGGCGTCGCCGAACAGTTCGATCCGCACCGGCTCGTACCAATCCGGCGCGAAGATATCCAAAATGCCGCCACGCGACGCAAATTCGCCGGGCAATTCCACGGCGCTGGTCGCATGAAACCCACGCTCGACCAGCCAGGCGAGCAACCCCGGCACATCCAACTCGTCGCCGACCCGCAACCGCCGCGTGTCGCGGGCCAACCGCGAAGGCAGCGGCACCGGCTGCAAAAGGCTCTGAATGCTCGTTACGATTATCTTCGTCGCCGGGGTCTCGCCTTCGATCGCCGTGGATTGCGGATCCCCAGCCCCCAGCCCCCAGCCCCCAGCCCCGAACTTCCCCAGCCCCAGCAATTTCAGCAGCCGCAGCCGGTCGCCGTAGATTTCATCGTGCAGCACGCGCTCGCCCGGTTCGGCTTCCCAGGCGGGAAACCGTTCGCACGCAAGCCGCGTGAACAGGGCCAGATCTTCGCAGAACGTGTCGATGTCCGCTGCGTGCGGACAGACGACCAATACCGGCCCCGTCGCCCGCTGGGCCAGCGCCGCCGCGGCCAGCGCGCGCGACGATCCCCAGGCTCCGTCGATCGTCGCCTCCCGGCCGGCGGCCAGTTGGTTCGCAATCCGCTCGAAGCCATCGGCGGACCCCAGCCGCCCGGCGAGCAATTGCAGCTCTTCGCAGGCAGCCGCCTCCGTTGCAGCCTGTGCGTTCATGTTGCGGGAATTCTAGCCCGAACGTCGCCGCAGAGCAAAGCCGCCGGATTCAAATTGCGAGCACTATTCCGTGGGTGTGAAAGAATCGAATACCCACACGTCCGACGGCACTCGGTTGGGTGCTCTGTGAGCACCTTCACACAACGCACTGTGGCGCGTGCACTGTGGTGCTCACAGAGCACCCTACTTTTATTCACAACCGCTCACGCCATCACGTCCATCACCGCCTTGCCCGTGGCGATTGGCAGCGGCCGGTTCGTGCGGTCGTGGACTTCGGTCGCCGGGTCGATGCCCAGCAGGTGATAGAGCCTGGCGGCGAGGTCTTCCGGGCGAACCGGATCGCGGGCCGGGAGGCTGGCGGTCTTGTCGCTTTGGCCGTAGATGTGGCCGCGTTTGACGCCGCCGCCGGCGAGCAGAGCCGTGTAGCACTGCGGCCAGTGGTCGCGGCTCTTGTTTTCGTTGATCTTCGGCGTGCGGCCGAATTCGCCCGCCCACAGCACCAGCGTGTCTTCGAGCAGGCCGCGCTGGTCGAGGTCGTTGATGAGCGTGGGGAGCGTTTGCTCGGTGATCGGTAGGTGATACTTGGTGACGATCGGATACATCCGCGTGTTGTTGAAGCCGTGCGTATCCCAGCCGCCGCTGGTCGTGCTTTGCCCGCCGATGCTGCTGGCGAAATAGACCGACACGAACTTGACACCGGCCTCGACGAGCCGCCGCGCAAGCAGACAGCTTTGCCCGTAGGTCGTGCGGCCGTAGGCTTCGCGGATTTCCCGCGGTTCGGCGGAAAGATCGAACGCGCGGCGGACCCGCGGCGAGCCGAGCATCGCCAGGGCGCGATCGTAATAAGCGTCCATACCGCCGGCCGCCGCCGATTGATCGAGCAACCGCGTCTGGCTGTCGACGATCTTCTGAAGTTCGCGGCGACGCTGGAGCCGCTCCAGCGACACGCCCGCGGGCAGGCTCAACTCCGGCAGCCGAAAGCCGTCGTCGTTGGGATCGTTCGTGAACAACAGCGGGTCGTGCGACTTGCCGAGAAAGCTGGCGTGTTGGCCCGGCGTGGTCGAACCGTCGGCGATGACGTGCGGATAAGCGACGAACGTGGGCAATTCGCTCGCCGCCGGAGCGAGCCGGTCGACGACGCTGCCGTAAGCGGGGAACAGTTCGGGCGAATCGCGGAGCCGCTGGTCGTCGGTGGCCGGGGCGTGGCCGGTCAGCGCGTAGTAGCCCGCCGAGTTGTGATTCGACATGCGATGCGTCATCGTGCGGATGAGCGTCACCTTGTTCATGATTTCGGCGGTCTTGGGCAGGTGCTCGCAAACGGGCACGCCGGTGAGGCTGCTGGAGATCGGCGAGAAGGGACTGCGCACGGCATCCGGCGCGTCCGGCTTCATGTCGAACATGTCGAGTTGCGACGGCCCGCCCCACTGAAACAGAAAGATCACCGATTTCGCCCGCGGCTTGATTGCGGACTTGACGGATTCGGCAGCCAGCAGCTTCGGCACGGTCAAGCCGCACAGTCCCAGGCCGCCGATGCGGAGCACGGCGCGGCGCGAGTATAAAGCGGCCGAATTTACGGCCATCGTCGACGAGAGTCGTTCGCAAGCCACATCAGTCTCCTTCCCAGTCTTCGATGGCCAAGCCGTTTACACGCTTGAACTCCGATACATTGTGCGTGACGACAATCAGGCCATGCGTCATTGCGATCGCTGCGATGATCAAGTCGTTAGCGCCGATCATGGTTCCACGATTGGCCAAATCACAGCGAATCTCCCCATACTGTTGTGCCGCGGCGGAGTCGAAGGGAAGCGATCGAATGCGACGAAAGAACTCGGACAAAGCGGCAAGATTGGCATCGACTCGTTGGCTGCGCCTTGCTCCAAACAGCAGTTCTCCCTGGGATACCGTGGAAATGACGACTTGCTTTCGGTTTATGTGCGAAAGGCGAAGCGATAAGTCCTTGCGAGCAACCGATCGCAAATGACAAATGCAAGCGTTCGTATCGAGCAGATATCACGGAAACTCCTCGCGGGTTTCCAATTCTCCTTGCTCATGTCGAAAAAACGTCGGGTCGTCGATGCTCCCGCTGCTCTCCATGACATAGCGCCGCCATTCTTCTTGCGCTGCCGTCTCCGCATCCGTCGCGTCGGCGTCGACCGTGGCTGGAGTAACTTGTTTCAAGTTGACGGTCACTTCGACGTCGGCATTTCTAACGTTGAGCGGTAAGTGCAGGTTCAACAAACCGTCCGAGCCAACGTGGACAACCGTGTGAATCGGTGAAATTGGTTCAGCCATCGTCGTGCCTTCGTGTATATGTTCGGAGCCAATTGACTACGTATCCCAGCAATTATAGTCGCTAATGCCGAAACACGAATTCCTTGGCATTCAGCACCGCCCAGGCGATGTCTTGCAGCGCCGTCAAACGATCCTCCGACGTAAATAGCATCGTGTGGCAGGCTTGCTGCTCTTCGGCGGTTGGCGGACGGCCGAGCGCGGTCCAATACCAGCGGTCGATGACCGCGGGGATCGGCGTGTCGCCGGCCGCCCAACGGGCGAGACGATTGCCTTTGTCGGCCAGCGCGTCGTTGAGCACTTCGCCGCTGACCATCGCGAACGTTTGCGCCAGCGTCGTTTCGTCGGAGCGTTCGCACTCGCAAACCAGTTGCCGCGAGGGTTTGCCGAACGTCTTGAGGAAATCGTCGGCGGCTCCGCGGCCGCGCTTCTTGGCGACGCTGGCCACGCCGGGCAGTTGGCCGCTGCGCGTGCCCAGTGGTACGTCGGGCCACTGCTGCGGCACGTCGAGCGTCTGATGGATCGCGTCGAGAAGCTGTTCGGCTTCGAGCCGCACGACCGCCGCACGAGCGAAGTGGTGCTCGTCGCCGACGTGCGGATGCGCCGCTTCGTCGAACACTGCGGCCGCCTGATAGACGTGCGAATTGGCGATCCGGCGAACCAGCGTGCGAAGATCGAAACCGCCGGCGACCAGTTCGCGGGCGACCGACGCCAGCAACGCCGGATTCGACGGCGGATTGCTGGAACGGAAATCGTCGACCGGCTCGACGATGCCCACGCCCATCACCTGTCGCCAGATGCGGTTCGCCTGCACGTTGACGAACAGCCGGTTGTCGTCGCGGGCCAGCCAATCGGCGAGCGCGGCGGTGCGGTTCTTTCCGTCCGCGTCGGCAAAGCGGTCGCCGGGATCGTCGCCGCCGAGAAACTTGGGCAGCGCCTTGCCGCTGCCGTCGCCAACGTTGCGGGGATACTCCACGTCGCCCGTGTCGACGAATCGGACGATCTGCTCGCCGTTGAACTCGTGCTTGTCGAGTTCGTCGCGGCGGTCGTTCTTGATGATCTTGTAATCGATCCGCGCGAACACCGCCGCCCAGCGATAGTAATCGTCCTGCGTCCAGCGCTCGAACGGATGGTTGTGGCACTTGGCGCATTGCAGCCGCGTGCCGAGAAACACCTGCGCCGTCGCCTCGCCGCGCTGAATCGGATCGCGCAGGGCGCGGTAGAAATTCGCCGGTGGGTTTTCGTAGGTGCTGCCGTCGGCCGTGACCAGTTCGCGGACAAAAGCGTCGAGCGGCTTGCCGCGGGCGATCGAATCGCGAATCCACGTGTGATAGACGGCCACGCCGCGGGCGTCGAGCTGTTTCTCTTCGCCGCGAAGCAGGTCGGCCCATTTGAGCGCGAAGCGATCGGCGAACTCTGGCCTGGCCAGCAGCGCATCGACGAGCCGCTCGCGCTTGTCGGGCGACAGGTCGGCCACAAACTCGCGGGCTTCGTCGGCCGTGGGAAGAATGCCGAGCAGATCGAGCATCGCGCGGCGGACGAACGTCGCGTCATCGGCCGCGGGCGCAGGATTCTGGCGGAGCGATTCGAGTTGGGAAAAAACGTCGACGTCGAATTGCGTCCGCGCCGGCTGCGGCCGCCAGACGAAATCGGTTTGCTGCGGCACGAACGAAACGCGGACCGCCGCCTGGCGGTCGAGATAGCGGACGACGACGGTGACGTCGCCGAACTGCTGGCGGCGAATTACGCCGTCCGCCGATACGCTGGCGACGCCGCTCGACGGGTCGTAACAGGCAAGCCGACGAACGTCGCGTCGTTGGCCATCGGCAAACACCGCTAAGGCGGCCAGCGGCACGGAATCTTGCGGTTCAATGAGCACGACGTCGCGCGGCGAAACTTCCAGCAAGACAAGCCGCGGTTCATCCTCTGGCGACCGGTTCATGCCCGCGACGATCCACTCGCGAAGGATGGCATACTCCGGCGACTGGCGATCGAAGCGGCGGCCACCTTCGTGGCCGATGGCCATCGTCGGTTTGAGCAGGATCAGACTGTCGTCGGGATCGAGAACGTTTGTGCGGCGGCCGAGTTGGTCGCGCGACAGCGTGGCGAAATCCTCGTCGGGATGTTGGCCGCGAAGCGAGAGCTTGAATCCGCCCTTGCCGTGAAAGTTGCCGTGGCACGCGCCTTGATTGCAGCCGGCCTTCGAAAGCACGGCCATCACGTCGCGGTCGAAGGAGACCGGCTCAGCGGCGATGGCGGGAGATTGGCGGCAAGCGACGACGGCCACAGCACAAGTGACCAAAAAGACGAACCTTGGCAAAGCTCGCCAGCGTAATCGCAATCGCAGGGCGTGGCTCGCGTGCATATGTCGCGTCCAGATTCGAGGGCAACGGCAACGTTCGCCGATCCATCCAAGGATTCGCATGGATCGCATTCTAACATGTATGGGAACGGTTTCGCCAACCCGCCGCGTGGCCGCGAGAGGGGACGGAATACGACCGCCGCAGCCCCATTTTCCGCGAGTTTCCGGCGATCCGCGGATCGGCAGGGACGGAATCGGCCGCGGTGGTCAGGCGGCGAGGCGGCGATTAACATAACGTAGGATTGATGGATGCGGATCGTAACGATTGCACGATTGCACGATTGCACGATTGCCGTTGGCGCAATGCAGCATGCGGCGAGGCATGAATCGACATGCCGTGCGTCGCGACGAATTCAATTTTCCTACCGACACGACCACGTTGGAGATTCACCATGTTGCCGTTTCGCACGTTGTTTGCCTGGTTGGCGTTGATGGTATTGATTGCCGGCACCGGCCTTCGCGCCCAAGAGGCCGATAAGAAAGAGTCCGGCGAAAAGAAGGCCGAAGAATCGACCGAAAAGACCGAGAAAACCGCCAAGAAGGACGCCGCCACGGCGGCGACACACGAGGTGACGCGCTCGCTGCTCAAGCTGGAGGTCGAACTCGACGGCGTGTTCGAGGCGCTGGAATCGGCGGAGATATCGGTGCGGCCCGATGCCTGGCAAATCTTGTCCGTCGTCGAAGCGGCACCGCATGGCGGCCGCGTCGAGGCCGGCGAGGTACTCGTCAAACTCGACATGAAGAAGATCGACATCGCCATTGCCGAAGCGGAAGCGGCCGTGCGACTCGCGCAGCTTGCCGCCCGGCAGTCGCAGGAAGACCTGCGGCTGGCCAAGGAGAGCTATCCGCTGGAAATGGCCAAGGCTGAACGGGCAGCGCAAATAGCGACGGAGGATCTCAAGCGGTTCAACGAAATCGAACGGCCGACGTCGGAAAAGTCGGCGGAGTTCAGCTTGCGGATGTCGGCGCAGAGCCTCGAATACCAGATGGAAGAGCTGCGGCAACTCGAAAAGATGTACAAGGCCGACGAAATCACCGAGGAAACCGAGGAGATCATTCTCAAACGCACCCGCAACGACGTCGAACGGGCGAAGTTCAGCTATGAACAGGCCGAACTGCGCCACGAGCAGGCGCTCAAGATCGACCTGCCGCGGCAGCAAGAGACGAACGACCGTGGCGCGAAGCTGGCTCAGATCGAATGGGAACGGGCGCAGGTGACGATGCCGATCGCGATGCGGCAGAAAGAAATCGCCGCGGTCAAAGCCGAACAGGAGTTGGCCAAAGCGGCTGACGGGCTCAATCAATTGAAAAGCGACCGCGAGAAGATGAACGTCACGTCGCCGATCCGCGGCGTCGTGTACTATGGCCGAGCGACCGCCGGCAAATGGTCCGGCGGCGCCGAGGCGCGTGCGGCCCTGCAAAGCGGCGGAAAGTTGCCGCCGGGAGGCGTGGTCATGACGATCGTCAATCCTGATGCGTTGCTCGTTCGCGCGGCGGTTGACGAGAAGCAGCTTGGCCGCCTTCAAACGGGCATGGCCGCGCGGATCGCGCCCGCCGCCCAAGGCGATAATCCGCTGTCGGCGACGCTCGCGTCCATCTCCGCGATTCCCGTCGCCATCGGCGGCATTGACGCGACGGCGACCTTCAAGCTGGGCGACAAGCCCGACGGCGTTATCGCCGGCATGGCGTGCAAAGTGAAAGTCACGCCGGTGTTCAAGAAAGATGCGCTGGCCGTGCCGAGCTCGATGGTGTTCGAGGACGATTTCGACGCCGGCAAGCGATACGTGCTAGTGCCCGGAAAAGACGGCGAGCCGCAACGCCGGGACGTGAAGATCGGCCAACGGACCGATGACAAAACCGAAATCGCCGACGGACTGAAAGCCGGCGAGAAGATATTGACGAAGAAACCGGACTGACCCGCTCGAACCGCGGCACCGGATTTCGCGAATACCGCAAACGCAATTGAACCACAGAAACGACGCATTGGCGCAAAGACGCAAAGAGTGCAAGAAACGGCATGAATCGTTCTGCAATTTCTCTGCGTCTTTGCGTCTCGGCGGCTCAATTGTTGCCCACGACTGATTGAACAGGTAGCCAATCATGACGACCTTCGTCCGACTCACGGCAACCCTCTTGTGGATGCTCGTTCCCATCGCCGCATTCGCGCAAGAGGCTGCGACGGCGTCGAACCCTTTTGCCGTGACCGGGCCAAAGCCGGAGCCGGTTCAGGCGCGCGACGCCAAGCAGGTCGACGAGGCGATTCGCCGCGGCGTTGAATTCTTGCTCAAAACGCAGAACAAGGACGGCTCTTGGGGTTCTGCGCGGCGAACGAAGGATTTGAACATCTTTGCGCCGGTGCCGGGCGCGCATCATGCGTTTCGCATGGGCACCACGTCGCTCGCCCTGTCGGCGCTCATCGAAGTCGGCGGCGACGATCCGCAAGTACAGGCCGCCATCGACCGCTGCGAAACGTGGATGATCGAGAATCTGCCCAAGTTGCGGCGGGCCGAAATGACCGCGCTTTACAACACCTGGGGACATGCCTATGGCATTCAAGCGCTCGTGCGACTGCACGGCCGCACGCAAGACCCCGTGCGGCGGAAGAAGTACGTCGAGTTGATCGAGTCGCAGGTCGACATGCTCGGCCGCTACGAGTTCGTCAATGGCGGTTGGGCCTACTACGACTTCGACCAGCATACGCAAAAGCCCGGCGGCAGCCCGGTGAGTTTCACCACCGCCACGGTGATGATCGCGTTTTACGAAGCCAAGCAGATCGGCGTCGAGATTCCGGAGCGGCTTATCAAGCGGTCGCAAGCATCGCTGTTGCGGCAGCGGCTGCCGGACTTTTCATATGCATACGGCGAGTATCTGCGGCTCTCGCCGGGCCGCGGCATCAATCGCCCTGGCGGCAGCTTGGGACGTTCGCAGGCGTGCAACGTGGCGATGCGGATGTGGGGCGACAAGACAACGACGGACGAAATCGTCGACGTCTGGCTCGACCGCCTGTGGGCCCGCAACGGTTGGCTGAGCATCGGCCGCAAACGGCCGGTGCCGCACGAATCGTGGTTTCAGGTCGCCGGATATTTCTATTACTACGGACACTTCTACGCCGCCTACGCCATCGAGCAGCTTCCGGCCGAAAAGCGAGAGAAGCACTACGACCAACTCGCCCACATCCTGCTCGCGCTGCAAGAGAAAGACGGTTCGTGGTGGGACTACCCGCTGTACGATTACCATCAGGCATATGGGACGGGCTTTGCGTTGATGTCGCTGGGGCGGTGTCGTACTGAGGAGAAATGACGAGGAAAATCGACACGAGGAGAATCGGCGAGGCGCCGCCATTTGGCACTCCGGCGGGATGGGAGTACAATATCACGTTAGCATTGATTTCGGACTTGCCAATTCCGGACTTGCCAATTCCGGACTTGCCAATTCCATACATGTAAGCGGTGATTCCTTCCGCCGTTGGAATGTTTGAGTGATTCGCCGTCGCGCCTCCCCCGGTGACGCCATGTCGCAGTCGACTCCATTGCCGCCCGATCGAGACGCCTTCGCTGCCGACTCGTCGTCCGAGGCGACGCTCTCGTTGCACGTGGAGTTGCCGCCGCCGATTACGGCGTCGCCGCCCTATCCGTCGCCGCCGCAGCCGGACGAGGACTTATTCGCCACGACGCGCGAGTGGCTTATGAAGCTTGTCGAGGAAGTGGAGCGGATCGATCCCGATCTTCCGGCGGACTTGGCGGAAAATCACCGTAAATACCGCATGATGCGCCGCGGAAATGACTGAACTTTTTGCCGACGCGTACTTTTTCATCGCACTATTGAATCCGCGCGACCAGCACCACGCCAAGGTTCATCGCGGACTTGGGGCCAATCGCAGCCGTATGGTCACCACGAGCTGGGTGCTCGTGGAAGTCGTCGACGCACTATGCACGCCTTCGACGCGTGTCGCCGTTCATCGGTTCCTCGTCTCGATCCTTTCCGACTCAAATTTATGGGTCGCCCACGAACCCGTATGGTTCGAGCGCGGCCTGGACCTGTTTGGCAAACGGTCCGACAAAGAATGGTCGCTGACCGATTGCATTAGCTTCGCCGTCATGACCCAGCGCGGCGTCACGCACGCTTTGACCGGCGATCGGCATTTTGCCCAAGCTGGGTTCGTGCCGATGTTTGCAGCACCGCCTGAGCAGAATTGAAGACCGGCGTCCTCCACCTTGCCCGTTAATGGAATGATTTCCCATGAAGAAGCGATGCAGCGTCGTCGTGGCGGTGATTCTCTTGGCCGGCTGCGGCCTGGAAGATTACGAATCTCGCATGGCGACGCGGTTGGCCGTCTTGCAGGAACAGACCCGGTACGAGGCGCTGTACGCGCCGGCGCAGATCAAGCACGGCGTCGAAGAGGACGCGGTCGCCTATCCGATCACGATTCGGCTACCGCGGATGTTCGGACTCAACGACTGGTTTACCGCGAAAGGCGGTTATCGTTACCGCGAAGGCGCCGTTGCCGAGGACGTGCTTTATCCGCCGTTCTTGGGCGAGTTTCCGGGCTTCAACCGGGTCGGTGAGGCTTACGGTGAGCCGGACGAACGGAGCACCATCGCGTATTACTGCTATCTCGGCGTGCTCGAATCGCGAAGCGCGAAGTTCGACGCGGTGCTTTCGGACCTGCGCAAGAAGACGGCCGCAAAGTTGCCCGACACCAGCCCGTGGCAGGACGTCGAGTGTCGCGACGAGAATCTCGTGGCCACGACGTGGAAAATGATGGAGGCCAAAGGAAAGCAGACGTTTCCCGACCGCAGTGCGATCGTTCACACTATGGAAGGAACGTTCCGGGCGTACGCGCGGGAGGACCAGGGTTATATCGTGCTGTGGGCGGTGCGGGTTCCCGATTCGATCTCGCACGTCGTGCCGCTGCTCGACCTGGCCGACGCGGTGGCGGGAACCGTGAAGATCACCGAGCCGGCGCCGACGGGGCCGGTGCCGACGGGGCCGGTCGCCGCGCCAGCCGAGCCGCCGGATCAAGCAAACGATGCGAATCCCGCTGACGAAGCGGCCTCGCCACCGCAATCGTAAACCGTCGCCCCGAGCCAGTTTCTCGGTACGGGCCGACATTACGTCGGCGATGAGATGCTCGGAGAGAACGTAGTTTCTTGGCTCTCACTCCGCGTCGGCGAAGAGGGCTTCTACGAAGTCGTTGGGGTCGAAGGTGGCGAAGTCGTCGGGTTTTTCGCCGAGGCCGATGAATTTTACCGGGAGCTTGAATTCTTGGCGGATGGGGACGACGACGCCGCCTTTGGCCGTGCCGTCTAGTTTGGCGAGGATGATGCCGGTGCATTGAACGGCTTCGGTGAAGCCTTTCGCTTGGCTGACGCCGTTTTGGCCGGCGGTGGCGTCGAGGACGAGCAGGACTTCGTGCGGTGCGGCGGGGATCTGTTTGTTGATGACGCGGTGGATCTTGGATAGCTCCTGCATGAGGCTGGATTGGGTTTGCAGGCGACCGGCGGTGTCGACGATGCAGACGTCAGCCTGGCTTTCGAGGGCCTTGGCGACGGCGCGGTGGGCGACGCTGGCGGGGTCGGAGCCTTGCGGGCCGGTGACGATTTCGGCGCCGACGCGGGCCGCCCACACGGTGAGCTGCTCGACGGCGGCGGCGCGGAACGTGTCGGCGGCGCCGAGGACGACGGTCTTGCCTTCGCCGCGGAAACGGTGGGCGAGCTTGGCGATGCTGGTGGTTTTGCCGGAGCCGTTGACGCCGCAGATCATGAGCACCGTCGGGCCAGTCTCGGCGAGTGCGAGCGGCGCGGCGGCGGTGAATTCGTCTTGCGCCATCAGCGATTTGAGCGTCTCTTTGACCTTGGCCAGGACTTCGGACATTTGGACGACGCGGGCGCGGAAGTTTTCGCGGACCTCGGCGACGATTTCCTTGGAGGCCTTTACGCCCATGTCCGTTTTGACGAGGGCGGCGAAGAGTTCGTCGAGGAAGGCGTCGTCGACCAGCCGGCCTTCGCGCTTGAAGAGGTCGCGGATGTCGGTCTTGAGCAGCGCGGTGGTTTTGGAGAGGCCGGATTTCAGGCGGGCGAAGAAGCCACGCTTCGCCGGGGCTGGGGAGGTTGGAGGTTGGGGGCTGGGGGCCTGGGGTGCGGATTCGGGATTCGGGATTCGGGATTCGGGGGCAGCGGGTGGCGGTGGATTGGTCGCTGCTTGCTCGGCGGCGGGTTCGGTGGCGCTTTCGGCGGCGCTTTCGACCGCGCCAACGTCTTCAATAACTTCGGCGTCGGCCGTTGGCTGTGACGGAGCGTCCTTGGCGGGGGCTTCTGCGGTCGGTTTTGGTTTGCTGCGGAATCGGTCGAATATGCCCATGGGCGGGAAGTCTCAAGGTTCAAGTTTCAAGGTTCAAGCAAGGCTCAAGATTCAAGATTCAAGTCTTGCGTCACTTTCATTGCGGCTCAAGGCTCAGCGGCGCTGTTGGACCAGGCTGGCTAGTTTTTCGACGACTTCTTCGGGGGCCAGGCCGTCGGTGACGACTGCGACGGCGTCGTGGGCGGCGACGAGCGGGCCGACGGTGCGGGTGGCGTCGCTCGTGTCGCGTTCGTTTTGCTGGGCGAGGACGTCTTCGAACGTGATGGTTTCACCGCGGGCGAGCAGGTCGGCGTGGCGGCGTCGGGCGCGCTCTTCGGCGCTGGCGGTGAGGAAGATTTTGCACTCGGCGTCCGGGAATGCGACGGTGCCTTGGTCGCGGCCCTCCGTGACGAAGTCGGCGTCGGCGACGACTTGCCGCTGCAGGGCGACGAGGTGCGCTCGGACTCGCGGGTTATTGGCCGTGTGGCGGGTGAGGTGGGTGATTGCGACGGTGCGGATGGCTTGGGTTACGTCTTCGCCGTCGAGCAGGACGCGATCGGCGGTGACGTCGATGTTGGCGGCGTTGGCGGCGGCGGCGACGGCCTGGGCGTCGTTCCAGTCGACGTTGCGGCGATGGGCGGCCAGCGCGGCGGCGCGGTACATCGCGCCGGTATCGAGGAAATGGAAGCCCAACCGCTCCGCCAGGCAGCGGGCGACGACGCTCTTACCGGCACCGGCGGGTCCGTCGATGGTGACGATCATGAGCAGGGGCTGGAGGTTCGGGGCTGGGGGCTGGGGACGGGGAGTTGGGGAATTTTACCAGCGGGCTTCCAGGTCTAGCCATTGGCCGGCGGCTAATTCGGCTATGGCGTTGCCGTTTTCCGTGCAGAGGTCGTAGATCGGTTTGCCGAGGAAGTCGACTTCGCGGGCCGTGGCGATGGGGTGCAGCGAAGCGATGCGGACTTTTGCGGGGCGGCCGAGCGTTTCTAGCAGGCGAGTGCGGAAGCCGACCGTCTTGCCGTTTTCAACGAGTGGCGACCAGTGGGTGGCGATGACATTTTTGACGTCGACGTGGAAAAACCAACTTGTCGCGCCGACGGCCGGAGCGGTTGTCGGCTCGGCAAGCCGGGCCGGCGGCGCGAGTAAATCGAGAGCCGCAGCCATCGGTTGCTTGATGCCCAGGCCGAGGCCGAGGCGGAAGCGGCGGGCGGTTTCGCCGCGGGTGACCAGCAGCGTATCGAGCATCCGCGGGCCGCTCGTGCGATGATACGGCAGGCCGAGCGTAAAAATCGTCGCCATGCCCTGGACGAGATCGAGGTCGATGTAATGCGGTGCTTCGATGCGGGCGAGCTCGGTCGGTTGGCGAACGCCGCCGACCGAGCGGAACAGGTTGGCGGTTTCGTCGGCCCAGGCGAAGCGGCTGCCGTAGTACGAATTCCAAGGATCGGCGCGCGGTTGTTCGTCGACGTCGAGTTCGATGTCGATTTCGAGCACCGGGCGGCTGCGCCACAGCCGAACGGTTTGGCGATAGCCGGCGAGGCGCTTGCCTTCGTGGTCGAGCAAGCGGCCGGCGGCGACGATTTCGCCCAACACGGGGCCGGCGGACGTAACGGTGACGCGATCGGCGGCCATGACGGAGTAGATGGCCGCCTCGTCGGGATCGCTCCATGGGTCGCTGGGCGCGCGGGGCGGGCCGGGAGTGCGGAAGGCGAGTTGCTGCGAAACCAGATTCTTGCGGTGATTGACGCCACGGAAGGATTGCAACGCGCCGGTAACGAGATTGACGTGGGCCTCGATGAAGCCGTTTTGGAGCAGGCCGGAGGCGTCGGCCATCGGGGCGGGCGGTTTCGCGCGGCCGCGTTTGGGCGGCGGAGCAGGTTGGCTGTCGTCGCCGCCCACCCAAGCGAAGCCGAGCGGCGGAACCTCGACCACGGCGCGACAGATCGAACCATCGACGCCGGCGGCGAGCACGGGACCGGCGACCTGCGGAGCGGCCATGCCGGCGGGCATGTTGACGCCCAGGCGGCGCGTGAAGCTCGCTGAGTTGAAGACGAGAACGCCGGGGGAGCCGCCGTCGGCGACGCGGGGGATGCGCGCGGCGATGGCGGCGACGAGACTGTCTTGGCGATCGGCGTCGTCGAGTTCGGCCTCGGAGGCTGGCACTGGCGGCTCGTCCGAGAGTGGATCGGCGCTGGGTTGGCCGTTCTCACTGGTGGGCAAGCCACCAGTGGCACCCAGTGATACGGCGATCGTGTGGAGGGCGTCGCGGGCAGCTTGGGTGGCGGCGGCCTGGTGGGTGCGAACGTGGCGGGAAATTGGGTCGGGTTGCTCGCGGGCGACGTCGTGCTTCAACAACGGCGAGCGATATTCGTCGGCCTCGAAGCGGACGAACTGGTAGGCCGACGACGACTCGCCGAAGAAGTCTTCGATGGTGACGAATTTGCCGAGCACCGGGGCGTAGCGATGGCCGCGGCGGAGGTCTTCGTGCCAGCACGCGACCTGACCGGGCCAATGAGCCAGCACGACACAGGCGACGTGGTGATGGTCCATCGACTCGCCCATCTTGACCGAAAGGCCAAGAAAGCTGTCGGCCCGAGCGGCATCGACGGGCAAGCGACCGAGGACGTCGATGGCCGTGCCGTCGAGACCTTCCCAGCGGGACTTGGCCTGATCGCCTTGGGGGAATCGTCCTTCGTCGAGGGAAACGTGCCACGCCCCGGCGAATCCGGTCTTGGAGAGCAGTTGCGGCAGCCACGCCGCGAGGGCGAAGCGGCGGCTGCCCCAAACCGCCGGCAAGTGGCCGAGATGCTGCTCGAACAGATCGAGTCCGCGGCGGAAGTCGGCGAGGACTGTTTCCGGGTCGGCCAACGGCGGGTCGACCGCGCCGAACGATCCGCCGATGATGCCGATCCGCTTATCCGCCCAAGCCGTACGTAGTTCGGCGAGCATGTCGGCGTTTCGCTCGGCAAGACCGGCGAGGTCTTCGCCGGCGAGCAGCACGCTGACCGGAACGGGACCGGCGCATTCTTGCCGCAGCGGTTCGCCGAACGTCGTCGAGGCGGTCAGCACCACATCGATCAGATACGCGTCGACGGGGTAAAAATGTTCGCGGGCTTCGGCCAGCACGTCGAAGCAGTTTTGCAGCCGGCGGCGGGTTTCTTCGTGGTCGGCACCGACGTAGGCCTTAGCGGCGGCGACCACCTGCTGGTTGAAGTTGGCCTGATCGATGTTGCTCATGTACCGCATACGGCGGGTGAGCAATTCGACCTGGAGGTAGAGAAACCCAAGGGCGAGAAAGTCGGCGGCGAGGTCGCCCGCAGTCGAATCATCGGAGGAATTGTCGCCGGCCTGAGGGTCGTCCAATGCGGCCAGCGCCGCGGCGACGATTTCGTGTCGGTGGCGGAGTTTTCGGACGACCGCGGCCCCTTCTTCCTCGGCGCGGGAGATGTAGCCGGCGGGCAGTTCGCGGTCGCACATTTCCGGCACGACGACGAGCCGGCCCGCGAGGGTTTCGGGTGGGCAATCGACGCGCTGCCACGTCGGCATCGCCTCGGCCGATGCGATCAGTCGCGGATGCCACAGCGCCGACCACGCCGAGAGCACGGCCTCGGCCTCGTCGGCTTCATAATGGACCGGAAAGTCCTCCAGGCTGTGGCACGGCAGGAGGACGATCAGTTCTTCGAACTTCATTTGATAGGCTTGAGGGTGTAGGCTGTAGACTGTAGGCTTGAGGTTGGCAGCCCGCTGCCTCGCGAAGCGTGGCGTGTCTCAAGCCTTCACCTAAAACCTACAGTCTTACAGCCTACAGCCTGCCATGACGGACGCCAAGCCGGAACTCAAAGGCGACGCACCTCCCAAGCCTGGCACGGGCAAGCGGGTGTTGCTGGTCGACGACGATTACGAGATCGTCGAGGCGATTCGCCACGCGCTCGAGGCGAAGGGATATACCGTGCTGCTCGCCCGAGATGGAAACCAGGGGCTGGCGATGGCGGAACGGGAAGACCCGGATCTGATGATCTTGGACATGATGATGCCCAAGCGGAGCGGCTTCTTGGTCCTCGAAAAGCTGCGGCGGAGCCGGCCCGTGCCGCTAAGGGTGATCATGATCACGGCCAACGAAGGCAGCCGGCACAAGGCGTATGCCGAGATGTTGGGCGTCGACGACTACATTCGCAAGCCGTTCGCAATGGACCGGCTGATGGAAAGCGTCGGTCGGCTGCTGGCTTCGTGAATCGCCTACCAGCCGGTGTCTACCAGCCGGTGCGGCTCCAGAATCGCACGTCGCCGTAGTAGCCCCGTTGCCACGCTCCTTGCGACCGAGGACGAGCGCCGAACCAACCCCAGGCATAAGGCTGCGCTGGCAGCGCCTGCACCTGGGCGCGATACCGCGTTTCGCCCTGCTTGGGGCGGGCCTGGATCGGCGCGATCGTGCGGTACGTCGGCGGTTCGGCCGCCCATGTCGGGGCCACGGCTGAAAACGACGCCAGGCCAACGACGCCCAGCAGGAGAAGGAATCGGCCTGCACCGAATCGGCGTGAAAGCATGATCGCCCTCCCTTGCGCGCAATTGACCGCCGGAACTTGATGCGACGGCGATGCTAGCGTCGCCGTCGTTACCGGTCGAGCGCTACCAATAGAAACATCCAACGTAATCGGCACTCGCCGCCGGAGCGGTCCAGGAAACCTGTGGCGAAACCAAAACGGATGGCGAAACGACCGGCGGATAGAAGCCGCCCCACGCATACGGAGCGGCATACGGAGCGTAGCCGTTGTAGCCGTAATACCCGCGATACCAGCCCCGCGGCGCGTAAACTGGCGGTGCAAACGCCGGATAGCCATACGCATACGCATACGGCCGAGCGTACCACGGGCGATAGGCGTAGTTTCCGTAGTAGTACGGCGAATAGCCCGCGTAGGCCGGATAGTAATACGGCGAGTAACGCCGAATACCGCGATAGCCGGACCAATCGACGAGTTGAGCGCGAACCGGAGCTTCCGGCTCGCTTCGCAAGATTGCCGTCCGCACGGGTACGGTGGGTGCGGCCGCCACGCTCAAATCGCTGCCGTCTACGGCGAATACACTAGCGGCCATCGCCCAAAAGCAGAGGCAAATAGGCACCACGCGATTCTTGCGGAGGGAAAACAACATTGACGTACGCGGGTTTGGTGGATTGCGGACCGGGAGATTCTTGGCCGTCGGAACGAGACGCTCCCCCTATTTCATGCTAGTTGGTCGGGCCGCAGCGTCAATAATTCGCGCCGGCCGGCCAGCGGTGGATTTGGCGAACGGGACCGTGCTCGGAACGCGGTCAGTAGCCGAGCAGATCGACGATCTGCCGATTCAGCGGTTCGCTCGCCGCGGCGACGAATTTCGCTGCGGCAAGATCGACCGGGCCGCCCGCAAGCGAGGTGATCGCCCCGCCGGCCTCCTCGACGATCAGCGCTCCGGCGGCGATGTCCCAGATTTTCGTGCTCGTGGCCCAATAGGCGTCGAGCGAACCGGCGGCGACGTAGCAGAGGTTGAGCGCTGCCGAGCCCATCCGCCGAAACGCCTGGCAATGGGGCAGAACGGCCAGAAAGTCCTGCAATTCACGGCTATTGGCATCGATACGGGCCGGAAAACTGACCGCCACGAGCGACTGAGCGAGGTCGGTTTGGCGGCTCCCGGTGATCGGTTCGCCGTTGAGCCGCGCTCCGCAGCCCCGCTGGGCCGTGTAGCACTCGTCGGCGACCGGATCGTAGACGCAGCCGGCTTCGGGCTTGCCGTGCCGCAGCAGGGCGACGGAAACGGCATATTGGGCCAGTCCGTGGACGTAGTTCGTCGTGCCGTCGAGCGGATCGACGACCCAGGTCCATTCGGCAGGAGTGCCTTGGGCGTCAGCGAGGGCGATTTTCAGGCCGCTTTCGCCTTCCTCGCCCAAGAAGGCGTGATCGGGGAATCGACCGGCGACGAGGCGGCGAATCGCCTCTTGCGACGCCAAATCGGCGTCGGTCACCAGGTCGGCAGGGCCTTTTTCCCGGACGGAGAACCGCTTACGCCAGGAGAGCAGAACCTCTCCGCCGGCGCGGGCCGCTTCTTCGCAAGTTGTTATTGCGTCATACATTACGGCGAGATTGCAGTTCGAGCGGCGGGGCATCGATGCCTCTAAAACGTCGGCACGAGGCGGTCCGCGGTGGTGGGCGATTATAGGCAAAGTCGGCCAGCCTGGCGAACCGGCGAGGGACGGACCGAGCGGATCGCCCTAACATCAAACGGGCATTGGCTTTGCCGCGATTCGCTTGCGGGACATTTTCGTGCGGTGTTGTTTTTTTGCAACTCGCCTCTGGACATTCGGGCCGATGTTGTTATTATCAGTTTATCTGGCCTCTTCTCTGTTCCGGCCCCGCTGTTTCACGCAAGTGGAATAGCGGGGTTTTTTCGTTGATGGCCGCAGCGCATTCGCCGCAGTTTGCTGGCCGGGAGGATCCGGTGGCTAATTCTTCGCATCCTCCCTCGCCGTGGAATCTCAGCGGCCGTAGCGCCAAGTTGACGGCCGGCGATTTTTCCGCCGCCGTGGCGGTCGATCGGCCGGGGCTTGGCATTCACGACATCGCCTGGGCGGGCCAGCCGCTCGATGCCGTAGGGCACTGGTTGGCATTCTCGGAACCCGGCCCCGCTCCAAGCGATCGGGTCCGCGCGATCGAAGACGTCTACGTCCGCGGCCACGATCTTGTGGTGGTCTACGCGGAAAACAAAGAGCATCCGCTGCGGTACTTTGTGTATTGGCGATCGCTCGGCGAAGCGGACCTGTGCGGTGCGGCAGCCGGCCTCGACGTGGTCGTGTCCGTGCAAACCAGCGTCCTCGACGCGAAGCCGGCGGCATCGTTGTCGTCGCGTTGCAGTGCCGAGGGTGCGTGGTCCGCCGCGCCGCCGCAGCGAATTTGGCGATCGATTCCCCAGCGGCGGCTTGACGCGGCATTGGAACAACCCTTTGAAACCGCCACCGAAATCAACGCCCTCGGCAAATCGGACAGCGACGACGTGTTCCTGTTCGACCTCGCCGCCGGCGATTGGACCTATGCCGAGATGATTCACCCCGGCGACCGGACGCTTAGCTACGCGCTCGTGTGGCAACCCGACGAGGAGTCAGTCGCGGCATCGCCAGACTCGGACACCGATCACCTGCTGTTCGCATCGTCTGTCGTCACCACGCGACATCAGGTGCTCGGGCTGCAACTGGAAAAGGGCGTGCTCCTTCGTGCCCGCACGCGGGTCGTGCTAACCCGTCGCGAAGGTTCGCGCGACGTGGTCGCCGCGTGCCGCGATGCGTTCGAGCGGGCCGACTTGCCGCTTACGACCTGATCGCGTTCGGCGGCGGACTCGTTCGGCGACGTTTCCGCATCCGGGGGGTGGCCGATTTTCGTTCGCCTTTCTGGCGACCGGCGGGTAGCTTGATCGAACTCCCGCCGCACTTCATCGGCTATTCGCCGCGTATTCCACCGTCTCCTCTCTCCTCCCTCCCTACCTCATCGCGAGACAACCGTCATGCCGAACAAAGGCCGCTTGTTATTGGAGTACGACGATCGATTGAACCGCGTCTGGCTCACCTGGTGTAAAGGAACCGACCAGCAGCGCGGGCCGAAAGTGACCGAGGCGCTCGGCGTCGCGGCCAAGAACGGCGCGGTGCTGTGCCAGTTGGCCGTCGGCGAAGATTATCCACCGGCGTCGAAACCAGGCGAACCGCCGCATCGCCGCAGTGGTGAGGGACAGCGATCGATCCGCCACGGCTCGCAGCGTTCGACGTCGCAGGGTTGGGTCGACAGCGCCAGCGGCGACTTCGACTACATGGCCTATCACGACCAACACGGACGCCCTTGGCTGCTCGACACGCTCACAGCCCATCGCGCACGGCTGCAACGCGATGTCGATGCTCATCTGGGCATCTAGCGCGCGGCCGGGTCGGGAGCGTTGCCGATATGCCCTGGCCTCGCGGCGTCCTTGAGCAGCCCGTCCAATACGGTGCGCATTGCCGCGACGCGGTCGGGCTGTTTTTCGGCGAGGTTGGTCTGTTCGCCGAGATCGTCGGCTAGGTTGTACAGTTCGACGACGCTGCGCTGCGCATTGCGCTGGGCGCGTCGAGCGGCCCGCGGCGCTTGCGGCGAAGCATCGTCGCTGGCTGCCGACGTGTCGACCAGCAGTTTCCAATCGCCCATCCGCACGGCGGCGCGCTTCGGCGACTGGACGAGCAGTATCGCGTCGTGCGGCGACTTTTCGCCGCGTGTAATCGTCGGCCACACGTCGCGGCCGTCGATCGGCAGTTTCTGTTCGAGCGAACCGCCGGCTAGCTTCACCAGCGTCGGATACCAATCGACCGCGTGCATCGGCTCCGCGATGGTCGCGCCGGCGGGCACGTGCCCCGGCCAGTTCGCAAACGCACACACACGCACGCCCCCTTCGTAGATCGTACCTTTGCCGGCGCGCAGCTTGCCGTTGGTCGAGAGGGCGCGTGGGTTCGGCCCGCCGTTGTCGCTGGCGAACACGATCAGCGTGTTGTCGCGGATGCCGGCTTTGTCGAGCGCGGCGACGATCTGGCTGATCGCTTCGTCGACGGCGGCGATCATGCCGGCCAGCTTGCGGCGATTGCCTTTTATGTCGGCGTAGGGTTGCAAGTATCGCTCGGGAACCTGCAACGGCGAATGCACACCGTTGAACGGCACGTACAGAAACAGCGGTTTTTTCGCGTCGCGGTCGGCGATCATTTTGCACGCTTCACGCGCGATCAGTGCCGTCGCGTAGCCGTTCTCTTTCGATTCCTGGCCGTCGCGATACCAGTCGTGCGAACCGTCGCGGACGTGCGTGAAATAGTCGAGCGCGCCGAAGTAGTGTCCGTATTGGCGGTCGAACCCGCGGGCCGTCGGTACGTAAACCGGATCAAATTCGCCGAGATGCCATTTGCCGGCGATCGCCGTTTGATAGCCGGCGTCCTTGAGGGCATTGGCCAACGTGCGTTCGCCGAGCGGCAATCCCCACTTGGCGTGCGGCCGCACGACCGTGTAAACGCCCGTGCGGGTTGCATAGCGGCCGGTCAAAAGCGCGGCCCGCGTCGGCGAACAGACCGGCTGCACGTAATGGGCGTCGAGAATCGCGCCGCCGCGGGCGAGCTTGTCGATGTGCGGCGTGCGGATGTCCTTGCAGCCCATGAAGCCGACGTCGGTGCGGCCGAGGTCGTCGATCAGCAAGAACACGATGTTCGGCGGCGAGGGCTTCGGCGAATTGTCGCTTGCCGGATCGTCACTTGCTCGCTTGGCGGCAGGCGACGCGGCGGTGAGAAAAGTCATGCACACGACGGCGAGAAGCGCCGTTTTCGAAAAACGGGTGGTGGTCATTCGACGCTCCGTGGCTTTGGCAGATGCAACGCAGTTTCCGATGCCCCGCGGCGTCGATTTTTGGCGAAACTTCTCGTGCCGTGGCGGCTGAGGCAGGTCCAGCTTGGCACGCGGTTCGCCGAATCGCAAGACTTGGCGTTTTTTCTTGGTCCGGACCGATCGACGTAGAAAAGTTTGCCCAAATGACCGCGATTTCGCCCGGCCGAAGCCCGCCGGGAAAAATCTTTTGCCACGGCGACGAATTTGTTGGCGGTGGTTTGCCGCGGAATGCGGTATAACGAGCGGAATTGCAGAGTCGCGTGCTTTTAGCCGCGTTCGGAACGACCGGCACAGGAGAATTGGCCATGCGTTTGGTTCTCGCGGATTCTCGGCGGTTTATGGTCGCGGCGGCGATGCTCGGCACGCTGCCGCTGTTGCCCGGTTCGGCATCTGCACAGCCGCCTGCCGCGGCACCCAACGTGGCGGGCGACGCGCCGAAAGCAGCCGCCGAAAAGCTATATGCCGCGGCCCTCGAAGCCGAAGCGGCCGGTGACGGATCGCTGCGCAATAAATTGCTGAAACAGGCCATCCAATTCTCGCCCGACTTCGCGCCGGCCCATTGGCGGTTGGGCGAAGTTCGCGACGGCGATAAGTGGCGAACCGTCGACGAACTGGCCGAGCGTTGGGCCGCCGACGCGCGGCTCGACGAATACAAACGCCGCCGCGCCGCCGGGCGCGACAATCTCGCCAGCAATCTGGCGCTGGCCCGTTGGGCGAGCAAGTCGGCGCTGCGGGACGAAGCCGAGGTCCATTGGCGGCGGGTGCTGGCTCGGCGACCGCAAAACGACGAAGCGGCCAAGGCGTTGGGACTGAAGCGGCTCAACGGAAAATGGTTGCCCCACGACGATTACGCCGTCGCCGCCGACCATGTCCGTAAAGCCAAACGGGCCGGCGAATTCTGGAAGCCCCGGGTCTCCGCGATCCGCCGAGATCTGCTCGGCCCCACCGACGCCGATCGCGCCGGCGGCTTGGCCGCCGTGCGAGCGATTACTGACCGCGAGGCGATCCCCACGTTGCAAGAGGCGTTCTCGTTGGCCGATCCGCGCGATCCGTTTCGGCCGATCAACGAAACGACGATGCGTTTTCCGCTCGATAAGGCCTGGAACCTCGAATACGTGGCGCTGCTGGGACGCTGGCCAGAGATCGAGGCCACCAAAGCGCTCGTTCGCGAAGCGGTCATTTCGCCGCTCGAAGATGTTCGCGTAGCCGCGGCCAGGGAACTGGCCAAACGACCGCTGCACCACTTCGTGCCGCGGCTGTTGGCCGGACTCGTTTCGCCGATCGACGCACGAGTGACGCTGGCGGTCGACGACCGGGGCCGCGTAGCTTACCGGCGGATGTTCTTTCGCGAAGGTCCGCTGGCCGACACGGTGCGGACTTACGACGATTTCTACCAGAACTTCGTGACGCAGAACGTGGCATTCTCCGATGGCTCGGTGGGGGGAATCGTCACCGAGCAACCGGTGCCCAGCGGAACGGTCAATTCGCTGGCGGCCGAAGCCGCGGCGATCAAAGCCGCCGCGGCGGCGGTGAACGCGCAAATCCACCGCCTGAACGAGCGGATCGTCGCCGCGGCCAGCCGGTCGACCGGCGTCGACCTGCCCGTCGAAGTCGCCGATTGGTGGCGGTGGTGGCAGGACTACAACGATCTTTACGTCGCCGACGAAAAACCGGTTTATGAAGCAACCTACGCCAACTACTACGCGCCGTATCCCAAAGGCTGGTCCTACACGCCGGGTCCGCCGCCGCCTGCCGGCTCGGGCGGCTCGGTTTCGCGTGGGCCGTGCTGTTGCTTCGTTGCCGGCACACTGGTGATGACCAAGACCGGGCCGAAGCCGATCGACACCATCCGCATCGGCGACATGGTCCTCGCCCAGGACGTCGAGACGGGCGAGTTGGCGTTCAAAGCCGTGATCGGCCGAGCCGTTCGACCAGCCGCGCCGGTGCTGGCCATCGGTCTGGGGTCGGAGACGATCCGCGTCACCCGCGGGCATCCATTCTGGGTTGCCGGCGAGAACTGGCAAATGGCCAAGTTCCTGCGACAAGGCGACCGGCTGCAAACGGCCGCCGGTCCGTCGCCGATTTCCGCCATCGACGAAGCGGCGGCCGAAGCGACCTACAACCTGATCGTCGCCGACTGGCACAATTACTTCGTCGGCGACCGCCGCGTGCTCGTCCACGACAACGCCCCGCAGCAGCCGACGGTGATGCGGCTACCGGGCATGAAGTAGCGGCATGGCGGCCTTGCATTAGCTCGTATTGCGTCACATCGCCAACATCACAAGCGGCTGCACGCCACGGTTGCGTCGACAGCCGTACTGCCGCGCGTGTATGATCGCACTTGTCCTGCCGTTCGCGTTGACAGCGGCTCGGCGTGGCGGCCCACCGACATCGGATGCAATTGTTCGGCGATGAAGATTTACACCAAAACCGGCGATGACGGTGAGACCGGCCTGTTTGGCGGCGGTCGCGTTGCCAAGGACGATCTGCGGATCGAGGCCTACGGCGCCGTCGACGAGTTGAACGCCGCGTTGGGACTGGCTCGCGCGTCGCGGCCGCCGACCGACGTCGACGCCGTGCTTGTGGCGATTCAAAACGACCTGTTCGTGGCCGGGGCCGAGCTGGCCACGCCGGCCGCGTCGCTCGACAAACTGGACAAGCGGAGCGATCGGCTGGCCGATCGTCACATCGAGCGGCTGGAAGCGGCGATCGACCGTTTTGAAGCGAGGCTCGTCCCGCTGACCCAATTCATCCTGCCCGGCGGCGACTCCACGGCCGCCGCGCTGCACCTGGCGCGAACCATCTGCCGCCGCGCCGAACGCCGCGTCGTTTCGCTGCGACGCGATCAACCGAGCGCGGTCTCCGACGCCACGATGATCTATATAAATCGCCTCGGCGATCTGCTATTCGTCCTCGCCAGAGCAAGCGCCGCAGCCGCCGGCATCAGCGAATTCGCCTGGAAAAAGGAATTGCCCTGACGCAAGCCGCCCGACACGTGCTCGCGAAAATCGCCCCCCGACCCCCGAATCCCGACCCCTGCTCTCCCATGTACCGCGTCACCCGCCAGATCGACTTCTGTTACGGCCACCGGCTGTTGAACTACGCCGGCAAGTGTAAGAACCTGCACGGCCACAATGGCCAGGCGGTGATCGTCATCGAGTCGCCCACGCTCGACAACCGCGGCATGGTGATGGACTTTTCCGACATCAAGCGCGTGGTGAGCACGTGGATCGACGAGAATCTCGACCACCGCATGATCCTGCACCGCGACGACCCGGCGATTCCATTCCTCCGCGAGTTGGGCGAGCCGGTGCATATCGTCGATTGCAACCCAACGGCGGAAAACATCGCCCGGCTGATCCACGATTTCGCGGCCGGCCAGGGCTTTCCGATCGTCGAAACGCGGCTGTGGGAAACGCCAAACTGCTATGCGACCTATCGGGCGTGAACCTTGAGGTTGGAGGTTAGAGATTCGAGGTTTGAGAGTCGGGGGCCGGCGGAATGCATCGAGTGGTTTTGTATACGCGCATTGGTTGTCATCTTTGCGACGATGCCCGCGAGTTGCTGGTGCGATATGGACTCGAGCCGGAGTCGGTCGACATCGATGCCGATCCGCAGTTGCGCGAGCGCTATGACACCTGCGTACCGGTCGTCGAGATCGATGGCGTCGAGCGATTCCGCGGTCGCGTGAACGAAATACTGCTACGCCGACTACTTCAAGCCGGCTGAAGCCAGAACACCCTCTGGGTTACAGCCTCCGGCCTCCGGCCTTGAAAATGACCGAAACGCTGCTCGCCGTGTTCGCCAAACATTGGACGCCCGGCGGGGTCAAGACGCGGCTGGCGGCGAGCGTTGGCGAAACCCAGGCGGCGAACTACTATCGCGATTTCCTCGCCACGACGCTCCGCCGATTCGAGGCCGTTGCCGACGTTCGCGCGGTCGTCTTTACGCCCGAAGCCCGCCGCGAAGAATTCGCCGCCCTCTCCGGCCAGTCGTGGCAATTGATTCCACAGGCCGACGGCGATCTCGGCCAGCGGCTGGCGGCGTTTCTCGCCGCCGCGCTATTAAAAATCGCTCGCCGCGTCGTCATCCTCGGCGCGGACAGCCCCACGCTGCCCTTTGAGTACGTTCAAGAGGCGTTCGGTCGACTCGACTCGAATCCGGTCGTGCTCGGCCCCAGCGGCGATGGCGGCTATTATCTCCTCGGCGTCAGCGGAGCCGTTCCGCCGATCTTCGACCACATGCCGTGGAGCGAGCCGGCGCTGCTCGCGGCGACGCTCGAACGTCTGGCCGCAAACGGCATCGCCGCCCACCAATTGCCGCCGTGGTACGACATCGACGACGCCGACGACTTGAAACGCTACCTCGCCGAGCACCATACACAAACGTAAGCGTCGGCAACGGAAGGTGTAGGTCAGATCGAGCGGCGCTTCACCAGCGATTCGCGATCGTTCGACCCCGCGGCGGCGTCGAAACGCGCCTTCGATAGATTCGCGCTTCGGCGTATCATACCCGCATGACTTACCGCTCCTTGCGAGAATGCGTCGACGACTTGGCCGCCGCGGGCCATCTGCGCCGCATCGATGCCGAAGTCGACCCGCATCTCGAAATCGCCGCCATTCACCGCCGCGTATTTGCCGCCGGCGGACCGGCGCTGCTGTTCACCAACGTCAAGGGCTGCCGATTTCCCGTCGCCAGCAATCTGTTCGGCACGATCGACAGGGCGAGGTTCATCTTTCGCGATGCGCTCGAATCCGTGCGGCGGCTGATCGAACTCAAAATCGACCCGACGCAAGCCGCGCGGCGGCCGTTTCGCTATGCCGCCGCGGCGCGGACGGCCCTGGCGATGCTGCCTAAGCGGGTCAACCACGGACCGGTGCTCACCCACGAAACAACCGTCGATAAACTGCCGCAAATCAAGTGCTGGCCGGACGACGGCGGGGCGTTCATCACGCTGCCGCAAGTCTATACCGAGGACGTCGAACGGCCCGGCCTGGCCCATTCGAATCTGGGCATGTACCGCGTGCAGCTTTCCGGCAACGACTACGCCGCGAATCGGCAGATCGGTTTGCACTATCAGATTCACCGCGGCATCGGCGTGCATCATGCCCATGCGCTGCGGCGAGGCGTACCGGCCCGCGTGAACATCTTCGTCGGCGGTCCGCCGGCGATGACCGTAGCCGCCGTGATGCCGCTGCCCGAAGGCATGTCGGAGCTTGGCTTCGCCGGAGCGCTCAATCGCCGCCGCGTGCGGATGATCCGCCGCGGCGACGAGTTGCCGATTCACGCCGAGGCCGATTTCTGCATCACGGGCGTCATCGAAGAAGGATTGAAACGCGAAGGGCCTTTCGGCGATCACTTGGGCTACTACAGCATGGCCCACGATTTTCCGGTGCTCCGCGTCGAGCGGGTCTATCACCGCGAGGGAGCCGTTTGGCCGTTCACCGTCGTCGGCCGTCCGCCGCAGGAAGATACGATCTTCGGCCAACTGATCCACGAGCTGACCGGGCCGATCATTCCGACCGTAATGCCGGGCGTCAAAGCGGTTCATGCCGTCGACGCTGCCGGCGTCCATCCGCTGCTGCTGGCCATCGGTAGCGAGCGTTACATGCCCTTTTTGCCGGCGGCGCGGCCCGCGGAGCTGCTCACCCAGGCCAACGCGATTCTCGGTCAAGGCCAGTTGTCGCTGGCGAAATACTTGTGGATCGCCGCGGCCCAGGACGATCCAAATCTGGACATCCACGACGTGGTGGCGTTTTTCATGCACGTGCTGCGGCGCGTCGATTGGCGGCGCGATCTGCACTTTCAAACGGCCACCACGATCGACACGCTCGACTACAGCGGCACGGCGCTCAACGAAGGCTCGAAAGTGGTGATCGCCGCGGTCGGACCGCCAATCCGCGAATTGCCGACCGTCGTGCCGGGCGATTTGCGGCTGTGCGACGGATTCGACGACGCGCGGCTGGCCATGCCCGGAGTGCTCGTTGTGCGAGGGCCTCGCTACGCCGCACGCGCGCGGCGCGATGAGCCGGCGGCGGACGACGCGAGCGTGGTGCGATTCTGCGCCCAATTGCGCGAGAACGACGCGGCGAACGAATTTCCGCTGGTCGCGATCGTCGACGACGCGGATTTCGCTTCCCAGTCGCTCGGCAACTTTCTTTGGACGACGTTCACTCGTAGCGACCCGGCTCGTGACGTCCACGGCGTCGACGCTTTCGTCGCGCACAAGCACTGGGGCTGCCGCGGTTCGCTGGTGATCGACGCGCGGGCAAAACCCTGGCACGCACCGCCGCTCGTGGAAGATTCGGCCGTGACGCGGCGCGTCGAATCGCTGGCGGCCGGCAATGGACCGCTGGCGGGATTGTTCTAACGTCTCAACGCGACGCTGCGCTACGTTGCCGGCCGAGTTGAGCGGGCCAAGGCAAGCACGCCGGCGCGTGGCGAATTCGCGGCCGTCGTCGAACGTGGCGCGGTGAATCCGCTTCGAACACCGACCCTCGAACACCTGCCGGTGGCGGTGTAATTCGCCGACATAGCGGCAGTTCGCGAGAACGAACGACAGCGCCCGGCGACATAATCGCGGCTGGCTCGGTTTGAACCCGTGGCGTTCGGCAAAAAGCGGATCAGCGAACGTCTGTAGCGTTTGGCTACCGCCAGACGTGCGCGGCGTCTTGCAGAGCCAAATCCACGACGCGCTCTCCGCCACTCGTCGTCCTTGCACGACGCGACGCGCGCAGCCGGCTCGTTTCGTTGGCTTGCTCGCGACGAGATACGTCACGAAGCACGTGGTCCACTGCTGTGGCCGGCCGACATCGAACGGCTCGACGACGCGGCGTTGGTCGCGTAGATCGAACGCCGGATGAAGAAATGCTCCGAGCAGGCGTGCCGCAGCCGGCAGCGGGCGATGCGGTGACGATTGCGAGCGCGCCTATTTCTTTGATTCGCTTTTCTGCGCGTCGGGCGGGATCGGCTTGATCTCGGCAAACTCAACGAGGTAACGCAGCGTCGTCGGCTTGCGTTGACGGTCCGCAATGCCCTCGAGTTCGACGAGATAGCGGCGGCCCACGCTCATGTCGAGTTCGCGGGGCCGAATGATGACCGTATAGCCGCTGCCCACGTTGTCGTCGACGTTGTAGTTCTCGAAGTCGAGCGGTAGCGGCTCGCCGCGGTTGAATTCCTCGTCGATTGGAAAAATCGTCGCTTTGCACGCCTCAGTCGGCCGCTGGAATAACGATCGGTTCAGCGAAATCGACCACGCATGGCGCGCCGAGAAATAGTCGACCGGTATATAACCGCTCGCCGGGTAGGCGATGAATTGCCAGTTGACCGCGCCCCGGCGGCGTTTGTCGAACGACCACATGGCGCAAAAACCGTCCGTCCGCCCGAAACCGGTCGTCTGCTGCCAGATGTTCAGGCACCAGCGGCGATGTCCCACTTGGGCGATATTACTTTCGTCCGAGTCGTTCATGTAGCCGTCGACGCTGGCGGCGAGATCTTTTTGGCCCTGGTGCAGATTGGAACTGCTCGTGCCGGTAAAGCCGTCGTTGTATTCGTCCTCGGGCATCCCGGGGTTCGCCGGCGTGTGATCGAGCCGATTGATCTTCTTCAGCAGCACCGTGGCCGCTTGGGCGTAATAAGTTTGCTCGCCGTCGAGCACCACGTCAGACGGCGCGCCGCACAGGTTACGATAGGCGTTCAAACGCTGCACGGCCGCGAGGTGTTCCTTGGTTGGATAGCCTTAGGCCGGCGTCTTGGCGGTCCTGGCTGTCTCGGCGACCGACGGCTTCGGCTCGTAAACGTATCGCGTGGCGTAGATTTTACCGAGCGCGAGGGCGATTTCCGCGCGGGTGCGGGGATGGGTCACGACGCCCCCGATCGCCACGAGGTCGCCTTGGCGGTAATCGCGACGCACCCCCGCTTTGCCGTCGACGTAGCGGACGTATTTGCCGTGTCGCAGGCCGTCGACGAACTCGCCCGAAACGATCAACTTTCCTTCTGGAGACTTTTCCGCATACTTTCCGTGGAACTTGCCGTTGCGGTACGCCGCGACGATATGCGCGAAGCCGTTGTCGTGAAAGCTGAGGAACGCGCCGGTCAGCTCGTCGTCCTTGTAGAGGGCGCGCGTCTTCGATTTGCCGTTTTCGTAGAAATCTTCGTACTTGCCGTTCTTCTTGCCGTCCGAAACGTAATACTTGGCCTTCACGGCGCCGTCCGGGTAGTTTTCGACGACCTCCTCTCCGCGCGCCACGATCGGGAAGGCGAGGCACAGAATCACGATGACGAAAGACGGTCGCCGAAACTCGCGCATGACAGGTCTCCACTTCGAGTCGAGTGTCCGCCCGGTGGGCGGGTCTAGCGGGAAACCATCATACCCTTAATCATACTCTCAGTTCAAGTTTCGCACTTTTCGGGCGTTGAATTGAAGTCGGCCTCCTGGC
>JBBDYI010000044.1:0-7866 GCA_040901705.1 Pirellulales bacterium | reverse complement strand
CTCGGCCAGATGCCGACGTCGCCGATTTCCGCGGTGCATCTGTGGTTCGACCGCCCGATCACGCCGCTCGATCACGCCGTGTTGGTCGGCAGGATGTCGCAATGGGTGTTCAACCGCGGAGTGGATACGTCCGACGATCCCGAACGCGGCGGCACGCACTATTACCAGGTCGTGATCAGCGCGTCGCGGGACATTGCCGGCCGCAGCCACCGGGTGGTCATCGATCGAGCTTGCGAGGATCTCGTCGCAACGTTGCCCGCGGCGGCGGCGGCGACGCTGGTGCATGGCCGCGTGGTCACCGACCGCGACGCGGTGTTCACGCCGACGGCCGAATGGGAAGCGCTGCGGCCGCGGCAAACGACTCCGGTGCGAAACTTGTTTCTGTGCGGCGATTGGACCGCAACCGGATGGCCGGCGACCATGGAAAGCGCGGTGCGCAGCGGGCGACTGGCCGCCGAGGGCGTGCTGTCGGCGGTGCAGGGCGGAGTCGTAGCGGAATCGCTCGTGACGGCGGACCTGCGGCGCGGGTGGCTCGCCCGACGCCTGTTAAGCTGAGTTTGGACTACGAGAATGTCCGACAGCATGTGGCCATGTGGCACGGTCGCGAGACCGGCCAAAACGGCGCGGCGCGCGAGAAGACCCTACGATGTTGGTGCATCGTAGGGTCCGCTGCGAGACTTTTCTATTTTCGCCCGAGGCTCGGAGAAGCAGAGCAGCGGAATCGCCGCTACACCGACTCTCCTGCCCGCGTCGCTGCCACCGATCGATCGATTGATCGACCGAGGCCGGCGACGACAAAGCGATTTAGCCGAAGTACGTGACGACGGCGTCGCCGCGCTTGGTCATCGTCACTTCGATGCGATAACCGCAATCCCAGCTGTATTCGACGACCGTGCGGCCGAACAGTCCGCAGCGAGTGCTAACGCACGGCTTGCCTTCGCAGCAACAAGGCACGCATACCGGCACGTCGATGTAACAGCAGCAGCAAGCATCCTTGACGCGGAGGGTCGCGCAAGTGGTGTCGCAGGAGCAGCACTTGAAGCAGCGGTTGCGGCGATGGCGATACTTGATGCACGGATCGCAACAGGGCTTGGCGGCGTCGCAGCAGCCGGACGCATAGACCGGTGCGGCCGCGGCGGGGGGCGCGACGTCTGACGGCGACGCCGGTGGTGGTGGCGGATCTTGCAGCCGGCGGGCGGAAGCCGTCGACGCGGTCAGGCTCACGGCCAAAGCGGCCACGGCGGCGATAAACAAACGGCGATTCGTCATGGCGAACATCTCCTCAAAGTTTAACGATCACGGGGTCCAGGTAGTCTACATATGTCTTGCGCGACTAGGCAAAGATGCCATATTCCTCGCACATCGCAATCGGTTTGCCAAGACCCGCCGGGGCCGAAATTACATAAACATTTTTCTGGAAATGTCTTGCGCACATCGTGTTGGGCCGGCGGAGACTGCCTCGGAGACGGAAAACTCGCTTTATCCGCATTGGCGCACGTGTTGTGATGGCGATTGACCGGGCGGACGACTCTGCTCGCCATTTGCCGGTATCGCCGAATCAAGACCGTAAACCGCGAAGTGCGCCCCGATCGACAACCGCATTGGCGTCAAAGCGGTCTGGACGCGCTACGGCGATTTTGGCACACTTCCGCCCCCTTGCGATGCGGCGGCGGCGAGCATTCCGCCGCGTCGATCGCGTGCATTTCTCGCCCATTCAATTCAATTGCAGGAGTGCTATCGGTGAACTTCACACGTCCAATCGCGATCGTGTTGGTGGTGGCCACGATGTTTTCCGCCGCGGTGTTTTTCGCGCCGTCGGCCGCGTCGGCGGACGGTCCGGCGTGGTGGGATCCGCTCAATCTGACCGGCAGCGCGAAGCCGGCGCGCCCGCCTGCCCGCAAGGCGGCCGCGAAGGATTCGTCTTGGCTCAAACTGCCGGGATTCGGCACGGACAGCGCGAAGAAGCCGGCGGCGCGTAAATCGAGTGAGCCGTCGACGCTCACGAAGATGAACAATTCGACGAAGCGATTTTTTTCGGGCGCCAAGGACGCGCTGACGTTCGGCGACGACAAGAAAACGTCGTCTCGGCCGACCGGTTACGGCACGGGCGGCAGCGAGAAGCGCGTTGCTCGCAGCGCAACGGCGGAAAAGGAGTCGAAGGGGAATATCCTCACGTCGTGGTGGAAGACCGCGGAACCGCAGCCGAAGCGCCCCAAGACGGTGCCGGACTTCATCTCGGGCGATCGTCCGTAACGTCGCTGATGACGGCGATGAAGCGCGGGGAGCAATACTGAGTTCTTGCAATCGCGATGCCGATTGCGTTGGGCCGGAAAACCATGTCAGCGAAGATATTCGTAAGACCGGACGTCGATTTGCTTCGCCCCGCGGTTAGCGATGGGCGTATGGGCACGACGCGACGCCGTTTTCAGCATCCGTGTTTCGGCGTCGCGGTTCTGGCGGCGGCGCTGCTGGCCGCCGGCTGCTCGCGGTTGTCGGGCGAGCACGACGCGGATGTTGGCGACGCGCAGAGCGCGCGCGTCGAGCAGTTGCTCGACGATGCGCCGGATTCGCTCAAGGCGAAGAAGAAGTCGTCGCAATCGGCGGACGAGGATGCTTTCGGCTCGGCAAACGTTGTGGCGGACACGGGTGGCATAGCCGCGGGGGGCGCCGCGAAGGGCATCGCCGCGGAATCGCGGGTGGCGAACGTGGCGAAAAGCGACGGCGCCTTCGACCGGCCATCGGTAGGATCGACCACGTCGCGGCCCAAACGGCCGACGCCTTCGGTGCGGCCTCGGCCAGGCAAAACGCCAACTCCGCGGAGCAACGTCGACGAAATTCCCGACGCGGCAGAAGTTGGGCTGTGACGGCCGTCAATGTTTGTCGGTCGATGCCGCGCTGCATCGGCGAACGGGACGACGCCACCGTTCACCACAGAGGTCACAGAGGACACGGAGAAGAAGGGGCGGTGCATTCATCGAGATCGCTCGCGTGATCCCAATCTTATATTCCGTGTCTTGATCCGGCTCGTGCGTCTTCTCCGTGTCTCCGTACCTCCGTGTTTCAGCAGGGAGTTCGGTTGTCGCCGACGGGCACGTCTCGCTACACCTCGTCCAGCGGCTCGGTTGCGTCGCCGAAGTTTTTTGGGCGGAGACCGGCTTTGTCCATCAGCGACAGATACAGCCGGCACATCTGGCGGTTGGGTTTGCCCGTGTAATCGAGGCACTGGCCGGTCTTGATTCGCCCGCCGCCGCCGCCGAGGACGAGGACCGGCAGGTTGCTGGCGTCGTGGTTGCCGGTGAGCATGCTGGAGCAGAACAGGATCATCGAGTTGTCGAGCGCCGTGCGGTCGCCTTCCTGGATGGCGTCGAGCTTGCCGGCGATGTAGGCCAGTTGCTGCATGAAGAACTGGTTGACCTTGAGCCAGTCGGCCGTGTCGGAGTGCGACAGCAGGTGATGGATCATGTAGTCGACGCCGAGGTTCGGGAACCGCAGCGACGAGTGGTCGTTGTTCAGCTTGAGCGTGCAGATCCGCGTGGCGTCGGTCTGAAAGCCGAGCACGAGGATGTCGCACATCAGCCGCATGTGCTCGGCGATGTCTTGCGGGACGCCGTTGGCCGGACGCGGGATGTTTGGTTTGTCGAGCGTCGGCCGCCAGCCTTGTAGCTCGCCGCGCTCTCCGGCGTGGCTGATGCGCTGTTCGACGTCGCGGACCGAGTCGAGATATTCGTCCAGCTTGCGCTGGTCGGCGGTGCTGATCTGTCGGCGGAGGTCCGTGGCGTCGCCCAACACCGCGTCGAGGACGCTTTTGTCGCCGCGGCCCGCTTCGTCTTTGAACAGACGATCGAACGCCAGCGCCGGATAAAGCTCCAGCGGCGTCGGCGTGGTCGGCGACGTCCACGAAATGTGCGAGCTGTACAGCATCGAATAGTTCTTATGCACCGACGGGTTCGACTTCTCGCACGCCAGCACGAGGCTGGGCACCTTGGTCGAGCCGCCGTGATGCTGGGCCAGCAGTTGGTCGAAGCTGGTGCCGCTGCGAATTTCTCCGCCCGAGGCCAGCGGCGCGCCGGAGAGGAGATTGCCGGTCTGCGAGCTGTGGATGTTCCCCTTGAGGGCCTCGGCGTTGAACAGGCCGCGAACGAACAGCATCTTCTCGCGGAACGCGGCCAGCGGTTCGAGCACTTTGCCGAGCTGCATGTCGCGGCCGCTGCCTTTGGCCCACCACTCGCGGCTATGAAAGCCGTTGCCGGCGAACAGCGCAGCGAGTCGCACGGGAGCCTCGCTGCCGCCCGTCGACGTAACGGCGGCCGCGCCCTTGGCCGGTTCGTCGCCCCACACGCGCAGCGATTCAAGCCACGGCAAGGCCATCGAAACGCCAAGACCACGAAGCATCGTGCGGCGGGTGAATTGGTGCGTGGTCATCTTTGGATCCGTTGGCTATGCAATGGAATTGGGCGAGAACCGGGTGAATCGTCGAGCATATCGCCGGTTGTTGATGCGTCTTGATTGTACCACCGGCGGAATTCCAGGCAAATCCAGCGTACAGCGGGAGAATCGTGAATCGAGAATTGTGACCGGTGAATTGTAAATGCTGCGAAATTCGCCGTCTTGCTTCATTCACAATTCGCCACGGACCATTTACGATTCACCATTCGCATTAACTCCGCCGCGTGCCGCCGCGATGTGCGGCGTGGCGTCAATAGCCCCTCTCATCCGCCTGCTGGGCGGTTTGCTCATCATGAATTTCGTCCAAAAAAACGACCCCGAAGTCTGGGCCACGATCGCCGCTGAAATCGAGCGGCAGGCCGATGGCCTGGAGATGATCGCCAGCGAGAACTACACCAGCCCCGCGGTCATGCAGGCGGTCGGCAGCGTGCTGACGAACAAGTACGCCGAGGGCTATCCCGGTCGGCGGTATTATGGCGGCTGTGAGCACGTCGACGTGACCGAGAACCTCGCTCGCGATCGGGCCAAACAGCTTTTCGGCGCGGAGCACGTCAACGTCCAGCCGCACTCGGGCAGTCAGGCGAACATGGCGGTGTACCTGACCGCATTGCAGCCCGGCGACACCGTGCTGGGTCTCGACCTCGCCCACGGCGGGCATTTGACCCACGGCATGAGGCTGAATATCTCCGGCATCCTCTACCACTTCATCAACTACGGCGTCACGCGGGACACGCACCGCATCGACTTCGATCAGGTCGCCCGGCTCGCCCGCGAGCACAAGCCGAAGATGATCGTCGCCGGCGCGAGTGCGTATCCCCGCGAGATTCCGCACGGCCGGTTCGCGGAAATCGCCCGCGAAGTCGGCGCGAAGTTGTTCGTCGACATGGCCCACTACGCCGGACTGGTCGCGGCCGGATTGCACGACAACCCCGTGCCGGTCGCCGATTTCGTCACGACCACGACGCACAAAACGCTCCGCGGACCGCGGGCCGGCATCACGATGTGCAAGGCCGAATACGCCAAGGACGTCGACCGCAGCGTGTTCCCCGGTCTGCAAGGCGGGCCGCTGATGCACGTCGTGGCCGGCAAGGCAGTCTGCTTCGGCGAAGCGCTGCGGCCGGAATTCAAGGAATACGGCAAGCGGATCATTGCGAACGCCAAAGCACTCGCCGAAACGCTGATGGCCGGCGGGCTGCGGCTAGTGAGCGGCGGCACCGACAACCACTTGATGCTCGTCGACGTAACGCCGCTGGGCATGGGCGGAAAAACCGCCGAAGCCGCCCTCGACCGCTGCGGCATCACCGTCAACAAGAACATGATCCCCTACGACCAGCGCAAGCCGATGGACCCGTCCGGCATCCGCGTCGGCACGCCGGCACTGACCACCCGCGGCATGGGCGTCGCGGAAATGCAACGCATCGGCAACTGGATGCTCGCGTCGCTGAAGGCGGCGGAGGATGAGCCGCTGCACAAAAAGATTCGCGGCGACGTGACGGAATTGTGCAAACAGTTCCCCGTACCGGCGGCAGCGATTGAGGCCACGTAGGGTGCTCTGTGAGCACCTCGCCCACGCGCAAATCTCCCGAGAAACGCCGATCGGCCACCCCGGCCCTTCGCCAGCGGTGCTCACAGAGCACCCGACTCGTCTGAGTGATTCGATCCTGAATGGCAATGACCGAACAATTCCGCCACATCGAGGCATTCTGGGCCGTTCGAGGCGGCAAGCGTTTCGTCGTGGCGAATTCCGAAACGCTGGTTAGCGAGTTGTTGGAGAATTGCTGGGCCTACGGCGAGAATGGCGACGGTTGGAGCTTTGAACGGACAACGGAAATATTCCCCGTGGTGCAGGGCGAATTGTTTGTTGCGCAAAGTTCGCTCGTCGATGCCGAAAGCGGCAAAACGTTAGCTGACGGAATTGCCGCTCCGCACGTAGCATGGGAATGCCCGTATTGCGGTCGCCCTCACACAACGGACCTCTGCCGCGACATGGAATGCCAGACGCCGCCATTGGTCAGTCCGCAGCTTTGGGCGTGCGAAATCGATAAAGGGTGGAAACTCGTGTGGGTCGAATGGTGATGCGCCACCAAACGCGGCGTCCTCGTCGCGGGCGATCTGAATTGCCCGCCAAGCCGCGTAGGGTGCTCTGTGAGCACCTCGCCCACGCTCAGATTTCCCGAGAAACACCGATCGGCCAACCCAGCCCGCCGCCAACGGTGCTCACAGAGCACCCTACCGAACCCGTCCCCCGTCGCCGGGCGGCGAAATCTCTGGTTGCGACTGCGGTAGCGGGTGATTAGTGTGGAATGTACGGGCGCACCGTGCGCCGCATTCGATGCTTTGCCGTTAGACGCACCGCAGCACTTGTTTTCGCACCTTTGGGAGATGTCGCCATGAAGTTTGTCGCTCGTTTTGCGCTCTGCGCGGCCGTTGCCGCTGGGGTCGCGCTGGTGGCCGAGACTGCCTCGGCTCAGGACGTTCAAGTTCGGCACTATATGTCCGACTACGGCATCGGCAGTTGGGAACGGCCCTATTCCAGCAGCCGGATTCCAACGCCGCCGTATTTTTCCATTCATCCGCCGGTGTATTACAGCTATCCCGTGCCGCGGACCTATGGCTACACGCCGTGGGCGTATCCGTCGTATGTGATGACGCCGGAAATCAAGGCCCCGGTGGAGCCGGCCGTGTTCGACAATCCATACGTCCAGCCGGATGCCACGCCCGCGGCCACGACGAAGTCGGCGAGCGTCAAGAAGGCGAGCACGCCGGTGGTGATCGAGAATCCGCACGTCACGCAGCCGGCGGTGCGATCGGCGTCGTTGTCGATTCGTTCGCGCTAGGTCGCCGGTAATCTCCGAACCGTCGCCCGGTTGTCTTGGCGATTCGTGGTGGGTCGCCAAGACGCCGGTGCGCGCGGATTCTCGCCGCCGGTTTTCGAATGAACGCCGTCTACCACGCCGGCGGATCGCGCCACACGCCGGGCGTGAGCAGCTCGACGGAATTACCCGCCGGGTCGCGGAAGTAGAGCGACTTTCCGCCGCGGGGCCAATCGACCTCCTGCTCGACGGCGACGCCATGCTGGGCGAGCCGCGCTCGCCATGAACCGAGGTCTTCCGGCCGAACGCCGAGCGCGAAGTGTCCCGCGCCGCTTGCGCCGTGCGAGGGCAGCGTCTCGCCGCGCAGCGTCTCCTTGGCGTCGAACAGCAGCAGCATGCCGTCGCCCACGGGAAAGAACACGTGGCGGCCCGCGCTGCGGTCGCTTTCGATCAATCCGAGCACGTCGCGGTAAAATATCGCCGCCCGGTCGAGATCGTCGACGTACACGGAGGTTTCGACGATGGCTTGAATGGTTGGCGGCATGGTTGGCATAGCAGCCTGTTGGTGCGTCAGGAGAAGCTTGGATGATCTTGCAAGATGAAACGT
>JBBDYI010000043.1:0-7878 GCA_040901705.1 Pirellulales bacterium | reverse complement strand
CCATCCGGCCCGACGGCCACGGCAACGTCACCGACACGCACGTCGTCTGGCGGACTACGAAGGCCTGCTCCTACGTCCCCTCGCCAATCGTCGTCGGGCCATACTTCCTCGTCGTTTCCGACGACGGGATTGGCACGTGCTACGACACGGCGACGGGCAAGCGTCATTGGACCGAGCGGATGGGATCGCACTACAGCGGCTCGCTCGTCACGGCGGCCGGCCTCGTTTACTTCACCGACGACAGCGGCGTCACCAAAGTCGTCCGCCCCGGCGAGAAGTACGAACAAGTTGCCGAAAACAGCCTCGGCGAGCGAACGTTCGCCTCACCGGCGATCAGCGACGGTGCGATCTTCTTTCGCACCGAGGGGCATTTGATCCGCGTCCGCCAATAACCCGACGAACAAGACTTGATTGCGTCAACTAGTGCGTCATCTGCATAACTATTCGGTAGCTTCTTGCTCGCTTGCGCGGCTTTGATGTAGCTCGTTTTTAACGCAGAGGGCGCGGAGGTTTCGCGGAGGACGCAGAGACGAGCCAACGCCGCCGCCGTTGCGCGGTGAGCGAGAGCCATCAGGAAACGATCGCACTGCGTCCTCTGCGCAGCCCACCGTGGTGAAACGAAACTCGCTGCGTTTTGGTTGTGGCCATCGGCTGCGCTGCGAATTCTGCGGATTGCCAATCGTCTTGGAAGGAATCGAGACTTCGAATCCCTTTGATGTGCCTGCTCGCACGAATCGACTTCGCGCGGAGCCGTGGTTCAACGCCGGATCGCCGCGCCGGCTGGGCGTCACTTCATTCGCCGCCGCAAGTACTCGACCGCCCGCCGCAATTGCGGATCGATCTCCAGCACCGATACGTCGGGTTCCGGCGCCGAAAGCGCTGCTGGCTTCGCGCCGTTGACCGCTTTGGTCGACCGGGGCCGCCAGCGTTCGTTCTGGTCGCGCGCGATGGCGATTTCCTGCTGTCGCGTCAGGGGGACTTCGTAGCCCGCGTCGGGCCGCACGCCCCAGGCCAACGGATCGTCTTTGTTGGCGTCGGTTCTGTGGATGTTTTTGCCGCTGGGCCGCCAATACGTCGCGGTGGTCAGCTTGAGCCGGCTGCGGCCGCGCTCCAACGGTATCAAATCCTGCACGGTCCCTTTGCCGTAGCTCTGCGTGCCGATGATTGCCGCCCGACCGTCGTCTTGCAAGCACGCCGCGGTGATTTCGCTGGCGCTGGCCGTGTTGCCGTTGATCAGCACGGCTATCGGGAAATCGCCGACGAAGTTGTGGCTACTGGCGGTGAAGCTGTCGCGGATGCGGCCATCGCGATCGCGAATCGTGACGATCTCGCCGCTCTTGAGCAGCAAATCGCACACCGCGATCGCCGCGTCGAGCCGGCCGCCAAGGTTGTCGCGCAAGTCGAGCACCAGCGCGTCGATCGGGCCTTGTCGCTTGAAGTCGCCGATCCGACGGGCAAGCTCTTCGGCCGTGTGGGTCGCGTAGGTGGTCAGGCGCAGATACTTGATCCGCGGCTGGCCTTCGATGAAATAGTCCCACCGACCGTCCGCTCGCCGCGTCAGTCCGACGACGGAATCGACGACGACGTGGCCGCGCTCGACGGAGATATCGATCGGGTCGGCGACGCCCTCGCGGCGCACGGTCAACACGACGCGCGTGCCGGCGGGGCCTTTGATGTGGTCCGCGGCGTCTTGGACGCGGAAACCGGCGGTCGAAACGCCGTCGATTTCCAGAATCACATCGCGGGATTTGATACCCGCCTTGTCGGCCGGGCCGTCGAGAATCGGCATGGCGACCATCAATTCTCGCGGTTCATCGGGCGAGTCGACGTCGGTCAGGGTAAGATGCGCGCCGATGCCCTCGAACTCCAATTCGATGCTGTTTTGCAGCATCGACGTGTATTCCTTGGGACTCAAATAGCGCGAATAGTCGTCGAGCTTCTTCGCCATGCCGTCCATCGCCGACTCGAACAGCACGCGATCGTCGACCGGCTGAATGTAGTTGCGCTTGATCACGTCGATCGCCTCGGAGAACGGCGCGGCGTAGCGGTTCTGCCGGGCTTTCGTGTGAAAGGCCAGCGACACGATTGCGGCGACGAAGATCAGCATCAGGTTGCGACGAGGCATGGCAAATCATTTCCAAGGACGGTTGCGACGCCCGGTGCGTTGCTCGTTAGAACTTATCCCGAAATTGTGGGAGGCGAATCCTTTGGCCGACAACACGGTCGAGCGACTGTGTCGGCAACAGGATTCGCCTCGCACAGTTTTCTTGACCGCCAATCCACAACATAACAAATGTCTACGACACCGCCGACCGCGAGCCGCGGGAGAGCCTGCCGCTTGGAAGCGGACGCGGCGCAGTCGCGATACGTAAGCTAGACTCGCGCGGAACGCCGCGTGGCGGTCCGTTCGGCTTGGCCGAAACATCCTTGCGACACGCTTTATCCGGAGACCCAACGCGATGCGAACGAGCCTGTATATCACGATTGTAGCGACCGTAGCGATGGCCTTGGCGTCCTCGGACGCTTTGGGCCGACCGGGACGTGGCGGTGGCGGCGGAGCTCGCCCCGGCGGTGCGGCAGGAGGCGGATCGCGACCCGGCGGTACGCAGCCCGGCAACCGGCCGACCGGCGGCGGACCGAAGATCAATAGCCCCGGCGGCAAGTTCGGCGGAAATCCGGGCGGCAAGCTCGGCGGTGGCCAATCGAATGCAGGCCCCGGCGGCTTCAACAAGAACCCCGGCGGCAAATTCAATGACAACGGCCAAGGCCAATTCGGAAAAGGCGCGGTCAGCGGACAGCGGCCGACGAATCAGCAGTTGCAAGACTTCCTCGGCAAAAACGCGGACGCGGTAAAGTCCGGCGATTTCCAACGCGGCGACAACGCCCAACAGCACACCGCACAGAGCAAGGAGCAGTTTCAAGCCCAGGCCAGCCAACTCCAGTCGAACGTGCAAGGCCGCGCCGACGACCTGTTCACGCCGCAATGGTACGCCCAGCACCCCAACGCCTGGCAAGCCACGCATCCGCACGCCGACGCCTGGGCCGTCGCCACGGCAGCATCCGTCGCCGCCTGGGTCGGCACGGCCGCATACGGCGGTGGTTCGGACACGGTGATCGTCGAGTCGGGCAACACGGGCGAAGCAACGGAAGCGACCGAGGAACCGGCCGATAGCGGCGACACGGCAGCGACCGGACCGCAAAACTTCACGAGCACCAACGAAGCCAACGACCCGACGCAATGGCTCGCGTTGGGCGTGTTCGCGCTCGCCCAAGACGGCCAGACCGAGCCGACGACGCTCATTCAACTTTCGGTCAACAAGCAGGGCCAACTCAACGGTTCATACTACGACCTGGTCAGCGACAGCGGCACGCCGGTCGGCGGTCAACTCGACGCGGGCACGCAACGGGCCGCCTGGACCGTCGGCGAAAACTCGAAAAACGTGTTCACCACCAGCGTCGAAACGTTGACCGGCGACAGCGGCCCGGTCGCGCTGCACCTTTCCAATGGCAAGACGCAAGACTGGAACCTGATCCGGCTCAAACAGCCGGAGCCGAAGCCGACGTCGCCGAACTCGCGTTAAGCGACACGACAGGCCGCCCGAGCACGGTATCCATGAAGTCCAACGATGGGAGGCGCGACGCCGGTTGCACCTCCCATCGTCGTTTATTCGCAGTAGCAGAATTCGTGGGCGGGACCGTAAGCCTCTGGCGGTCATGTCGCACCAGCCGCGACCCGCGACTCGATCGGTCCATTCCACGGCTCGATTTCGCTCGGCGTCGACGAAAGACCAACGCCCCTTGGATCGCCTTGCTGGTGATACCCAAACCGAGCGTGCGATTCATGCTAGTGCTTTGTCAAAGTTGGATTTTGGGATACACGGACTTCAACTAGCAGCGGGCGTCGTCGATTTTCATTTGCCAGTTGACGCCGCGTTGCGTGGAATTCACGTCGGTGGACCAGGCGGAAGTTTCTCCGGCAAGGTTTCGATGTCGCCGAATCGTCGTCCGGCGACGCATTGGCGGGTCACAGAACGGAGTTCGTTCTCGGCGATATTCAGCCAACCGCCGTGTTTCGGCGTGCGGTGAAACTCGATCCGGCGAACGAGTTGTCGTGCTCTCGCCGGCTCGAACGCTTCATAGAACGCCCCTTTGGGTAGCGGGCAACCGCACTTGCATTTGCGACGCGGATTATGGACACTTCGCGGCCCGGTGAGCGGGCGAGCTATGCGCTAACAGCCGATCTCCGCCCGGCACCGGCCGCTTGCGCGCCGTCGGCCCTTGTTTCGATCGCCATGCCTATTCTCGACCATTTCGTGAACGCACCTCGCTCGCAGCCGCTGCCGAAATGTTGGCGCCCGTTGGCGTTTGCCGCGGCGATGCTCGCGCCGCTGGTGCTCGCCGCGACGGGCTGTCACTTCTGGTCGGTCGAGCCACAGCCGTGCCCGCCCGGCATCGGTGGCATCGGTGGGGGGGGGGGCGCGACCGGACCGAGCAACGCCATTTACGTCCCGGCGATGGACCGCGAAACGCTGTGGACGAATCTCGTCGACACGGTAGACGATTACTTCCGCATCGATCGCGAGCAGCGCGTGCATCAGATCGGCGACGTGCTCACCGAAGGGACGATCGAAACGCAGCCGCTTATCGGCGCGACCTATTTCGAGCCGCACCGCCGCGACGCCGCCAACTCGTACGAGAGAACGCTAGGCACGCTGCAAACCATCCGCCGCCGCGCGACCGTCCGCGTTACGCCGCACGATGCCGGCTCGCTCGTCGAGATTTCCGTGCTCAAGGAACAGGAAGACCTGGCGCGGGCAATGCACAGCACCGCTGGCGCGGCTACGTTCCGCAACGACAATTCGCTCGACCGCCGACTCGACGACGAGCCGGCGGGACTGGCGAAGCTCAGGTGGTATCCGATCGGCCGCGACATTTCGCTGGAGCAGACGATGCTCGACGACCTGCAAGACCGGCTGGGCCTGCCGCCGGGCCGCGTCGCCCTGGCCGCGGCAACGACGCCCGATGCGGCGTCGCAATACTATGAATCGCGCGAGTTGGTCACGCCGCTGCCGAGGTTGGAGGAAGTTTCGCCCGCGCCGGCTCAGGGTAAGCTTGACGAGCAGTGGCAGCCGCGATAGAAGCTGTCTTCTCTGATCCGATCAGCTATTCTCTTCCGGCGTTGCGCGTTGTCGCCGGAGGATCTCGCGGATGGATTGCCGCCACCAGGACACAAGAAGAAATGCCGTAAAGGCGGCACCCGGCAGTGGACCCCACCGCGACGACCGCCAAGCGTCGTAGAGGCACGCGCCAATTATTACCGAACCGATGATCAAAGCCGCCGCCATTCCGCTGGCAATTTCGCGCATTGATTGCTCTTGGATTGGCTTGAAGTTTCGTGGCGACCCAGGCATCCCGTCATACCTCTTTTCGCAGCGGAGACGTTTGCGCACTGGTCCCATCACTTCGCCCGGTGCAACCTCTCGTCGACGACGTGCTCGCTTTGGATCGGGCTGAGCGATGGCACTATGTTTCGGCCTTCGCCGAAGTAGGCGGCTCCCGTCGGCGCGGCCCAGTTGACCGCGTTGGCGATTACGCGGCGGACGTTTTCGTCGTAGTAGATGGGAAACGTTTCGTGGCCGGGGCGGAAGTAGAAGATTTTGCCTTTGCCGCGGCGGAACGTGCAGCCGCTGCGGAAGACTTCGCCGCCCTCGAACCAGGAGATGAATACGATTTCGTCGGGCGGCGGAATGTCGAAGAACTCACCGTACATTTCGGTTTGGGGAAGCTCGAAACACTCGTCGGCGAGGCCGGCCGCGATCGGGTGCGATGGATTGACGACCCATAGGCGCTCGCGCTCGCCGGCCTCGCGCCACCGCAACATGCAGCTCGTGCCCATCAGGCGGCGGAAGATTTTCGAGTTGTGGGCCGAGTGCAGCACGAGCAACCCCATGCCGGCCCAGACGCGGCGCTGCACGCGCTCGACCACGGTGTCGTCGACCCGTTCGTGGGCGGCGTGGCCCCACCACGTCAGTACATCCGTCGCCTCCAGCACTGCTTCGCTCAGACCGTGTTCTGGCTCGTCGAGCGTGGCGGTCCGCACCTCCGCGCCGCTGCCCAACTGCTGGCGAATCGCATCGGCCACGGCCGCGTGAATCCCGTTGGGATAAATCTTTGCCACGGCCTCGCTGGTCCGTTCGTGGACGAATTCGTTCCAAACCGTAACTCGAATTGGCGATGCCATCGCGTTTTCCTCGAAAATGACTCGTAAATCCGGGCCACTCGGCTCGAATGCCGTCGCGTGCCCCTAGGGTGCGGCATGAGCTGGTAGTATGATAGACGGTTCGCCCCAGCCGCAAGAAGCCAGCCGCAAGAAGCAATCGCGGGCCAATCCCCGTCGGGTGCTCGGCGAGCACTTCCCTTCACGCCGCCACTGCGCCGATCCGCAAGCCACCGTCCACCCGTAAGCCACAGCCGTGAAAACCACGCCCAAGAAACGCAAAGTCCTCCGCCACGGCGCTACCAGCTTCACTGGCAACCGTCGCCGCCGCCGCGACCGCTCGCAAGACGCGCCGCGCGCCACCAAGGCGGAATCGTCATCGGCATCCACCGTTGCGACGGGCAGCGCCGGTGCTGACGCACAAAACGTCGATGCGCAAGGCCAAGATGTGCGCGACGAGCAACGCCTGCAAAAAGTCCTGGCGGCCGCCGGCATCGGCAGCCGCCGCGATTGCGAGGAATTGATCCTCGCCGGTCGCATCGAAGTCGATGGCGAGCCGGTCACGAAGCTTGGCGTCCGCGTCGATTCTCGCCAGCAGAAGATCACCGTCGACGGCGAGCAGGTTCGTTTCGAGCGGCGTTCGTATTACGCCGTCAACAAACCGACCGGTGTGCTTTCGACCAATCGCGACCCGTCGGGCCGCATCCGCGTCGTGGATCTCGTCGGTGGGACTCGGCGGCTGTTCACGGTCGGCCGGCTCGACCAGCACAGCGATGGTTTGATCATCGTCACCAACGACGGCGAACTGACGCAGCGGCTGACCCATCCCAAATACGGCGTGCCAAAGACGTATCTCGTTCAAGTCGCCGGCGCGGCGACCAACGAAGTGATCGACAAGCTGCTCGCCGGCGTCCATCTCGAAGAGGGCGTCGCCAAGGCGGCCCGCGCGTTCATTCGCAAGCGACAAAAAAACTGTACCGTGCTGGAAATGGTGCTCACCGAAGGCCGCAACCGCGAAATCCGCCGCATGCTCGCGCAACTCGGCCACAAGGTGCAGCGGCTGACGCGGATTGCCGTCGGGCCGATTCGGCTCGCCAAACTCAAGCCCGGCCAGTTCCGGCCGCTCGATTCGCAAGAGGTTCGGGCGCTTAAGGAACTTGCGTTTCACACCGGCGCATCGCTTGCCGATCGGACGCCGCCCGGCAAGCGACCGCGGCGAACCAAGTTCAAGCCGCGCCGCGAAACGACCGGCGAGGCCGCGCGGCCGTCGACCAGTCGGCGAAAGCAACGCGATGAAACTGCCGAGGGCAAGCCGGGCAAGTCGCGACGACCTTCTGCAGGACGGCCAACGGGAGGGCGACCGGCGAAAGGACGGCCGACGAAAGGGCGACCGAAGTGGTCGGCCGAACAAAACGCTGCTCCGCCCAATCGCTCGACCAGCAAGCCGCACGCACTGCCGTTCCTTAAGCAGCGACTGGTGGTCGACGACGACGAGGCGCCCGTCGGGGAAATGCCATCGCGACAGGGCAAGCCCGGCCGTAAGAAGCCGCTGCGGCGAATTCGACCGAAGCGACAAGGCGGGTGAGGTTTTAAGGTTCAAGTTCTAAGAGCCTATCCTAAAACCCCTGCCGCTCGGAAGGCGATCCAGGCGGCCACAAATT
>JBBDYI010000042.1:0-8063 GCA_040901705.1 Pirellulales bacterium | reverse complement strand
GCCCAAGCCCACCGACAACCACCAACACTATTACCTGGGGCGTGAACGGTTACGACCGAGATCATTTGATTGAGCGTGGCTTCGTTATAGCGAAGCGTCGTCAACTCGGCGTGGCGGGTGTTGTATTGCAACTGCACGATCGTCACCGTCGCAATAATGGCGACAATGACGACGACCAGCAACACTTCGATCAGCGTGAAACCGCCGCGACGGAGCGAACGAACGCGCGTCGAACCTGGCGGAATTTCGCGTCGATTGTCGATGCCGATATGCATGAGGTCCAAGGGGTCGCCCGCGGTGCGGCGGCCGCGGCGGATTGAGTGCGTATGGATAGCGGCGGGGGCTATTGCAATTCAATGCATAGCTTACGCCGGCGACGTTGGCAAATCTGGCGGGTTGACGGCCCGTGCAACGGTTGCTGCCACCGCTATAACCAACACAATCGTTCGGCGCGAAAACGCACGGCGAAACGTGGCTGGCGAGCCGCGGCGAAGAGACGCCACGCAAGCGGCTAAAGTCCGGCGTCGGCCTTGTAGCGGGCCTGATCGCGGCCCGGTTTGTTCCAATCGGTTTCGCCGCCCGGACTCAGAAGAAACTTCGTGTATTCGACGAGGCTCTGCTTCAATTCGGGTTCGATCTTTCCGCCGGCGGCCTTCCACTCGGGGTCGCTCTGCAACTTGACGCCGACGGCTAGATGGAATCGCACGTGGTGCAGCAGGTCGAGCATCGATCGGCGGACGGCCGGCTCCGCGGCCACGCGCTTGGCCGATGCCTGGAACTGCGGGTTCCAAAGGTTGTAGTAGGCGCGGTTCAGCTCGAACAACTCGGTCTTCTTGGCGATCGGCTCGCCCTTGGCGGTGGCGAGCGCGGCGTCGAGGACGTGTTGTGAGAGGCCGGTCTCTTCGGGAGTTAGCTTGCGCTTGTCGCGATCGCCGCCGGGCAGGTCGAGCACGGACTTAGCGACGCCGTAGGCGAGGCTGAAGGCGTCGTCGCCCTTGAGGCGTTTGAGGAAAGTGTCGAGCGTCTCACTGGCTTTTTGCGGCGCGCCTTCCCAAATGTGACTTTGGGCCACGATCAACGCCGTTTGGGCGCGATGGCGGCCGTCGATTCTTGCATCTGTCTCGTCGTCGAGCAGAACTTGAGCAGCGGCGCGGGCTTGAAACAGCAGCTTCTCGGCCTGCGGCGTCGGGCGGCGAAGGTTGTCGGGATCGATCAAGCTTTCGGCGAGCCGCAGCGCGTGATTGGCGCGGGCGATCTCGTAAATCGGCCAACTCGGATTGGAATCCTTGGCAAGTTCCGCGGCGCGATCGAAGTTCTCAGTGGCCTTGGCCGTTTCGGCGACGAGCGGATGTTGATAGATCGTGCCGATCCAGCGGTGGGCCTCGGCCTGTTGCAGCGGCCAGGCGCCGGCGACGGCGATCGAATCGTTCAAGTCGGCGAGCGCCTGCGTGAGGCGGCGGCGGATTTCGGCGTCGTCCTTCGAGGCATCGATCGCCTGGCGATAGCGGCAACGTCCGCGGCCAAGCAGCGCGCTCGACTGGCCTTTGGGGTCGCCGTCTTCTTGCGACGCTTCGAGGGCCTTGGTGAAATGCGACAGCGCCGACTCGTAGCTATCCAGCTTATCGAGGAACATGCCCTCGTCTTCTTCGGTGTTGCCCCACAACAACAACGCCCACTCGGGATGGACGCGGTTTTCGTCGCCCTCGACGATCGAGCGGGCGACTTCCTTGGCGCGGTCGAGATACGCGGCCTTGTCTTTCGACTCGCCGGCGTAATTGGCCAGATGCAGGTATCCGCCGCCCTCGACGACGCGGAGGGCGTGATAAATTTGGCCGCTCGCGCCGGCGGCTTTGGCCCCCGCGGAGTTGACCTTTGCCAGTTCCGCGACGGCCTCGGTGAGCTTCTCGCGCTTGGCGTCGTAGTCCGGAACCCAATTCGATTCCTGATAGAGCGCCAAAGCATTGAGGCCGAGGGCAATGTTCCGCTGGTCGTCGTTCTCGGCGTGCTCGTCGGCGAGCTTGGCGTTCTCGCGAAGCACGGCGGCCTTCTTGTCGGGCGTCGGCTGGAGCAAGTCCTGATAGGCCATGCCGCGACCGACGTAGTAATCCGACTCGGTCGCATCGAAGGCGACCGCTTTGTCGTAAGAATCGTAGGCGACCTGATCGGGGCCGCCCTGGGCTTGGGCGAAGCGTTCTTCGATCGCGCCGATCGAGCGGATGTAGCGGCCACGGGCGGCGGCGAGGCGGGCCGCTTCGACCTTATCGGCGTCGGGCAGCGCGTCGCCGATAGCGACGGCTTGTTCGAAGCCAGGTGCGATCACGCGGTCGAACAATGTCGCCGAGCGGACATCGAAGTATTTCGCCTCGCACAGCGCGAGCAACCGGCCGGCCGCCCGAACGAAGCGAATGCGATCCGCCGGCTGCGGAGATTTCGCCAGCCGCTCGCCAATCAGCCGCAGGTTGGCCACATAAACCTGCGTCGAAACGCCGTCGTCGGCCGCGGCGTCGATGAGGTCATTCGTTAGCTGTACGCCCGCATCGGCGGTGGCCGGATTGTACGCGGCGGCCAGCGCGAGGTTTTCACCCAGCGTGCGTAGCGTTCCGGCGTCGGCGGATCGTTTCGGATCGAACCCCGCTTTGGCGGCGAGATATTGCGCGAGCGCAAGTTGCGGATAAACCGCCGCGGCGTCGGCCGTCGCGAAGCGGTCTCCCTGGGCCGGGTCCGCGCCAAGACTCGGATCGTGAATCTTGCGGGCCTTGTTCTGCGCTGCGCCCACGAGCAGGTCGACGGCCGCGCGGCGGCGGGCCGGCGAAAGCTGCCACGTTTCCTCGGCAATCGGTTTTGCGTCGGCGGCGGGTGATTGCCCGTTCCAAGCGGCCGCCAGCGCCGTCGGAGCGTCGGAAGATCGCCCGGCGGCGGCGGCGCGAGCGAGCACATAATTGACGTAGCGGTCGTCGGGCGTCGGCTTGGCATTCGACGGCAGGGCGAGTTTCTTGACGGCATCGGCAAAGTTGACGTCGCCGCTGCCCGACTCGATCGCCGCCTCGATGCGAATGACCGCGGTCAGCCGGTCGGTAGCGCCCAACTCCTCGGCAATCTTTGCCTGTGCGGCGAGGCTTTCCCACTGCTTCTTCAGCGCGGCGGCGGCGGCGGTTCCGGCAACGTCGCGTTGGCGACGCAGGTCGACTTGCAACTCAGCGACGAGCGATCGCAGGATTTCCTGTAGCTGCTTCTCTTCCGGCGATCCGACTTTGACTCGCGACTTGGCCTTGGCGACGGTCGGCAACGCGACGGCCAGCAATTGTGGCGACTTGCGCGTCGCGTCGGCGGTGCTCGTCTTTTCCAGGGCGCGCCGTCGCAGCAAGTCGCAAACGCTCGCTACGCGCTGTTCCGCGACGGCGTTTTGGGAGATCAAGTTCTGCACGTTCGCGGCGGCGGTCGCGACGTCTTCGCTCTTGCTGTCGGCGCGGCCCAATACGCAAACGGCCGCCAACGCATCGACGCGAGCTAGTTCCTTGCCGCGAATGAACTCAGCAAACGACTTATCGTCGCGAATCCTGGCCAGCGCCGCCGACGCTTCGCCATAGTTGCCGCCGTAGCCCAGGTTCTCGGCTTCGGTGAGTTGCTTTTGGAACTGCTCGAACCGCCGGCCGCCCACCACGTTGTCGAGCGTCTTGATCAGGTCGTCGAGCTTCTGCTTTTCCCACGGATCGAGTACCGCGGCGCTGGTCTGGAGCAACTGGCGGGCTTGTTCCAACCGCTCGACCGCCGCTGCCTGCCGCGCGTCGGCGAGTAGGCCGAGCAGCGTGCCGATGGCCGATTCTTCGCGTGTGGCGAACTGGGCGCCAAGCTCCTTGAGGTCGGTCTTAACGCTTTCCCACTGGCTAAGGCGTCCAGCGGCGCGGGCCCGCGCGATCAATGCTCGCCGCCGCCGCGCGAGTTCTTCTTCCTGCGACAGAATCGAGATCGGTTTCGCCTCGTCGATGGCTCGGATCGCCTCAGAGGCCGTTGTGTAGGTGTCTTCCGGCTTGTCGACGAGCTTCGAAAGAGACGATTTTATGGCGTTGTCGATCGCGTCGCCGCGAAGCCGAACGGATTCTTCGTAGCCGCCGCGACGACGGATCAAGGCGTTGAACTCGAGGGCGGAGCGGATCGGTTCGCCGTTTTCTTTGTTCCCGAGCGCTTTCGCGTATTTATACCAGCGTTCAACGACCTCGGCCTCCCAGTGCTGCACCTGCTCGGCCTCAGCCAGTTTCGCGTCGACTTGGGCGAGGGCGTCCAGAGCCGCGACGTACTTGCGATCGGCTTCGAGTGGGACAACGTTTTGACTGAACCAGGCCAACCGCACCTGAATACGCAGTTCGTTGCGTTGTTCGTCGGTCAGTTCCTCGCCGGTGTGCTCGATGTCGTCGAGAGCTTCGAGAAAGTTGCCGTCGGCGATCCGCGAATTGATCGCGCTGCCGAGCTTGCTTTGCGGCGAGAGGAAATAGTTGTAGCCGCCCCAGGCAATCACGCCGAACAACGCCGCGGCCAGACCCACGGTTAGCCACGGCGCACCACGGCGAGCCGGCGGCGGCACGAGGATCGACGGCTGGGCTGCCGGTTGAGCCGTAGCGGCGGCCAAGCGGCGGCCGGCTTCGGGGTCGGTGTCCGATTCGAGCGACGTTTCCGCGTAACGCGGAGCGGCGAGCGTGCCTTGAACCGCCCGCGAGCCGACGGCAACCGCCGCCGAGGCATCGCCGAGCGGCGCGACGATCGTGCGATTGTCGGGCAGCATCGTGGCGTTGCCGCCACTTTGGACAGTCGCCGTGGGCGGTTCGTCGGACAGGCCGGAGAGGGCGCGGTCTTCCGCCCAGGCTTTGCGCAGTTCGGCGGCCAACTCGGCGCAGGTGTCGAACCGCTCGGACGGCTGCGTGGCGGTCGCGCGGGCGATGGCGTCCTGTTCGCGCGACTGAAGATCCTCCAGGTCGAGCCGCGAAGCACCGGTCGTGCGGCGCGTGCCGCCGTGCGAACTGGTCAGGCCCGACGACGGCTTGCCGGTCCGCATCTGTAGATAGGCGACGGCAAGTTGGTATTGGTCGGACCAGCGAGTGAGCTTTTCGTCAGTGAATTCCGGGGCGTTGTAAGCGTTGTCGGCCATCGCGCGGCCGGCCGGAAACGGCTGCTCGTCGCCCTCGATCAATTGGGCCGAGGAGAAATTGCCCAACAGCACGTTGCCGCCGTCGAACTGGAAGTTGGCCGGCCGCACGTTGAGGTGCATGATCCGCACCTTCTTGCCGCCGCTGTCGTGGGTCGGCGCGTTGAGGAAATCGACCGCCTCGGCAAGTTGCTCCATTTCGTCGAGCAGTTGCCCCGCCGTTAGACCGCCGGAGGTCATGCGGTCGTTCATGTTGCCGCTGCACAGCTTGCCGGCTAGCAGCAGCCGAGCAAAGCCGGGCGGGTTGGGACTTTCGAACAATCGCGCGGGTGCGACCTTGCCCGTCTCGCTCAGCCGGCAGTATTCATACATCTCGGCCAGCCGCGGATGACGCTTGCTGACTTCACGCGAGAGAGCGAGCGCGGGCGACGTGGCGAGCGTCGGTGATTCGGATACGTCGCGAACGACGAGCGTAACGTGGTGCCGCTCCGGGCTGATTGCTTCCCAGATTTCTTCGCCGGCGCGGCGATAGATCTGCCGTTGCGGCTGATAGTCGCCGATCGGTTTGAGCGTGTCGGTGGTGGTGGGGTTGACGACGGAAGTAGGAAACGCGGCGCTGCGGAGCGCTTGCACCAAGTCGACGCAGCGGCCGTAGCGGTCGTCGGCGTTGACCTGGGTGGCTTTCGCGATCACCTTTTGTTCGGCTTCGTCGAGCCACGACAGATCGAGCTTGCCGAGGCGTTTGGCTTCGTCGAGGACGGCGTAGCTTTCCGTGTCGGCCAGCGGCAGACGGCCGGTGCGCAATTCGACGTAGGCAACGGCCAGACCGTATTGATCGGTCGCGCGGCTGGGACGTTTGCTGGTGTAGATTTCCGGGGCCATGTAAGCCAGCGAACCGGCCCCGCCCATCGACGTGCGAACGCTGCTTACCGCCGACGCCAGGCCGAAATCGCAAACTTGCGCCGAACCGCCGACGATGAGGATGTTCTGCGGTTTGACGTCGCGGTGCTGGATGTCGTGGCGGACGTTGAGGTAGTCGATCGCCCTGGCGGCCGCGTCCATGTACTCGATCAGTTCCTCGAAAGGAATTCCGCCCTTGGCGTCGGGGGCGATTCCCTTGCGGCACTCGTCGAGCCGCTCCAGCAGGCTCATCTCACCCAGGTCCATCGCAACGATCAACTCGCTGGGATGGGTTGCATTCTCTTGCGGCTCGTCGGTGAGCGTTTCCGGATCGAGCAAGTTGCCTTCGGCGTCGCGGAGCCAAAAGCCGGAGATCGAAACGAGATTCGGGTGCCGCAGATTACGGATCAGCTTGAGGGCGCGGAATTCTTTGCGGCCGGCTTTGTCGTCGACCTTGTCGATGATCTTGACGGCTAGAATGACGCCGCCCGGGCCTTGGGCGCGCCACACCTCGCCGAAGCCGCCGCGGCCCAACAATTCGATCAACTTGTAACCGGGGACGGCCTCGATGCCCGGTCGGTAGTGCATGGTGGCCATCGGCGGCGCGCCCTGATGACTGTGAGGGAGAAATGTGTCAAACGGAGGGGTATCGCGGGCGCGACAACGCTGCTGGATGTATTTAGCTTGCAATCGGCGGTTCGGCCCCGCCGCGCGCAGCTCACGATAACGCTTGACGATTATACGGGCAACTGCGATGCGGCGGAGGGGGCCGCGTCGGTCGAGAATTGACGCCGCTGGCGACGAAGGGACATGTCGGCGTGGCTCGATTTCCGGACAGAACTGTAGTCCAGCCTCGCGGCATTCGTCCGCTAGAACGACCAGTCCTCATGGCGTGTAAATTATCCATAAGAACTGTCTATATCGTTCGTCGCACAGTCAAACGGCCGTTCGTGGGCGTTGACAGGTCTCGCAGACGATCCTACTATGTTGGATTCTTGCCGCGGGCGCGATGCTTGCGATACGCAAATTCGCCGCGGCAGGAGGCCGGGAGTACGCTCGGGCAGAACTTGCCAGAGACGCCCGTTGGTGTGTGCCAGATCGAATGTTCGCCACGAGATAATATACGAGAAATACGAGAAGTTAACCGTCATGGCTGTCCCCAAGAGACGAACGTCGCAGCGCCGCACGCGAACCCGCCGGGCGCATCACTTCATCGTTCCCAAGCAATTGCAAACCTGCCCGCGATGCAGCAACCCCAAGCCGTCGCACGTCGTTTGCCCACAGTGCGGCTTTTACATGGGACGGACGGTCGTCGAAGTGGGCGACGGATCGTAGTGGAAAGTTTCAAGGTTCGAGTTTGCAGGCCTTGGGCTTGGGATTCGAACCTTTCGACTTGAATCTTCAACCTCTATCCCTCGCTAGTTCTCGTGCCGAAGATCGCTTGTCTGTTTCCGGGCCAAGGAGCGCAAAGCGTCGGCATGGGGCGTGCCTTGCTCGATGCTTGGCCGGCGGCGCGGTCGTATTTCGATCGGTCCAGCGCCATTCTTGGTTACGATCTCGGGGCGGTTTGTCTCGATGGGCCGGCCGAACGGCTCGATTCGACCGCCGTCAGCCAACCGGCGATTTTCGTCACCAGTATTGCGGCGCTCGAATGGCTGCGGCAAACGTCGCCGGACGTCGTCGATAGCTTCGCCGCCGCGGCGGGATTGTCTCTGGGTGAGTACACGGCGCTGGTGTTTGCTGGCGTGATAGACTTCGAGGCGGGGCTTGGCGTCGTGCAGCAGCGCGGCGAAGCGATGCAGGCGGCCTCGGATGCCGCGCCGAGCGGTATGGTTAGCGTGCTGGGACTGGAAATCGAGCAGATCGAGCAATTGGTCGCCGCGGCGCGGGGCGACGACGTGCTGGTGATCGCCAACTATCTCTGCCCCGGCAACACGGCGGTTTCGGGATCGCGGTCGGCGTGCGACCGGCTCGCCGAAGCAGCCACCGCCGCCGGCGCAATGAAAGTGATTCCGCTCAAGGTGGC